>CAYLJB010000011.1:2425-29534 GCA_964383785.1 uncultured Fluviicola sp.
CAACTCGTCGCTCTCGTCGTGGGGGTGCTAAGAAAGCGGATGCTGCTGCTGCTCCTGCTGCAGAAGTTGAAACAACTGAAGCACCTGCTGAAGCTCCAGAAGCGGAAGCAGATACAACTCCGGAAGCTGATGCTCCGGCTACAGACAACGAAGAAACAGCTACTGAAGAGTAAATGTTATTCAATAATTGATAAAAAGGGTATCCAGTTTTCAACGGATACCCTTTTTTATTGACACCTACTGAGTGGATTGTTTTTTTAATCCTAATTTTGCAAAAACATTTTAGTATATGGAAGAACGCAAGCCTGCGCTCCTTGTCCTGGAAGATGGGACTGTTTTCATTGGAAAAGCAACGGGTAAGATCGGAACAACAACCGGAGAAATTGCTTTCAATACCGGAATGACCGGATATCAGGAAGTATTTACGGATCCATCTTATTACGGTCAAATCCTAATCATGACCACTGCTCATATCGGTAATTATGGTGTGCATCCGGAAGAAGTGGAATCTGATTCTGTAAAAATTGCAGGTTTGGTTACCAAGAAATTCTCGGAAATGTACTCACGTGCTTCCGGTAACAGTAATCTACAAGATTATCTTGAATCCAATGAGCGTGTCGGTATTACAGATGTGGATACTCGTGCATTGGTGCGCCACATTCGTCATAAAGGTGCAATGAACGCAATCATTTCTTCTGAAATTTTGGATGAGAAGGAATTGTTGCAACAAGTAAAGAAGATCCCTTCTATGGCTGGTTTGGAGTTGTCTTCAAAAGTGGCAACAAAAGTGGTCTTTGATGCAGGTGAACCAAATGCAAGCTATAAAGTAGCTCTGGTTGACTTCGGTGTAAAGAAAAACATTATTCGTTGTTTGACTGAGCGCGATTGTTTCGTTCGTGTTTTTCCAATGGATACCCCATTGAGTGAGATGTTGGCCTTCAATCCGGATGGTTTTATGTTATCTAACGGACCTGGAGATCCATCTGCCATGCCTGCTCAGATATCTTTGGTGAAAGAGATCGTTGCGACAGGGAAGCCAATTTTCGGTATTTGTCTTGGTCACCAGATCTTAGGATTAAGTCAAGGCTTACAAACCGCGAAAATGTTTAATGGACATCGCGGAATCAACCACCCGGTAAAAAATTTATTGACCGGAAAAGGGGAGATTACCTCCCAAAATCATGGATTCGTTATTACAGATGATAATGTTAAGGAAAATCAAGCAATTGAGATCACGCATCGTCATTTGAATGACAATACCATTGCAGGAATTCAAGTGAAAGGCAAACCGGTGTTCTCTGTTCAGTATCACCCGGAAGCATCTGCCGGACCACACGATTCCCGCTATCTTTTTGATCAGTTTATATCCAATTTGAAACAAGTTAAAGCATGAGTTATATTGCGCGAATTGTCGGAAGACAGGTGTTGGACTCTCGAGGAAATCCAACTGTAGAAGTAGATGTATATACTACAAATGGAGCCGTTGGTAGAGCTGCAGTGCCATCCGGAGCATCAACAGGAATTCATGAGGCGGTTGAGTTACGCGATGGAGATTCTTCCAAATATTTAGGTAAAGGAGTATTGAAAGCCGTTGAAAATGTGAATACGATCATCGCAGAGGAATTGATGGGAATGGATGTGTTCGATCAAAAAGCTATAGATGCTGCTTTATTGGAATTGGATGGAACCGATAACAAATCTAAATTGGGAGCGAATGCTATCTTGGGAACTTCACTAGCGGTTGCTAAGGCTGCTGCCCAAGAAGCTGGATTGAGTCTTTTCCGCTATGTAGGAGGAGTTGGAGCTACAACAATGCCTGTTCCAATGATGAATATTCTTAATGGAGGCTCTCATGCAGACAATTTAATCGATATTCAGGAATTCATGGTAATGCCATTTGGAGCTTCTTCTTTTTCTGAAGGATTGCGTTGGGGTACTGAGATCTTTCATCACTTGAAATCCGTTTTAAAGTCAAAAGGGATGTCTACTAACGTAGGTGATGAAGGTGGATTTGCTCCAAATTTAGGTTCCAATCAGGAGGCAATTGAGGTTGTGCTCCAAGCTATCGAAAAAGCCGGCTTCAAACCAGGACATGATGTTTATATCGCATTAGATGCAGCATCTTCCGAATTTTATAATGCGGAAAAAGGCTTGTATTTATTCGAATCGACTGGGGAGTCTATGACTTCTTCACAAATGGTTGATTTCTGGGTAGACTGGTGCGCAAAATACCCGATCGTGTCCATTGAAGATGGATTGGCAGAGGATGATTGGGCTGGTTGGAAACAAGCAACAGACCGATTAGGAAATAAAGTACAGTTGGTTGGAGACGATCTTTTTGTAACAAATACGAAACGATTGGCGCAAGGAATTGACCAAGGTGTAGCTAATTCTATTTTAGTGAAGGTAAATCAAATTGGATCTTTAACAGAAACAATTGAAGCCGTTCAATTAGCAACACGTAATAGTTATACCTCAGTAATGTCTCATCGAAGTGGTGAAACAGAAGACAACACGATCGCTGATCTTGCTGTAGCCCTTAATTGTGGCCAGATTAAGACGGGTTCTGCCTCTCGCAGCGACCGTATGGCTAAGTACAATCAACTTTTAAGAATTGAAGAGGAATTAGGAAATACTGCGTATTATCCGGGGAAATCGTTTAAATTCTTGTAAAAGCGTTAAATAAATCACTGAATAGGAGGGCAATAGCTCTCCTATTTTTATTTTAACAAAAAGTTGTAATTGCGTAATTTTGTATCGAACGAGACAACCTTTTAGGGTATGTTCCCGTTTAACTACAAAATCGTTTTTATGAAGTCATTACTCTTTGTGTTTGTTATGCTGTTCTCTGCGGCATTTTCATGGTCACAACAACCTGCTATTACTACCACGAATGAGACGCACTTTTTTGCGCAATGTCTGCTACAAATCGATGATCAGGCTGTCTTTCAACAACTAGAAGCTGACCTGCGTTTGCATCCGAATGCACAAGTTGTTCGTTTGGACTGGAACACTAAAAGATTATTCTTGCTCACAAAAGACCTACAGTCATTTGACGAAGCATCTTTTGTATCTTGGTTAGGCATGCATGCAACACAGGCAACTTGTATTCAAGTTGGATTGCATGGAGTAGATCCAATCAACAGATATCCATTTACCAATTGTGAAACGCATTAATTCGAACGGCATGCGATCATTTATATACTTACTGACAGTTTTTTTAGTAACCACGTTACAGGCGCAACAGTTACCTGTGAATTGTGACTTGGCGATTCCAGGTTGTTCTACACCGTCATTTGCTATTGTAGGTACACAGCCTGCTTATAATACCGTGGACTTTACCGCAGGTTCAATATCAAATCCAAGTTCGAATCCTCAAGGTGTGAACTCTGGCTGTTTATTGTCTGGTGAAACGGTATCTACTTTTATTACCATTAATGTTGTAACGAGCGGTACTTTAGAATGGTCGATAATCGGTACTTCAGGTGGTTGTTTTGATTGGATCATGTGGGCTGACAATCCCGCTAGTACCACAGACGGCTGCGCTGGAATTAATAACAACACTTTACCCCCTGTTGCTTGTAACTGGAATGTTCCGTGTAATGGAAACACGGGAATGGCAGCACCCGGGAATATTCCTCCGAATGGTTCAACATCCAGTTATCAGCCACCGCTGAACGTAACTGCAGGGCAATCATTTATTTTATGTTTATCAAACTATAGTTTTACCAACCAAAACGTTAACTTGAACTTTTTTGGGACTTCTCAGGTTGTTTGTGGAGTTTCAGCAGCGGATCAGACGATTTGCCAGGGTGCTTCTGCAACGGTGAATATTGCAACTCCTGGTTATACAAACCCCTCTTTCCAATGGTTGGTTACAAATGGTGTTTCAAATACCACAAGCGGAACGAATGTAACTGTTACTCCAACTGTAACAACTACGTATCAAGTTCGCGTAACACAACCTGCTGCCGGACCGAATGCAGCTTTGGATGATACTGCGACATTTACTATTACAGTTGTACCGCCTCCTACGCCGAATGCCGGAATTGATCAGACTGTTTGCTTAGGGCAACCGATCTCCTTAAGTGCTAGTCCTGCTGGAGCTGGAAATACTGTTACGTGGAATATCAACGTACCTCCGGGGATGACTCCACCTGCAACTGCAAGTTTTGCTCCAAATATGTCGTCACCGACGCCAACGGTCACTGTAAACCAGCCCGGGGTGTATAACTTTATCTGGAGAGAGACAAACACTACTTGTGGAATCAGACGTGATACTGTAAAGGTTACAGTTGTTGATATTCAATTAACAGCTACTCCAACACATCCAAGTTGTGGATTGTATGCAGATGGTTCAATCCAGATCAATTCTGCTACAGCAACTGAATATAGTTATGATGGTGGAACAACTTGGGTTCCAAACAATACTCAAGGCGGATTTACGGCTGGCACCTATTCCGTATGTGCAAGAAATGCACAGGGATGTTCAAAATGTATCAATACCACTTTGGTTGATCCAGTACCTGTGATCCTTACAATTTCTAACGATACGTTGATCTGTGAGAACGGGACGGCGACCTTGGTTGCTTCCGCTACTGGAGGAACAAGTTATACCTTCAATTGGGGACATACAGCTGCTACCTCTGGAACGCAACAGGTGAGTCCTGCAGTGAATACTTATTATCCTGTGGTTGCAGAGAATCAAGCAGGGTGTTTGTCTCAACCAGATTCAATTTTAGTTTCAGTACGTCCACCAATCTCGGCTGCGTTGAACCCATTGGACCAATTTGTTTGTCCCGGATATCCTGGTACGATAAACGCGATTAACGTAACTGGAGGTATTGGTGTGCCATACAGTTTTGTTTGGTCAAATGGTTTCTCAAATTCTGGATCAACTTCCAGCATTACTGAAAGTCCGAATGTGAACACGATGTACACAGTTACAATTGAAGATGGTTGTGAGTCTTCACCATTGGTGCTTCAAACACAGATCTTGGTACGTCCGTTGCCGGTACCGCTTATTGGGGTTGATGAACCAGAAAAATGTGAGCCTGCTCAATTCATTTTGACTAACCTGACCGATCCTGCAATGAATGGAGGTGTCGTATGGAATATTAGTGATGGTCAACAATTCATCAATCAAAACGAGGTGATTCCTGCTGACTTGTATGAAGGAACGTATGACGTACAATTGATAGTTACATCACCTGATGGATGTATTGATTCTACTACCTTCAATTCATTTTTGTTGGTAAGACCGCAACCTGTAGCTGACTTCAGATGGTCTCCTGATCCGATCACTATGTTCAATACACAAGTAATGTTCCAGCAAAATTGTACGGGTGCTGATACTTATGGATGGACATTCCAAAGTGCTTTACCGGGGACGTCGAACAAAGAAACACCAATTGTAACCTTCCCAGACGGGCAAACAGGTTATTATGAAGTGACTTTGATAGCATATTCAGATTTGGGGTGTTCGGATACAGTCACGAAAATTGTTCCTGTGCTTCCTGAAGTGATCTTATATGCACCAAATGCATTCACACCTGATGGTGATGAGTTCAATCAAACGTGGTTTGTCCATATTGCGGGTATCGATCCTCAAGATTTTGAATTGCTTGTCTATAACCGTTGGGGGCAGATCGTATGGGAAAGTAAAGATCCTGAAGGTATTTGGGATGGAACCTATCTAGGGCAGATCGTTCCTCCGGGAACCTACACCTGGACGATCCGAACCAAAGATATGTTAAACGATAAAAAGTATGAATGGCAAGGAGCGCTCAACGTCATTCGATAAAAAAGAATTAAGAGGAGACCGGCAACTTTGCCGGTCTTTTTTTGTTTAGTTGTACGGGCAAATAAGTCGTAAATACTAACTTTGAGAAAAATCACATGATTATGACAATTTCTGAATTTCAGCAGGAAATATTACAAGGAATTCCAGCTCAAATTCCAGCAAAAAAATCTCTGGATTTAAGTTTGAATCACGCTCCAAAGCGTAAGGATATATTGACAAAAAGCGAGAAGCAGCTTGCGTTGAAAAATGCATTGCGCTATTTTCCTAAATCTCAGCATGCGGAATTGGCTCCTGACTTTTTGGAAGAACTGGAAACGTATGGTCGAATTTACATGTATCGTTACCGTCCTGAATACAAAATGTATGCAAGACCGATTCAGGAATATCCCGGTAAGTCCCTTCAAGCGAAAGCGATCATGCTCATGATCCAAAATAATTTGGATTATGCAGTCGCCCAGCATCCGCATGAATTGATAACTTACGGCGGGAACGGAGCAGTTTTTCAAAACTGGATCCAGTATCGTTTAACGATGAAATATCTGGCCGAGATGACCGATGAACAGACATTGGTTATGTATTCAGGGCACCCGATGGGATTATTTCCTTCACACAAGGATGCTCCGCGCGTTGTAGTAACAAACGGTATGATGATTCCTAATTACTCCAAACCGGATGATTGGGAGCGATTTAATGCGCTTGGAGTAACGCAATACGGTCAAATGACTGCAGGATCATATATGTACATCGGACCGCAAGGAATTGTGCACGGAACAACGATCACCGTTTTGAATGGATTCCGAAAAATAAAGAAAGATCCGGCTGGTTCTCTTTTCGTTACATCTGGTTTGGGTGGAATGAGTGGGGCGCAACCAAAAGCAGGAACCATAGCAGGGTGTGTGACTGTATGTGCTGAAGTAAATCCAAAGATCACGAAAATCCGTCACGAGCAAGGATGGGTGAATGAGATCATTACTGATCTGGATCAATTGGTTACTCGCGTTCGAGAAGCGCAGCAAAATAAAGAAGCTGTATCTATTGCTTATTTAGGAAACGTGGTGGATGTTTGGGAGAAATTTGATGCCGTAGATCTGCATATTGATCTGGGTTCAGATCAAACTTCATTACACAACCCTTGGGCTGGAGGTTACTATCCGGTGGGAATAGGATTTGATGAAGCGAATGTGATGATGGCCGAAGATCCGGAAGGTTTCAAGAAAGCCGTGCAAGAAACGTTGTGCAAGCATGCTGCTGCAATTAATAAACATACGGCAAAGGGAACCTATTTCTTTGATTACGGAAATGCATTCCTATTGGAAGCATCACGTGCTGGAGCAAATGTCATGGCTTCAAATGGAATTGATTTTAAATATCCTTCATACGTTCAAGATATCATGGGGCCGATGTGTTTTGATTATGGATTTGGTCCTTTCCGTTGGGTGTGTGCGTCCGGTGATCCGAAAGATCTGCAGCGTACAGATGAAATTGCTTGTGAAGTATTAGAAAACATGATGCGTGTTAGTCCACAGGAGATCCAACAACAAATGGCGGATAATATCCAATGGATTCGTGGAGCGCAAGAAAATAAATTGGTTGTAGGTTCTCAGGCTAGGATCTTGTATGCGGATGCAGAAGGTCGTATGAAGATCGCAGCTGCTTTCAATCGGGCTATTGCATCCGGAGAGATTGGTCCCGTAGTATTAGGAAGAGATCATCACGATGTCTCTGGGACGGATTCTCCATATCGCGAGACATCGAATATTTACGATGGTTCCCGATTTACGGCGGACATGGCAATTCACAATGTAATAGGTGATTCTTTCCGTGGTGCAACTTGGGTTTCTATCCACAATGGAGGTGGAGTAGGTTGGGGTGAAGTGATGAATGGAGGATTTGGAATGTTGCTGGATGGCAGTGATGATGCAGATCGCCGTTTACATCAAATGCTACACTGGGACGTAAATAATGGAATTGCCCGAAGATCTTGGGCGCGCAATGAAGGTGCAATCTTCGCGATTAAACGTGCCATGGAACAAGAACCAAAATTGAAAGTGACCATTCCAGAATTGGTAGATGAAAGCTTGATCAATAAATTATTCTAAAGAAAAAGGGGCGATTTTCGCCCCTTTTTTTATAATACTTTAATTTCCACACGCCTGTTGGCTTGTTCTTCATAGGCGAACTTAGCGTCCTTGTAAATAGGCATCGTATTTCCAAACCCTACTGATGTAAGTCGCTCTTTAGAGATACCATTCTCAACGAGATACAT
Organism: uncultured Fluviicola sp.; assembly: GCA_964383785.1. Lineage (GTDB taxonomy): Bacteria > Bacteroidota > Bacteroidia > Flavobacteriales_D > Crocinitomicaceae > Fluviicola. The sequence continues at coordinate 10,495 of CAYLJB010000011.1, forward strand.
CATTACACGCTTTGCCCGAGCCTCTGAAAGTTTTTGAGCAGCGAACGTGTTTTCTCCGGTTGCATGCACGTGTCCTTGGATTTCTATCTTAACCTGAGCATTGAGTGCTAAAAAATCTTTCAAACGCTTCAATTTGGGCTCTGCAGTTGGCAAGAATTCGCTTGATCCGGGCACAAACTCAATCTCATCGATCTGCATGCTTTTTCCTTCACCTAAGGGCTCCATCCAGATAACCAATTCATTTTCAGATCCTGCAGAAACAGGTTCTTCTTTATCTACAAAGAAATAACCCTCAGCATCTACCTTGATTTGTATCTTCCCAGATTTTTCAACGGTAATTAAGAAGTCAGAACCATTGTACAATGCGGCCAAATCACGGATTCCATTAATTGTCATATTGGCTATGATCGGATTTCCCGTTTCAACATCACGGATCAAAATACTCAACGCTTCGATGTCTTTGTCTTTGCGCAAATCCACAACTTTACCATCTTCGCTTTCGCCGGTAGCCTTGATCTGACCATCAGTAGGCTCGAATTTCAAGTGCAGATCTAAACTAGGTCTGTCTTTGGAATTCGATAGAAAACAGATCATGATGTGTTTACCTGCAACCAAATCAACAGGGTAAAGTGTGTTTGTAGAGGTAATAAGGTTAAGTCCTACATGAGCTTCTTGAGATAGGATCAAACGTCGGATTTCTGCTTTACCTTTGAAGATATCGTCACAAACATCTTTTGTTTCGTTTTCGAAAACGATCATTTGGACTGTTCCGGCACTTACATCAGCATCCAAGGTTAAACGTCCGTTATAGGGTGCTTTGAATGAGCACCATAAGCTATTTTTTTCTTGAACGTTAGAAAGTGACGGGTATGCAGCGAGGTCTTTGAACTGACCACCTTTTGAAGTGAACTGCAATTTGAAACTGCCGGGCTGTAATATATTAGATGCTCCAGAACAATCTGAAATGGCATCAGACAGATTCGGGTTGTCCTGGGAATATCCCAAAACACTAATAGCAAAAGCAGTTAAAAAGAGTAAGAATCTCATTTCGAGGCCAAAATTATTAAAATTTATCGAAAAAAAATTACCATTCATATTCCAAAACTGCCCATTCACTAAATTTGTGCCAAAATGGAAACAATTTATTCAAAGCTAGGTCCTGACATGATCCGCCTATTAGTAGATCGTTTTTACGAGTCAGTTTTTGCATCTCCGGTCATCGGAGAACTCTTTCAAACGGATAAGCAACTGATTAAGGCAAAGCAATATATGTTTCTAACCCAATTCTTAGGTGGTCCAACATTGTATTCTCAGCAATACGGACACCCAAAAATGCGTATGAGGCATTTACCCCATGCCATTACTAATGAAGCAAAGGATGAATGGTTACGTTGTATGAAAGACGCGATTGATTCTTTGCCATTGGATTTAGAAACGAAATCTTCATTATTCAATGTATTTCCTCAGATCGCTCGGCACATGGTAAATAGTTAATTTGTTACTTGCAAAGAACCATTGATGCGAATACGAACGAATAATTCATGTTGCGCTGGAAATAATTCTTCTACCTCCATTTTTGAGATAAGCCCTTTGACTTTATAATCCTCATACTGAAATGAAAGCGATTGATTGATCATGGTTCGTGCTTCATTCAAATGTCCACCTATTTCTTGCTTTGTTGCTTCACGTAGCTTTTCTGTGATCTTTTCAGAGAATAACCATTTGGCTGATTTTAAAAGCAAACTTTTCGTTTCAAGGTCAAAATCCAGATCTGGAAAATGCAATAGTTGTGTCTCTTTCTCTAAATGAGGTGTTCCTCTTAAGAATAAAACGCCTTTCTTGTCTCCGGAAAAACGCACGCGGAACAAAAGCTGCTTATTGCTGGCTCCAAATACGGTAATACTATCCAAAATTACAGTGCGTCCGTCGAGATCTAGTTTCGTGCCTCCTATAAAACGTTGAGCAATGGAACTGATGCTGTCATATTGCAAATCGAGATCTAGTGAAACAGCAAATTGATTCGAAGGCACATGAGATAGAATTTCCAGTGGCGGTAAATCACTCGGTTTGGATTTAAATGAGGTGTCTTTGGTAGTGAACTTTGGGAATGCATTAATGACCAAGGCCGTTTTTACCTTGTTTTGATCTATTTCGGGCGCAACTAGAGCAATGCGTTTGGGTTGCACATGGAAAAATCCATAACCGGGAACTGGAATTGGGGAATCAAGCATTTTCCAGGATGATGCGGCTTCTTTGCGAAAATGGATCGAGCCGATCTGCTTGTCTATCTCTTTACCCAGGTCATTCAAAGGGCCACGCACTTCTTTCAATAATTGATCTGTAGCATCGTATTTGAATACCGTAACCTCACAAGGATCAATTGCTTTCAATTGCGTTAATTTCGTTTCAGAATTTAACTGGTAATTCTCCTGAATAGAGATCGCGGTATTGTACTGGATAGACATGCGGCGCATCGGTTCGCCAATCCCGCAGGAAAATGGAACACGGGGAGTGGTACAAACGGGTTTATCCGTGAATACTTCATTGCAATCCGGACAGTAGTTCATTTTCAACCAGTATTTACCAGAAATGTCGATTGACACTATTCCTTTTTGGCCGCTTAATTTTAATGGATTTCGTTCGAAGTAATAATCATAACTCACTCCTTCGCAGGGATGATCACCTCCCGTAAAATTCATCGGAACAGATTTGTCTGCCATTTCAAAGTACGGTTGTAAACGCAATTCGATAGGAATCACAATCTGGGACAGGGGTTGTCTTGGTACCGGGATTTCCTCAAGCGCAGAAACAGGTGCTTCCGGTTCGATACTGCGACAACTGATCAGCAGTAATAAAGGAATGAAAAATGCGAATTGTTTCATTGTTTGTAAGCGATTCCTTTTTGCACTGTCACGTAGGGTAAACCCGAAACATAGAATGTTTGGTCCATTTCATCCGGTGCAGAATGCGAATTGACAGCATTTGTTTCATCATAAACAACCAATTCGAATTCAATGCGATCGAAGAAATAACTGGTCTTTACTTGGAAGTACTGCTTCTCGACAGTGTACAAACTGTAGAAAACATTACCTACGCGCGTCTCCGGGATAAGTATCCCATCCAGTTCATCTAAGGTGTATTTGGTGTTAGTAGGGTCATTTTTATCCAATTCAAGCACGTAGTTCTTTGCGTCTGCTCGGCCATCAGGTAAGGTGTAAGTTGTGATCTGTTGGAAGCGAAACGGTGTTTCTGTTGGTTTGATCTCAATCGAAAAAGCAATGGAATCACAGGGTACTCGTATGCCGCAGAGGTGCAAATAGCCAGTGTATTTGCCAGTATATTCGTTCAGATAATGTTGTCCGTATATACCGAATGAACAGCAAAGGAATAAGATGCTTAAAATGTTTTGCATGCTTTTTTTAGCTAAAATAAAGATAATTCTGTCTTGATTTGGAAAGCACTTATCTTTGTTTCATGATACAAAGTCCGTTGGCGAATTATTTCTTAGAACGCGGTTGGTCTTGGACGACCAGTACCATTTTGCCCTACATCGTCTTGTTTTTAGCAGGTTTTTTTCTGTGTATACTTCTTTTGCGATATGTAAAAAAGAAATTGTGGAGATGGATTGTGGCCCTTTTCCTGTTGTTGGTTCCTTCGGGTGTTTATTTTGGATTGTATCCCATTTATGAATTCGACTTTGTAGACGCATCGAAAGGGATAGTTTGGCCGAAAGATTTGACTCATATTGATGAAAAAGGTCTGGTAATCGTTGTGATTCCAGGATGCCCGTATTGTGCTGAAGCTATGGAAACAGCGAACCAGCTTTTGGAGCGCAATCCGAAATTGAGTATTGATGTGGTTGTTTTGGCGAAAAGTGTGGAGGACCTCAAGGCTTATCGTAGTAAGGTGGATGGAAGAATTGCGGTTGTTGCCGCCACTAACGAGCAAACGTATGTGCGTTTGTCACACGGACGTTTTCCGTTCTATCTGCAGAGGAATGGATCACGAGGTTATTTATGGACACACGAACAGGTTGGACCGATGGTACTCGATCGTATGGAGCAATAAAAAAAGCCGCAACTTGTGCGGCTTTCTGTATTTAAGATGATCTTTTAGATCTTAGCAATAATGCTATTGAATGTTGCACTCGGACGCATTGCCGCAGTTGCCAATGCATCATTCGGCTTGTAATAACCACCGATATTCATTGCTTTTCCTTGAGCTTGGATCAATTCGTTGTTGATCTCAGATTCTTTAGCCGTCATCTCTTCTGCAATCGGAGTGAAGGTAGCTTTCAATGCTGAATCATTGGTTTGAGCTGCCAAGGCTTGAGTCCAGTACAAAGTCAGGTAGAAATGCGAACCACGGTTATCAATTTCGCCTACTTTACGTGCCGGTGATTTATCGTTTTCCAAGAATTTCTCTGTAGCAGCATCTAACGTTTCAGCCAACACTTTTGCCTTAACATTACCTGTTGTGTTATACATGTGTTCAAACGAAACTGCCAATGCAAGGAATTCACCCAGTGAGTCCCAACGCAAATAACCTTCTTCCAAGAATTGTTCAACATGTTTAGGAGCAGAACCTCCAGCACCAGTTTCGAACAAACCACCTCCATTCATCAATGGAACAATTGACAACATCTTTGCAGAGGTGCCTACTTCAAGAATAGGGAACAAGTCGGTCAAATAATCACGAAGTACGTTTCCGGAAACAGAAATAGTATCCAATCCTTTTACGATGCGCTCTAAGGTAAATTGAGTTGCTTCAGATGGGGACAAAATGCGAATATCCAAACCTGTCAAATCGTGGTCTTTTAAGTACAATTCTACTTTTTCGATCAATTGACGGTCGTGTGCACGTTGATTGTCCAACCAGAATACGGCAGGAGTATTACTTAAGCGGGCACGGTTAACAGCTAACTTAACCCAATCACGAACCGGAGCATCCTTTGTTTGACACATACGCCAAATATCACCGCTTTCAACAGCATGCTTCATAAGGATATTTCCATTTCCATCTACAACTTGTACTTCGCCATTTGCAGGTATTTGGAAAGTTTTATCGTGTGAGCCGTATTCTTCAGCAGCTTGTGCCATCAATCCAACATTCGGAACTGACCCCATGGTTGTAGGATCCAAAGCACCGTTCTTCTTACAGAAATCGATTACAGTTTGGTACACGCCAGCATAACATCTGTCCGGAATGATCATTTTCGTATCTTCTAATTTTCCTGCAGCATTCCACATTTTTCCGGAAGTACGAATAGCTGCTGGTACTGAGGCATCGATGATTACATCGCTAGGTACGTGTAGATTGGTGATTCCTTTCTCAGAATTTACCATTGCTAGAGCTGGTCGCTTCGCGTAGATTGCGTTGATATCATTTTCGATAGCTGCTTTTTCAGCGGCAGGAAGTGCTTCGATCTTTGCATACAAATCTCCTAAACCGTTGTTAGGATTAATTCCCAATTTGGCAAAGGTATCAGCGTGCTTTTCGAATAGTTCAGCGAAGAATACTGCAACCACATTTCCGAAAAGAATTGGATCGGAAACTTTCATCATAGTAGCTTTCAAATGCACAGAAAGCAATACGTTCTGGTTTTTAGCATCCTCGATCTCTTTTGCCAAGTAAGCACGTAATGCATTTTGATTCATTACCGAAGCATCAATGATCTCCTGATCCTTCAAGCTCGTTTTTTCTTTCAATACCGTAACATTTCCTGAAGCATCAACTAATTGGATCTTCACGTCAGTAGCGTTTGGTACACAAACAGACAATTCGCTTCCATAGAAGTCACCGTCTGTCATACTTGCAACATGCGTCTTTGAGTCTGCCGCCCAAGCACCCATAGAGTGTGGATGTTTTTTCGCGTAGTTCTTTACCGCTCGTGGTGCACGACGGTCAGAATTTCCTTCACGAAGAACTGGGTTCACAGCGGATCCTTTGATCTTGTCATATTTAGCTTTAGCTGCTTTTTCTTCTTCTGTAGCTGGTGTTTCAGTGTAATCTGGAATTTTATATCCTTGACTTTGCAATTCTGCGATCGCTGCTTTCAATTGCGGGATGGATGCAGAAATGTTTGGAAGTTTAATGATGTTAGCCTCCGGAGTGGTTGCTAATTTTCCCAATTCCGCCAATGCATCCGGCATTTGTTGTTCAGGACTCAAGTATTCCGGGAATACCGACAAGATTCTCCCAGCGAGGGAAATGTCACGTGACTCAACGTCAATGCCCGCAGTTTTTGCAAAAGCTTGAACGATTGGAAGAAATGAGTAAGTTGCCAAAGCCGGTGCTTCATCCGTTTTGGTGTACAAAATTTTAGAGCGAGAATCTGCCATAAGTAAAACGTTCCAGTTGTTAGAAGTATTGGATTTTTTAATCCGCCGCAAAGGTAACTTTTCAGGCTTGCTTTATCAATTTTTTCGAGTATTTTTTGGTATGTATTGATCAAAATCGGGTATAAAAGTCCTTGCTGATAATTGTAGAGAGAATGTGTGAAAAAAAACTACATTTGATCAAATGATCGGTATGAGAACACTATTCATGTTTGTATTATTATTTGCAGTTCAAGCGCATGCTCAGAAAACTCAAACCAAAAAAACTCCGATAAAACCACATGTGTTGCAAGCGTTTGTACTACAGGATTGGGCCTTGTCTTGTAAATGGATGCTTTCTTCTCCTTATCATGATTCTGTTCGAACTTGGGAGGTCTTGAACACAGACTCAACGGTTTCGTTCGTTTCATTGCTTTATCCTACGGAAACCAATTATCCAAAAGGGGCCGTTTATTCCGGTAACTACATGATAATAGGTGACACCTTGAGACCGGGAGCTCTTGCTGATACGATGGGAACATTCAAACGCTTTTATCCGAAGGATACAATGGTAGAAGCGAAAGCGAGCATCGCCTTTTTCTCAGAGCACCCGATGTATGGAGACCGCTCGATGTTTCTTCCGGATGTGGTTGTGAGTGCAGGAAGTTTTGCAAAAGGAGATACGCTTTACCTAAAAGATGATCGAAACAAAACAGCTGTAGTTCAAGTATTGGAAATTTCAGCCTCGAATGACTTTGGTGGGAATTGCCCTTTACCCTTCCTTCGTCCCTTCATTCCATTCTATCGCTCGTCTGTTGGGATTACTTATCTTACCTTGAGTGGATCGCCCATGGGATCTAATATTGTGATCTCGAAGAAGCCTTTTTAACGGTTGTCGTATTCGGATAAGAACTGAAGCATTTGGCGCAATGCACGTGCACGGTGACTGATGGCATTCTTTGCGGCTGCATCCATTTCAGCAAAGGTTAATTCATGACCATCCGGAACAAAGATAGGATCGTATCCAAATCCTTGACCTCCACGCTCGTCTTCAATGATCTTGCCAAATACACGTCCGTCGAACAGGTGCGTTTCTCCATGGAGATGTAATGCAATTACCGTTTGAAAATAAGCGCTTCTGTCCGTCTTATCAGATAAACGCTCAAGGACCTTTTCCATATTAGCTTTTGGATCTTTTTGTGGGCCGGCATAACGTGCTGAAAAAACTCCCGGTTCTCCATTCAACGCAGGAATAACCAAACCAGTGTCATCGGCAAAAACTGCTTCTTGCAGTTTATCACTCAGGAATTCGGCCTTCATGATTGCATTGCCTGAAATAGTATCAGCAGTTTCTGGAATTTCGTCGTGATACCCTAAGTCTGTTAAAGACAACAATTCGAAGTGCTCTGGTAGCATGGATCGGATTTCATCTACCTTGTGTGCGTTGTGTGAGGCAAAAATCAGTTTCATATCATTCATTCATCCAACGCGAATACCACATTTGAAAACTGAGTAAGTACCAAATCTTCACGCCGAATTCTCGTTTTCCGTTTAAAAAGTCTGTTTTAAGTCGATTGATCGGTTCCCAAGCGAAAAGACCTTGTTTGCGAATTAAATCTTCGGAGAGGAAATATTCTACTTGAGGTCTTAATTCATTCGCCAACCAACTTTCAATAGGAATGGCAAATCCCATTTTTGGTCGATCCATTTCTTTTTTGGGAACATATTGATGCACGATTTCCTTCAACAACCATTTCTTCTCTCCATCACGGTATTTGAAGTTGTCTGGAAGCTGCGCTACAAATTCCAACAAGCGATGATCGAGTAGGGGTTCTCGGCTTTCCAAACTCACTGACATGGAGGCTCGGTCAACCTTTTGCAGGATATCGTCCAAAAGGTAAGTCTTATAATCCATTGCCATGGCAAATGACAAAGGCGAATCTTCCGGTAACTCCGTGTTTTCGTAATATGTTTTTAGCGGAAGAAAGGGGTCGTTTACTAATTCTCTGATCTGTTCATCCGTGAATAATTTACTCAAACTGAGTAGAATGTTGCGAGAACTGGTATCTGTAAGGATCGATTTTGTTTTTTCGTAACGGTTTGCAAAATTGTACTTTCCTCGCAATACAGGAATACTGGAAGCCGGAACCCAATCCATAACATGAGCTAATCCTTTACGGGCTATTGCAGGAATTTTGTTCAGTTTTTCTCCGTATTTCAGGATCATTTCGTAGCGATTGTAGCCACCAAATACTTCGTCTCCTGCGTCTGCACTTAAGGCCACGGTCACCTCATTTCTAGCGATTTTACTGACCAAAGTAGTAGGGATCGCACTTGAATCCGCAAAGGGCTCGTCATAGTAGTAAGGCAGATCTGCGATCAATTCGATGGCCTCCGTTGCTGTGCACGAGTATTCTGTATGTTGTGTTCCAAGTATCTCTGCTGTTCGCTTACTGTATGCTGCCTCATTCAGGCCAATATCGGGAACTGCAATCGTATAGGTGCGCAATTTTTCCGTTCTGTCTTTTTGTAAAAGGGCTGTAACAGCGGTACTGTCATATCCACCACTCAGAAAAATCCCAACGGGAACATCAGCAACCATGCGGTAATTACAAGCGGATACAAGTAGTTTCTCTACGGATTCTTTCGCTTCATTTTCAGAGCAATTCAACTTTGGCAAGTTGTACCAGGTGTAAACATTCCAGTAAGGCTGTTGCTTCAATTTAAAATTACCATCAACCGTTGTTTCGATGTAATGTCCGGGTTCTACTTTGGTACAATACTTAAAAATGCAATGGGGTGTAGGAACTGAACCAAACTGCAAAAAAGCGTGTACGGCAGGGATGGAAAGTTCCTTCGTAAAGTCCGGGTGCTCGTGAAAGGATTTCAATTCAGAAGCGAATAGAAACAGTCCCTTGTGTTCATACAAAAACAATGGTTTGACACCGGCACGGTCACGGGCTATGAAAAGCTGCCTTGTCAATTGGTTATAAATGACGATCGCAAACATACCGATGAACTTGTTCAAACAAGCATGTCCCCATTGTTGGTATGCATGAATGATCATTTCGGTATCTGAATCTGATTGGAATTGATGTCCCAATGCTTCTAACTCTGCACGGATCTCTCTAAAATTGTAGATTTCTCCATTGAAAACGATGGAATAATCTTGCCAATGCATGGGCTGTGCACCAAGTTCAGACAATTCGATGATCGCCAGACGTCTGTGACCAAATCCTAGTTGAAAATGGTCGGTTTGAATTTCCCAAGTACCGCTTCCATCCGGACCTCTATGTTCTAGTCGATCGGTCATCAGCTTCAGAACCTCAGAAGTTGTTTTGCGCTGAAAATCAATATATCCGGTGATGCCACACATGTTTCAAAGCCTTGTATAAGGCTAAAATTAAGAATCTTGAAAGATATGCGGGTTATTTGATGTGCTATTGTTCAAAACTCTGAGTAAAACTCTTCTAAGTCTGAATCGATTGACATTTTGCTCTTTTTTATTTTTGATTGAATTCAAAACGCACAAATCATGGAACAAACAATCACTAGTGTTCAAGAAGAGATCGCACAATTAGAAGCGCAATTAACAGGAAACATGTTCGAGGACATGGAAATTCGCGACAAGATCCACAATTTGAAAATGAAAGTAAACGGCGTTCGCCCAATGGACAGCCACATTGAATGTGTTGGGTGTGGGTCGTAATGACTAAATTCTAAGTTCTTGACCTGTCAATCAAAAAAGTTCTAAATAGGTTTCCTTCCAGGCATTGACGCTCCAGTGGTCTTCAATGCTCTGGCGGGCGGCTTTTCCAGTAGCTTTTCGCATTTCAGGGTTACTCAGTAGCAAGCGCAATAATCTTTCCCAGTCTTCCGGATTTTCTGCCAAATACCCATTTTCGCCATGTTGTACAATTTGTGTATTTACTCCGATGGGCGAAACAATAGCCACTGAACCCAGTGCCATATATTGCAATGCTTTAAAACCGCATTTTCCCGCACTCCACTGGTCTTCCACTAAGGGCATTAAGCCAATATGAAAGCGTGACAGATCCTCAATTTCTGTTTGAAGATTCCAATCCTGATATACCAAACTTTTGAGGGGGAATTCTGGTCGTTTATTGGAAATGATACGCAATTCAAAAGGGAATTCGTGTTCCAATTTTTGAAGTATCGGAACCAAAGGGTCCAGATAGCGCATCGTGCTGTGTGTACCTGTCCAACCAATGACTAATGGAGATTGATCGTGATCCACAAGGATGTTGTGATGATTATCCGTGTCAATTGTAGTTGGAACACGCAAGACGTTGGCGTTAAATTGTCGGGCATAATCAGCGAGGTAATCGTTCCCAGCAGTAACCACTTTGGCCCAACGCATCAGCTTGTTTACTTTCCAATAGCACTTTAATTTCTGGAATCGGGCATTCGCAGCACTGTAGTTAGGTATCCAAATAGCATCATCGAAATCATAGATGTAACTACGGCGCAAAATTTTAACCAGGATCCATTCAAACACTGGTGGACCGATGTGCGACATTTCGCGGTGCATAAAAATGTGTTTCGCTCCGATCAGCTTAAAAAGCAACCCAAATCGACGGATGAGATCCCAGCTTTTTTGCGTGTGGAATGCATGGTATTTGATCTGGAAATCGTTGGCCTCTAGGTAGGTCAAGTACTGTTCAAAACGAAAACGTTGAGATGGGGCCTCACCTTTTGGATAAGGTGCTATAATATGCAGGACCTTTCGTTTAGCTTCCATTTAGATCAATTCTGCGTATATATTGGCATAAGAATCAACACCTTTTTCCAGTCCGAAAAATTCTTTTGCTCCAATCTGAGTTCTTTCTTTATCAAAATCTGTCAAGTCTAGGTTGAATTGTTCCAACCCTGCTTCAGAAAGATCTGTTAGGACCATTCCGGATTTATATTTCCTAACGATCATGTCCGTGTCGCCAACTCCAGCATTACAGATCAATGGAATCCCCATCGCCATCAATTCCCCTTGTTTAGTAGGGGACGAGGCCATTTTAGAGAAAGTGGGACGGATAAAGAAAATGGAACAATCAAATAGGGAAATATAGGTAGGAACCTCACTATGACGTGCTGAAACGATTTGAATGGAATTCCGGCTTAAATGCAATTTTTCTGCGGCTTTCCAAATGGCTCGTCGATTTTCTTTTGTGACGAAAAGAAACAATGCCTGTGGATTTTGTTTTCGGATCTGTTTGAAAACCAAGAGCATTTCGTGCAACATGTACCACGTGCCGATCGAGCCAACATATCCAACGACAAAATGGTTTTCCAATTGATGATTGCGCTTGTGACGTTCCCGATCATGTACTGCAATGCTATCAGGGTTAAATAATTTGAGATCCACGCAACACGGGATTACGGAGATTTTTTTTTCATTAAACCCTTTCATATTCCAAGAGAGGATTTCCTTTTTTCCTTCAAGGGTAAGACTTACAACGGCATCCGCTTGTTGCAAAAACTGTTTTTCTTTTCGTTTGAAGAAATTGTAAATGCCCTTAAAGATAGGATTTTTCAGATTCCAAATTCCACCTTCAATGCGCTCGTCGGCCCAGAATCCTCGCATATCAAAGAGCATTTTCACCCCTTTGCGTTGTAAAGCAAGTCCAATGATCGCAGACAAATAACTGCGGCAGTGAACAAGTTGAAAATCATGTTTCTGATGTAATTTCACTGCAAGACGTTTCATACGGTGCAAATCGTACAGCGTAGAAAATACCGGTGGTTTTTTTGTGTAATGCAATGGGAACCATTCGATTCCATGTTGATTACACAACTTTTGAATGTGCGGTTTGTCTTTTTTGTATCTATCCGGTTTTTCAAAACTGATCAAGGTAAAAGCATAGCCTTGCTCTGTCAATCCTATCAAATAAGGCAATACCTGACTTTGCCCTAATGGGTCGGTCATCCCGTCATAGGAAAGGTAAAGCACGCGCTTCATTACAATCGTTTATTTGGGAATAATTTGCGATAAATCCGGTAGATACGCTCGATACGCTTTTCGTCGTTGGGGAAGTCTATATAGGTTTTGGGAGGCAAAGCCATGATGCGGTCGAATTCATCCAAAGAAATGCCAAGTTTCTTACAGATGAATTGTTTATCCTCTACTACTTTAGCCTTATCATATGATGGATTCTCGAGTAATTTCAACGCTTCATCACGTGATAACTGTCCCGCGCAAATCTGTGTGGAATAAGTTGCCAAACGATAATCAATATTCCATTTAACAGGAAGCATATAAGATTGCCAGAACCCCGTGTAACGGGATTCATAGTGCTTTCCGCCGTAATATTGCCAACCCAATTCTGTTTCTAGGAATTTTCGTGCTTCGTCCTTGTTGTAAGGAACGTAATTCAAGATGTATATGGTTTTGATTCCCTTGACGAACTTGTAATACGATTCTCCCAAATAACCTATTGCCGGTACTTTTTTGCGCTTAACAGTTCCATAGGTTTTTAAAATGTGATCATATAACTTCATATCCTTCATCACATGATAACCCCATTGGCGCGGTAAAATTCCCTCTGAAGTATAATTCCCTCCGGAGATGAGGTACTTAATACCATTTTTTGCGGCGACTTCGTGCAATGATGCAGGGATCGCTATATCTGTAGGAATTTCAATGTCCACAATGGATGAACGCAAAAATGCCAATTGGATCTGCTTGAATTCTTCCCAGTCCATAACATAGCTCATATAATCCAAGCCTAATTTTTGGGCAACATTCTTGATGTTTCGAACGGCAATCTCTGAATCCCAGCCATTATCTAAGTGCAAAAGTAAAGGACGTAAGCCAAGTTTTTTACACAGATAAGCGGTATAGCAGCTGTCTACACCACCTGAGATTCCGACTAAACAATCGTATTTTTTACCCTGACCAGCTTTTTGAATGTTGGCTACAATTGCTTTTAATTGTTGATCAGAACGCTCACCGTCGTAGACATCTCTATGGATGTTGTTGTAAAATTCATTGCAATGATTGCAGTGACCTTCCGCATCGAAAACGATGTCCGGATCAGTCGTGTCCATTACGCAGCGAGTACATTGACGATAAGTCGTAGTCATAAAACAAAGTTAAGCAAGCTACGCTGAATTCAAAGTGTTACCTGGTAAAGATTGACACAAGATATAGGCGAACGAATAGAACTGCTATTCGAATGAAAGTTCGCCGCGTTCCGGGTAATTGATCAGCACTCCTTTCATGGATCCTTGGTACACAAACAAACTACCGGCAGCAAGGCCGGTTGCCTTTCCTTGAACAAAGGCATCTTTAAGATCATTCAGTTTGCCGGCGCCGCCCAACGCAACCACTGGAATGGTCACGGCTTCTGAAACATTTCGGATCAATTCAAGATCGTAGCCTTGCATCTTGCCATCTCTTTCAATGCTTTGCACGATCAACTCTCCCGCACCCATAGCCTGCATTTGTTTTGCAAATTCAACGGGTGTCTTGCCACTCGCCTTGGAGCCGTTGATCGTCCATGTTTGCAATCCGCCCAAAAACTTTTTCTTCACATCCATGCAAACAACGATTGTAGAAGAACCAAAGGTTGCAGCAGCTTTGCGAACAAACTCCGGATCCGTTGCTGCAGATGCGTTGATGATCACTTTCTCTGCGCCAGCATTAATCAGCTCGCGGATTTCTTGAATTGTACGAATACCTCCACCAACGGCAAACGGCATATTGGCTTCATCTCCAATGTCTTTCACTAGTTCCGGCGAGATGCAACGATTTTGAGCTGTTGCTTCAATATCTAGGAAAACGAGTTCGTCCGCTCTAAGGTCGTTGAAAATGCGCACTGCATTTATAGGATCGCCAATGTAGGTGTATTGTTTGAAGCTTTCTGATTTCACCAAACCATTGTTTTTTAGCAGAAGCACAGGGATCACGCGCGGTCTAAACATAGCAAACGGGATTAAAGGGAAATGAAATTACGCATGAGTCGTTCACCGGTTTCATGGCTTTTCTCAGGATGATATTGTACGCCGAAAATATTCTCTTTTTCAAATGCAGAAACAAAGTTGTAATCGTAGTTTGTTTCATTGAGAATCAGATCATTTTCTTCGGTTTCAAAATGAAAAGAATGAACAAAATAAAAGGCAGCATTTTCATCAATACCGTCCATTAGTTTACTTTTTTTAGTTATGTGTACTGTATTCCATCCCATGTGAGGCACTTTATAATTTAGTGTGTCGGTAACTTGAAAACGTTTGATAAATCCATTCACCCATGCTAATCCATTGCAATTTCCTTCTTCGCTGTGTTTAGCCATGAGTTGCATGCCTAAACAGATCCCTAAAATGGGAGCTTTACGAACTAAAACAGCTTCATTCAGCGCATCAATTAAGTTTAGGTTTTTTAATTGATCCATAGCATTACCAAAGTGCCCCACTCCAGGCATAATGATCTTATCAGCTTTCAATACCAAAGACGGGTCATTTGTGACGGTTACCGATGAACCAACACGTTCTAATTTACGTCTAACAGATTGAATATTTCCAGCGTTGTAGTCGAGGATAATAGTTGAATGATCCATTAAAAATGCTTTTTGATTAATGTTGCAAGTTGTTTAACCTGATTAGTTCTTGAATAAACTTGAGTGTTAATTGAGTGACATGAAATAGATTTGTTTTCTTCAAATTCATCCGCATACAGATTTAGTATTCGAACCAAATCATCTTTGTCTTGTGCTATTTTTCCTGCATTGTGTTTTTTAATAGTATCGGCTTGAAGATTTTGATTGGCATTTATATCATTTATCCGATATAAAGAGTCCTTTAATTTATTGGCATCTGGATCGTTTTCAAAACAAAGCAATATAGACCGATTAACACCAAGATAGTCATAAATTTTTGTCCCCATATAGGCATAATAATTAAACAATAACATGACATGATGTTTTCTCAATCTGGGAATTAATTCATCATTAGAACATCTTGGTTCTAATTGAATATGTTGAATTAAATTGGGATATAACTTTAAAGCATCTTGTAAACGAGAAACTTGATTTAATCCATAAAAAACAATTTTGAATTTAAAATTAGGTCGAGCGTTTTTAAATTCAAAAACTGCTTCAAAAAAACGCTCTAAAGGATGCCATTCGTAAACAGTACCAGCATATGCTAAAGTTAGTTTCTCTTTTTCTTGTTGAATAGAAGTGCTTTTATCAATAAGTTGGTCATCATATCCATTTGAGATGATTGTTGTTGGTATCTTACCTAAAAGAGATTGTAATTTAGCAGCAATAAACTCTGAAACAGTAGTAATGTGTGAACTGTTTTTTACAATGCGTTTTTCATTCCATTTTAGAACAGAAAAACTGATGTTTTTTTTTCGTTCATAATAATGACTCCATGGGTCTCTGTAATCTGCAATCCAGGGAATTTGATGTTTCTTACTTAATTTGTTGGCATAATGAAATAAAACAAAAGGATCGCCAGTTGCAATGATAACATCAACTTTGTTTTGACTAAGGTATTCATCGGCTACTTTGTATATAGATCGTTTTGTGCCTGTGGGTAAGAAAAACTGTGAGAATTCACTAAAGAATGAAAAAGTTTTTCTCAAAAACACAAACTTATTTTCACCAAATTTAGTAATCAATCTATTCGGAAAATTTTGATAATATGGTGCCTTAAAAAGTTCACCGTTTTCAGTTACTTCATGTTCAATAAATGAAGATTTACTTGGTGCTATATAATCTAAAACTGAACCATTTTTATTGCTCCATTGTCGTGTTATCACAACCGGAAATACGTCATGTTCATGCAAGTGCTGATACCAAAAATAGGGGCGTATCCCACCTACAGATAAGTAAGGAGGAAAATCATAGGCTAACAATAATATGCGCTTTCGTTCCTTAGACATGTTAAGAATTGAAAATATTCAGCCGAAGTTTTCGCTTGATAAATGTATAAATAGGTCTGAATCGATCATAAAAATCCAAATCGCTATTGTACACGCGATGACTTACTTCTTTTTCTTCCAGGTATGCATCAAAATCGGAATTGGTCAAGCCTAATTTTTTAATAAAGAATAATCGATCTTTTTGAATTTCCGCTTCATCAATTTGAATTTCATTGAGTTGTTTTAGTGCTTCCTCTCTTGTTAGTTGATTACTACCTATTAAAACTGATAAATGAGAAACTCTTTTATCGATACCGAATTTTTTTGGAAGAATAGTTGATTGATAAAAACGTGTGAAAACATTTTCAAAGTGTTTACTTCCATAGTCTTTCCAATTGTAGCTTTCTTGAAGTATTTTTTTCGCTTCTGATTTATTGTATTCAATCAAATTTAAGGGACTGTAGAACTTTACTTTTTTTACTTTTTCAAAATATAGATAATCAAATGTCCCTATGAATTTCAATCGTTTTAATTGTAAAATTCCATGTGAGCGATGAATGTCCAAGATATTTTTCTTGTCAAGTTTATAATGTGTAAAGCTATCAGGCATTAGTCCTTCTGTTTCGTTGCTATATCCGTTTAAAATGAATTTAATTCCATGCTTATTTGCTATTCTGTATAAATAGGACATCATAGCGTTGTCAAAAGGAAGGTCGATGTCTAAAACATTTGCTTTTATGAAAGCTTTCTGAACATCTCTCATTTCCTCCCATGGAAGCACTTCTGCATAATAATCAAATTGAGTAGTATCGATTAAATTCTTTATGTTTTGAACTGATGCTTCTGAATTCCAACCACCATCAATATGAACTAACAAAGGAGAAAGTCCCCATTCTTTTGCTAAATGTACTAAATACGAACTATCTGCTCCTCCACTTAACCCAATTATACAATCGTATACTCCTTTTTGATTGGATTTAATAGTTTTAATAAAATCCTCTATATTATTCGTTGTTCGCTTTAATTTTGTTTGTTGCACAAGTTTTGTGTTGATTTCACACATATCACAAATACCGTTTTCGTTTAATCGAATCAATGGGTAATTGTTTGAATTAAACAAACATTTGATACATGCTTTATAGCTTGATGAAATATTATTTTTGATTAAATTGACTAGCAGTTCAGTTTGAAAAGAACGAGAATAAGTTTCTATGTTTTTTGTTTCGTTTTTTATTTCACCGGTTTCTTTAAACTCAACCCACAGATCTTTTAGAACACTTTTTAAGTGAACAGGATCTTGAACTATTATACCGGAATTGGTGTCCTCAATGATTTTTTTTTGAGGAGAATGATTTTTAGTTGTGAGGTTAGGTTTAGAGATTTTATTTACTCCAAAGTTGTCAAAACAAAAAAGTATTTTTTTACCTAAAAAAAGGTAATCATAAATTTTTGTACCTGTTATTTCATAATAATTAAATAATAACAGTGCGTGGTCATTTCTAATTTTGGCTATTAACTCTGCATTAGGAATACGTTCGTGAAACTCAAAATTTTGTTTGTTTACTGAGTGCTTTTCATTAATATATTGAAGAATTTTGTCTTGTAGGTTTACACCATAAAACACTAATTTCGCTCGTGCTTTTGAAGTTTGTAAAAAATCAACAAAAACATCAATAAAATCAATATATGGTTGCCATTCATATAGATTCCCAGTTATTGTAATTCGTAATTCTTCATTAGTAGTTTTTTCCTTTTGGATTTTTATAAAATTAGTTTCGTCGTAGCCATTTTCAATGATGTGAATTTTTTTTGAAGGATGATTCTTTTGAAGTAGTTCTTTGAAATAAGGATTTACTGTAGTAATAAAACGCACCTTTTTTAAGGTTTTGATTTCAAGGTGTTTAATGAAGTTTTTTATAAACCGATTTGTGATTTCAAAATTGTCGCTCCATGGATCTCTAAAGTCCGCTATCCACGGAATTTGATGTTTTCTTGAAAGTTTGTTCGCATAATGGAACAATACGAAAGGATCTCCGGTAGCTAAAATGAAATCTACCTTATTTGTTGCTAAATAACTATCTGCTGTTTTATAAAGTTCTCTTTTGCTTCCAATCGGAAGAAAATATTGAGAAATTTCCAGTAAACCTGTGATGCTCTTTCTTAATAGAACAAAATGTTTATCACCGTATTTATTGTATAATTTATTCGCAAATGTTTCCTTGTATGGTGCTTGAATGATAATTCCATTCTCCGTTTCTTCCTGCAAGGTCAATGAAAAGGTTGATTGCTGTGTGTAGGACTTATTTTTCCATTGTCTGGTTACAACAATTGGTAATGCACCTTTTTTTTTAAAGTGATTAAACCAGCCGCTAGGTCTCAATCCACCGACAGAAACGTATGGAGGAAAATCATAAGCTAGAATCAATACTTTTATCATTAACTAAAATTAATTATTTTCCTATGATTTGGTATTTTGCAGAAAAAATAGTGCTCATTATATGGCTAAAGAAAAAAAACAATTAGTTGTTTTAACATCTGGTTTTCCATTTGATGATAAAGAACCTTTCTTTGAAAATGAACTTGCATTTTTGGTTAAACATTTTGAGAAAATCATTCTTATTCCTGTTGATCGAGAACAAGATGGAGGTTTAAGGACTTTACATGCTAATTGTACTGTTTTATCTGGCGTTTATCTAGCTTCACAAACTAGTTATTTTTCAAAATTAAGGGCAGTATTTCGGGTTGATTTTATTAAAGAGCTATTTGAGATCATTAAAAATAAAGACTTTAAATTAACTGCTCTTACGTTAAAAACGGCAGTTGCAAGTCTTGCAAGAGCCAAT
>CAYLJB010000011.1:29544-50176 GCA_964383785.1 uncultured Fluviicola sp.
GATTAATCGAACAACAAATAGATTTAACGGATGATACTGTTTTTTATTCTTTTTGGACAGATGATGCAGGGATTTCTCTTGCCTTATTAAAGCGGAAAAATCCTTTTTTAAAATGTGTAACACGTGCACATGGCTGGGATTTATATTTCACTACTAATACGAATCATTATTTGCCATTTAGATGGTTGATTACTTCTCAATTGGATCGAATAGTCACCGACTCAAAAGCAGGAGCAAATTATATCTCTAAAAACTGGACAAATGCCTCACAATTGGAAGTATCTGCTTCTCAAATGGGTGTTAAAAAACAAAATGTTGATTTGTATTTTGCGGCCTCTTTTGTTGTCGTAAGTTGTTCTAATCTTGTGCCTGTTAAACGTGTCCACTTATTGGCTGAAGCACTGAATGAAGTTTCTAAGACGAAACCACTTAAATGGGTGCATTTCGGAGATGGAGACTTGATGTCTGATATAAAGAGGCAAATTAATGATTTTCAGTCAACTAATTTTGAGGTAGATTTAAAAGGACATGTATTGAATGAAGAGGTATTAAATTGGTACGGTAAGAATGAGGTGACTGTATTTGTAAATGTGTCAGAATCGGAGGGGATTCCTGTTAGTGTCATGGAAGCGATGTCATTTGGAATTCCAGTGATTGCAACAGATGTGGGCGGGAATTGTGAAATTGTGGACGCTTCAAATGGACGATTAATCCCCGCCCAATTTGAACTTTCAGAGTTAGTTGAAGCTTTGATGTTTTTTGATAATCTTTCTGAAGAAGCATTCCTGAGTTTTCGCCATCAAGCATTGAAAACACAACAAGAAAGGTATCAAGATGCGATTAATTACGAGTTGTTAGTTGACAAGCTTAAACGTTAAGAATTGGATTTTTTCAATCTAGATTGAAATGCTTTTTTCACCTCATTATAAGAAGCTTTGATAAACCAATGAGCAAACAAAGCAGGGTAAATTCGAAGTGCTATCCATGGACTACTTCCTCGTCTTATTAGCTTAGTAGAAAAGGTGATTAAATTGAATCTTCGGATGATAAAAGCACTCAATTCCTTAAATCCATTACCACTTCCTGTAATAATGTGATTTGTTTTAGCGGGAGTTTTAACACGTTTGTGAAACAATTTTTCTTTTGAGTAGTAGCAGAAATCACCTAGAGCTAAATAATAACAAAGTGTAGGGAAAATGTTGTTATATGGGGTTTTGCGATTGGGCCACCACCAAATTGGAAATTCCACATCTTTAATTGCGCTTGTTTTGAAAATACCATAGCCAAAACCATCGCTTGGATGTTTGATGTAATAATTCAATCTTTTGTAACAGTTCGGATTAGAATAATTAAAATCTAGTGGCGTAGTAATGGATTGATCATGTTCATCTATTTCATGATAGATGGTGAAAGCTGAAACAGCAGTTGGGTTTTTCTCTAATAGTTGAATTAATTCAAAAGCAAAATTTGTTTCCCATAAATCATCGTCTGCAGCCCACATGAAATAGGGAGTGTCAGCTGACTGCAACAAAAATTCCATATTTTTTGATATTCCGAGATTCTTAGTTTGACGAATGTAGGTGATACGATTATCTTGAGCAGCATAACGTTTGCAAACTTCTTCAGATCCATCTGTTGCTCCATCATCTGAAATGATTAAATGGAATGAAACCTTTTCTTGTTTCAAAATAGAAATTAACGAAGCTTCAATGAAATCAATGTCATTGAACACAGGCATTCCAATGGTCAACTGTTGCATTTCAATGACGGTTTAGTTTTAGTTTCCTTCTTATTCGATTCCAAAAATCACGCTTGATTAAGCGATAAGTATGTTGTTTGTAATGTTGAAATCCGCTATTTTGCTCAATTCCCCAAAATACAATAGCTGGTTTTCCCAAAGCGCTTGCTAAAGTGGCAGTGCCGGAAGTCAAACAATACAATTGTGAACAAGAGTGGATTAGATCGCAAAAATCAAAAAGAGTAGGTGTTTCGATAAATTTTGTGTTGTCGTTGGGGATGAAAAGCGTTTTATTGCCTCTCAACTTCATAATGTAATCAAAATGGATTTTGTTTCTTTTGAAGTAAATCATGGCGTCTTCATCGATCACATTTCCAATCCAAGAAACAAAGTTAGGATCATATATAGTGTGGGTGAATTCAGAACGGAAACTGGGTTGGTAATACACTTCAGGGTTGTTCCATGTCAAACCATTGTCTAGTTGGTACCAATACATAACTTGATCCAATAAGTTGGTAGATGAGGTTGGATTTACTTTTTCAACACAGCTTGCAATATCACATTTGATTCCAGGTTCATCAATGAAACCATCCAAAAATGGATTCATTTCCCATATCAGTTTTTTATAATCGGGATGACCAAATTTTGAATGTTTAGAAATGAAAACATGGTCGTATTTCCCACTCTCTTTGGCTATTCGAGGAATATGACTATGAAAAAGATGGTCACCTAAACCAGCATAGCATATTTCAAGGATAAGTATACGATCCATACTATTTTAATTCATTGTATATTTTAGAATACGTTTTCCTTTACCTGTTTTTCTTGAGTACAAAATTGGAATGGTAAAATAATGTTTGAACACACTAAAATAATTGATAAAATCGATTTTGAAATCCTTTCTGAAAGCTTTGTTAAATTTCCAAATGATTAGAAAGTTCATTATGTAATTTGACTGTTTAATGAAATGATAGAGTATGTATCCACAAAAGCCATGAATTTTATAAAAAAGTAAAGCAGAAGAAAGATAGCTTTGTCTATTAGCCCATCTTCTATCCGGTGTGCTTCCACCATTTTCATGTTTGATAGTAATATTTGTTTCATGAATGATTTGAAATCCTTTTTTACTGACTCTATGGCACAATTCAATTTCTTCACTGTACATGAAAAAATCAGGATCAAAGTTGCCGCAGGTTGTTAAAACAGTTTTAGGGAACAACATGAATGACCCCATTACAGCATTCGTTTTTAGTTTTCTTGCAGGAAAAAAATAATTAAAAAGAATATTTTGATCAATTAATTTCCTATAACTGGCAATAGTTGATGTAAATCGTTGAATACTACCATCCATATTTAACGGTTGGCATCCAAGAACACCGGCATTAGGAATTGACGAAATCACATTAATTGAACGTTCAATAGCATCGTTTTCTAAAAGTATATCTGAATTTAACAATAGTACAAATTTTCCTTTTGCAAGTTGAATGCCTAAATTATTTGCCCTTCCAAATCCTTCATTAATAGGGTTGCTGATCCATTTAACATTTTTATGGACTGAAGTTACCAATTCTTCTGAATCGTCCTCTGAATGGTTGTCAACAACGATTATTTCAAAGGTAATGGCATTACTTACAGTATTATAAACACTTTCAATGCATTTTTCGGTTAATGCAGGTGTCTTATAATTGACAATAATAATTGAAAGATCAATCATTTATACTCTACTGTTTTGACGGTTATTTATTTTTCAGCGAGCGAATAATTCTCAATGGGAACGTGAAAAACTTCCCTATTCTATATGTTTTTGAAGCATAGATTTCAACCTCTTTATTAATGATTGCATCTAATACAGCTTGAGCATTGAAAATGCTTGTATCAATAAAATTCATGTTTTCCAAAGTGTTGTCTGATGCTATACAGATGTTGTACATCGGGACACTTAAGGTTTTGGCTGAATCAATTTTTTCAAAATCACCATTGAACTCTGCAAATGCAGTTGAATGACCATCGTCAGCAACAATGATACTGTTGTAATATAGGTTTTGATTGAAATGTTTTGAATAAGAAAAGTGTTTACTTACGAGCGATTTGAACTCTTCAATATATAATTCCTTTACATGAAAAGGATTCGTGTATTTCGGGATGTCGGTATAATTTTTTTTGTCTGGTGATGATATAATAACTTTCCCTCCAGGTTTGAGAACACGCTTAAATTCAAGCATCATTTGTTCGTGTTCATCATGGTGTTCAATCGTTTCAAAACTGACGATTAAGTCAAAAACATGATCCTCAGATGGGATTGAAGAAGTAGATCCTAACTTATATTGTAAATTTTTCTTTGAATATTTTCTATTTGCGAATTGAACGACTTTCTCATCAATATCGACCCCAACTACTTCTAGTGCTACCTGAGCTAATAAATTACTTCCATAGCCTTCACCAGAAGCTATGTCCAGTACTTTTTTATTGCGAGCTAATTCAAGTGAGATTGCATATCTATGAAGATGATGAATCATGATTTCACTTCTCTTTGTTGTTGTTAAACGTTCTCCTGTAAAATCAAATTCGTTCATAGTTTTTTAATTTCTGATTTGAAATTTATTCTGAGTAGACCTGGAATTTGCCCACCATATGCCATTTTTCTGTCAATTTTACTTTCTACTACATCTATTGTAACTACATCTTTTATATCAAGATGAACCTCCATTGTTTTTAAAGTAGTTATAGCTACACCAATTCGATAAGTTAGATTATTCAAAGTGTTTTTTGGAATCCAACATACGCATTTATAAATTCCTTTTTCATGAACTTGTTCTTCCAGAATAAGTATAAAACACAAAACATTAGTAGAACTATATATATGAAAATTAGGAGAAGGAGAGCATTGGTCATCAAATACCTCATAGGTAATTTCGATACCAATTTCTTCATCTAACCCAGCTTGTTTTATTTGAGCGAAATTTGAATCTATAAGTTTTACTTCATTAAGTCTTACGGTTGAGTCCCCTGGTCTTTGATCTTTCCCCCAAATTTTTGAAGAATTTTCAAAATTGTTGGTATATGACTGTATGATTGAATGGATAGGTCCAATTTCTTTTATTTGACCTTTTTCTAAAAGAATTCCTTTATTACATAATGATTGCACAGCTTCAATATCATGACTCACAAAAATCACCGTTCTACCTTGACCTGCAACGTCTTGCATTTTTCCTAAGCACTTCTTTTGAAACTCGGCATCCCCCACAGCTAGCACTTCATCTATTATCAAAATTTCAGGTTCTAAGTGTGCCGCAACAGCAAAGGCCAAGCGCACGTACATACCTGATGAATAATGCTTGACAGGAGTGTCAATGAATTTATCAATTCCCGAGAATGCAACAATTTCATCAAATTTTTCAGCAACTTCTTTTTTGGTCATCCCTAAGATTGTACCATTGAGGTAAATATTTTCCCGTCCTGTTAACTCGTGATGAAAACCGGTACCTACTTCCAAAAGGGAGGCTACTCTGCCGTTGATTTTTATTTGGCCTTCTGTTGGTCTTGTAATTTGAGAAAGTAATTTTAACATGGTACTTTTTCCCGCACCATTTCGTCCTATTATTCCTACAACATCACCTTTATTGATTTCAAAACTGATGTCTTTCAGTGCCCAAAATTCTCGTGATGTATCGTATGCGTTTTTGTTGAATAAAGCTTGTAATGAACCGCGAAACGATTCGTTTTTACGCATGCCAATGATATACTTTTTGGAAATGTTTTCAACTTTTATGGCTAATTCTGGATTCATTTGATCTTTATTGAATTAAACATAATCAGCCATTTCTGATTCTACTTTATTAAAATAGAAAAGCCCTGAAATAAATAGCACTAACACCATGACAATGGAAATCCAAAAAAAACCTCCTGGGGGATCTCCACCAAAAATTGACCAACGAAAACCTTGAATGACTCCTGCCATGGGATTAAGAAAATAAATTTCTGCAGCCCATTTGGGTAAATGTTGTGTGGCAAACTCCGCAGGATAAGCGATGGGCGTTATATAAAGACCAATTTGAACAATAAAAGGAACTACATGTTGAAAATCCCTGTATCGAACTGTAAGTGCACTCAACCAAATCCCCGCTCCTAAAGCGGCAATAATTCCAATTATTAAGAAAAAAGGTGCTAACCAGAAATTGCTACTTGGATTGATCTGAAAGTAGATCATTAATACGATTAAAATAATCAAGGTAATTCCAAAATCAATCAAACCAACAATAGCTTTTGAAAGTGGAATAATGATACGCGGAAAGTATATTTTTTTAACCATTTCTTGATTCGTTATTATCGATGAACCAGAATTAGTTAAAACATATGAAAAATAAGTCCAAATACTCATTCCTGCTACAGTAAAAATCAAATGTGGAACAGGTGTCTTTACACCCACAAATTTTCCAAAGACCAAACTTAAAATAAGAATTGTTACGACGGGTTGAATCAAAGCCCATAATAACCCAATAGTCGTTTGGGCGTATCTAACCCTAAAATCTCTCCAAGAAAGTGTCCAAAAAAGATCTTTGTATCGGCCTAGTTCCCGGAAGTCCGGAAAAAATGAACGCTTTTTTGAATCAATGATTTTAGTGCTCATGATTAAATATTCTTTTCTAATTCAGATACCTGTTTGTCTGTGCTTTTGTCTTTAGTGAGTTTGTACAAGAGTATTAACACAAAAAACGGAAGGACAGGGGCTTTTAATCGCGCTAATATACCAAATAGTCCAGATGTAAAACCAACGAAATAAGCTAAAATAAGCACATAAATGATACTGAAAATAAAGTACTCTTGGGTGATGAGTACCTTGATAGGTACACCTTTTCGTGCTGTCAAAATCATTTTGACAAAAAAGTAAAGCAACAGCAAACTTTCTAAACCATTCAGGATCATAAGTGCATTCCCGGCTTCCCAAATAAACGGTCGAAAAAGCGTGGTTACTACGGCCATTGGTATCACTGTAATTAAATTAGTTGGGGAAAAATCGGTAATTCCCAGATCATAC
Source organism: uncultured Fluviicola sp. (assembly GCA_964383785.1). Taxonomy (GTDB): domain Bacteria; phylum Bacteroidota; class Bacteroidia; order Flavobacteriales_D; family Crocinitomicaceae; genus Fluviicola. The sequence goes on from CAYLJB010000011.1 coordinate 36,318, forward strand.
TTTTTGCCCTTATAAGTCTCGTTGTTTTGAAAATCTGAATGAATGATTTCTGCGGTTTCAACAATTTTGTTTGCCGAAAATTCTCCAAATAAATTGGAGCTATTGAGATAAACAAAGAAAAGGCCTAATACAACAGCCGAACCTACAAGTCTTGTAATGATTTTGGTGATGAATGGTTTATGTCTATTAAGTAAAAACACGATCATTATTGAAATAGGAAAATATACCGTTATCAATACAAAAGGACGAACGGCATAAAGCAAAAAGCTGAAGAACATTAATTGCACCATCAATGAAAATGTAATACGTTTTGATTTGTAGAGATAATGGAAAAATGCGGCCACCGTGCCGTAAATAGCACACAAAACAATGGTGTCTTTTGAAAGTCCTGAACACCAAAAACCAACAGAAGGAATAAACAAAAAAGCAATTGCTAAGTATTTTGTCTGAATATTCGAAATCTGATTCATTAGAAGGAAAAAACGCCAACTGATCCATCCAGATATAACACCAAAAAACACATTAAGCGTTATATAACTTCCAAAAGAGAAAAATGAGAAAATACTTGCAACTTTACAAACAAACCATGAATTGGGTTCACGGTAAATCCATCTCGGCGGCCTGCCTATTTCAGACGTGAAATAACTTGCATATTGGTCTTCTACTGGTGTCTTCATCATCTCTGTGATATAATTGCTTGGAGAATCATAAAAAACCTTGTTAAGTTTTAAAGCACCTTGCCAATATGCCATCGTATCGCCGCCATCATATACAAAAATGTAAATAAGGGCGAAAATGGTACTAGCTATCAACTTCCAATAAAAATGGGCAAGATAAAATTTGAATTCTGGCTTCGTTCTATTCTTGATGTAAATGATATGCGCACCTGCAATAAAAATAAGGAGCCATCCTACTATTGATACGATATCAATCGCTGTAAAAAACTCAAATTTCATATTCAACGATGATGATAAGGTTCACCTTTCAAAATGGTCATCGCACGATACATTTGTTCAATAAAGAACATGCGGATCATTTGATGTGAAAAGGTCATTTTCGATAAGGAGATCTTCCCCTGAGCACGCGCATACAACGAGGTATGAAAACCATAAGGCCCTCCAACCAGAAAGTAGATATGCTTTCCTCCACGATTAAATTGCTCTTGTAGAAATTGTGAAAAGGCAACAGAACTAAATTCTTTTCCATTTTCATCCAAAAGGAATACAGAATCCCCGGATTGGATTTTTTCTAAGAACATTTCAGCCTCTTTTTGTTTGATCTGTTCTTCACTCAAATTCTTGGCTTGTTTCACATCCGGTAAGATTTTTAACTCAAAAGAGATATAATGGGCTAGGCGCTTTAAATATTCTTTTTCGCCCTCTTCCAGAAATGATTTCCCCGTTTTTCCTATGCATAGTAGCGTTACGTGCATGCACGAAAGTACAATTATTTAACGATTTTTTTGTGGATCGAAGGCCCTATTCGTAACTTAACTCCATTACTTGCGTAAACATACCCGCACTTTGTAAGCTAAAGAAACATGAGAAAGTTGCTACTACTGTCATTCAGTATTTGGATTTTTGCCGGATATGCACAAAATGACACCACACGTTTGACGTATTTGCTGGAACAAGCTCCGGAAAAAGAGCAGTTGTTTGAATGTTCAAATATGATGAACGATGGTTATTTCTATCAAGCTAATTTGTTGGCTGATAAATTGTTGGCGCGCCAACCCAATAACTGCAATTACAATTTTCGTAAAGGCTACATTCTCATGGAATTGCATCAGGATTATGTAAATGCCTTGCCGTTTTTGGAAAAAGCGGTAGAACAAACTACAAAGATTTGGGATCAATACAGTACTACTGAACAAAAGGCGCCAACAGATGCTTTGTTCGTTTTAGCGCGTTGTTATCACCTCAATTTGCAGATTGATAAGGCTAAAGCTTTTTACAACGAGTTCATTAGTACGTCGAATCCAAAATCGGCTAATATTTTGATGGCTAAGTTGCATTTGAAGCAATGTGAAGTAGCAGCTTACGAATTGGCTCACCCCAAAACAGCTATTATAGAGAACTTGCAAAGCCCTGTAAATACTGCGCTCCCAGAGTATTCACCTGTGATTTCACTAGATGGTTCGGCGCTTTACTATACATCCAGAAAACGATGGGAGGGAGCAGATCCAATTGAGCACAGAGATGATCGCTTGTATCAATATCCGGAAGATATCTATGTTTCTTACTTAACATTTGATAGTACTTGGACGGATCCTTTGCGAATCGAATTCTGTGATCCTGCTCAAAATGAAGCTACCATGGCTGTAAGTCCGGATGAACGCCGTATTTACCTGTATCAAGATACCGAAGGTAGTGGTGATATTTTCTATTCCAATGTGACCGATGAGCGATTCAAAAAGATCGATCACATAGAGAACAAGCAGATCAACACCTCAGATTGGGAAACTCACTGTACGGTAACACCGGATGGAAAAACCATGTATTTCGTATCTAATAAGAAAGGTGGTTTTGGTGGCCGTGATATTTATCGCTGTGACAAATTGGAAAGTGGTGAATGGGGTAAGCCGGAAAACTGTGGACCTACCTTGAACTCTCCTTTTGATGAGGAATCGCCGTTTATTTCCGTGGATAACAAGACCCTTTATTTCTCGAGTAATGGGGAAACATCCATGGGAGGATTTGATATCTTCCAATCGATTTTGGACTCAACAGGAAAGTGGTCAAAACCAATGAATCTTGGCCACCCTTTTAACTCTTGTGGAGATGATTTGTTCTATACCACAACGTTTGATGGATACACGGGATATTTAACTTCTGTTCGTCCTGAAGGGAAAGGGGAAAAGGATATCTACATGATCAAGAATGATTATTTGGGAATTTATCCATTGGCCGTATTGAAGGGAAATATTCGCGTGCGAAACGGTGCTAAAATGCCCGAAGATCTGGCGATTGATCTGAAATGTAAGTCATGTGAAAATGATGTTACACGTCACTTATTCCCAAGATTCCGAGATGGATTCTTCATGGCGGATTTAGGTTTGTGTACGCAATATGACCTAGTTTATACTCGAAATGACGGAAAGGAGGTTGTTTACACAGATACTCTTTCAACGAATTGTGGCTATTTGCAACAAGTAGTTTACAGAGAGTTGTGGTTAGATGCTTCTGGTAAATTATCGAGATTGTACTTCATAGATGGGACTATTCGCGATAGTAAAACAAACGAAGTGGTTGCTGATGCGAAGGTTACACTTAAAGATGCAAGTACCGGAGAGATTCTGGCCAGCGTTATGACTGACTCAAAGGGATATTTTGTTTCGGATTCGATCTTTGGAAAATTGCCAGGTGATCCGATGAAAATACATTTGGATGTTACCAAAACTGGATACGCTCCTACATCGGTAGATGCTGACATTACGTTCGGAGGTGAGCCTACAGTACATTTGAATGAAGTTATCAATCCGTTGGTTGCTGAGTTGGAAGTTGGAACAGATCTTGGTTTGGTGATCAACCCGATTTACTTCGATTACCGTAAATGGAATATCCGTCCTGATGCCGCAGCTGAATTGGATAAGATTGTTAAGATCATGAAGGACAATCCAAAGATAAAGATCGCTTTGGGTTCCCACACAGATGCGCGCGGTACGGATGAGGAAAACCGAATTCTGGCTGATAAACGTGCGAAGTCATCGGTTGACTACATCATTTCTAAGGGTATCGCCCGCAATCGAATTACGGGTACCGGATACGGTGAATCACAATTAAAGGTGTCTAATGAGGAAATTGATGCAACATATCTTTGGGTTGACAAAGAAAAATTACACCAATTGAACCGACGTACAGAGTTCATTATTGTTGCCAAGTAATCCTTGGGATAGTTATATGACTAAGGCTGCCAGATTTGGTGGCCTTTTTTTATGCTGTTTTCTTTCGGACCTTGACAATACTGTTGATCCAAAAAAGAAGCACACAATATGCAGCGATAAAGGCAGGTAAGAGATAACGGTCTTCATTCAAGCGCTGGATCCAAAACAAATAGACTAAATAAATAAGGGTGCCAATCGCTAGATACCTGAGAGGATGCTTGTGAATAATGCCGGCCGGTAGTAATACGAAACTAAAAACAACGAGCAATAACGAAGCAATCCTTAGGAACTCAACTAGCCAAGTGCCGCGATAGGTATCTTGAAAGATTCCCAAATTCAGATGACTCTTCGGCAGTTGTTCTATCATTCCTTGAAGCGGTGTGTATACATAATATCTCCAGGGATATTCAGAAACTAACTGCTTCCGTAGCAACTTGATGCTTTTGTTGAATTCTTGTTCTGAACGAGTCAGTTTCATTGCCTTTTCATCAATCGCTCTTTGGGTAACTTGGCCCCACTTTATGAGGGTGCCATGAACTGAAGCTGCGTCAATTGGTACATGCCTTCCTTGGCAGTATTCTTCTACGGCTTTAAGATCCAAGTTTCCGTCTAATGCCTTTCCGCAAAGTTCATGGAATAATTCTGGCTTAGTTTCCCAAATGCGAAAGAGATCTGACAATTTTTCATGTGGAGGTCTGTATGTACTCAAATTCGCTTCATGGTAAATAGGATGCAGGTCCAACAAATGTCCTGTGTAATATGCTTTTCTACCTTCCCAACCTAAAACCGCCAGGAGCATGATGAAAAATGCTATTTTCCAGTTTCTCCCCACGAGGTGTATGCGTTCGCGCAGTCGAATAATAAACCATGGGAGAAACAAGAGGAGCAGCACGGGACGAAACAGATAAATAAGCATTAAGAAGCTTCCCAAAATGAATCCGGACCTGTTTTGATAGAATAAAGTTATTCCAATCACGATCAATGAAACAACCAATGCCTCGCTGATGGAATAACTCAAGAATCCGTAAAAACAAGGAAGCACCGTGAAAAGGAACAACCCCGTAACGCACCAAATCTGTGAAGTAGCTAATAGTAATTGATTCAAACATCGAATGGCGATGAGGTGGAGTAGTATGGCAAAGATCATGAAGATCACTTTGCTCCCGCCTGGAGAAATCCAAAAGCCAATGGCGTAGATCCATCCTACAAGTGGAGGACGTTGTACATAAGAGGAAGGCCCTTCTGAGTTGTCTTTCCAAACGCCATGATCGATCCAATTCTCGGCTGGTCGTAAATAAGATGCATCGTCTGCAGTTTCGTGAATGCCAAAAGGAAGTTGGAAGGCGCGTTGTTCCAGGGCAATACTTATAAGGATCATTACTAATCCGAAAAGTATCCAACCAAGTGTTTGCCTTTTGTGCTGCATGTACAAATTAACGGATTTCCTGTGAGATCAAGCGTGTAAACCTTCGTTTCACTTTTTTTAAGAACTCGTCTACTTAGGCATTATATTTGTTAACTTGTTGCCGACTAAAAAAATACGATATGGGAATCTTGTTTTCTTTACTTACTGCTTTTTTATTGAGCATCGTTGGGGGAGATGTGCCTTATACGCAAGTTGAACGAGCTATTGCTGACGGAGATGCAGCAAAGGTTGTAAGTTATGGAAAAGAAAAGATCTTGTTGAACGTGTTTGAAAAGGATGGGGTCTATGCGAGTTCGCAAGCTACTCAAATCCTAAAAGATTTCTTTCAGAAAAATCCTGCGAGCTCATTCAAGTTTTCCTACAAAGGAGCAGTGAGCGATGGAGCAAGTGCAATGGGTAATTACCAGTCGAAAGGAGAGACTTACCGGGTAACGGTCAAATGGGCTAAGATATCCGGAGAATATAAGATCGAAAGTATATCAATTTTGAAGTCCTGAGAAATCAGGATTTTTTTTGCTCCAAAGTGTTTAACTCATCCTGAAGCGACTACCTTTGCCTCATGTTACAAGAGATCATTCAAAACGCCTTGCGCGAAGATATTGGTGAGGGAGACCACTCTGCATTGGCATGTATTCCGGCAGAAGCTGTTGGAGAAGCGAAATTGTTGGTGAAGGATTCCGGGATCATTGCTGGTGTGGAACTGGCTGAAATGATCTGTAATGAAGTGGATCCGACTTTGACGTTTGAGACCTTTATCAAGGATGGAACTCGTGTAAAAAATGGCGACATCGCTTTTGTTGTTCGTGGAAGTGCCCGATCTATCTTAGGTGCAGAGCGTTTGTTATTGAATTTTATGCAGCGCATGTCAGGAATTGCTACACTTACCAATGAATATGTGCAATTGATCGATGGAACATCTGCGAGATTGTTGGATACACGCAAGACTACCCCGGGCATCCGTTACATGGAGAAATGGGCAGTGCGCATTGGCGGAGGACACAATCACCGCTTTGCCTTGTACGATATGATCATGTTGAAGGATAACCACATTGATTTTGCTGGTGGTATTCGCGAAGCAATTGAACGTACAGAAAGCTACTTGAGCAATTTGGGGAAATCACTCAAAGTGGAGATCGAGGTGCGTGATCTGAATGAATTGCAGCAGGTTTTGGATACAGGAAAAGTAGATCGTATCATGTTGGATAATTTCACGCCAGCTTTACTAAGTGAAGCCTTGAAAATGATCGATGGACGTTTCGAAACAGAAGCTTCAGGAGGTATAACGAAAGAAACGATCCGTTCATTTGCCGAGACCGGTGTGGATTACATTTCAGTGGGGGCCTTGACACATAGCTTTAAAAGCTTGGATATGAGCTTGAAGGCGTCATTCTAATTCACTTCCACTAATAGGATACACACATCATCCAGTTGTTCCTCAGTGCGTTTCCAATTTAGAAAAGCATTTTTTAAATATGCTAATTGCTCAGCAGGGGCTAACTGAAGGCTGCCTTCATACCAATTGCGCAAGCCTTTTGTTTTGATCTTCTTCCCTTGTTCCCCGCCGAATTGGTCCGGGTATCCATCCGAGAACAGAAACAATCGATCACCTTTTTGCAACTGCATTTCCAATTCCTCAAACGGTATTTCGCGCTCGCTTTTTCCCACTGGACGCTTTGTGGCATCTAAGAAATGAGTGGTTTCAGATCGGCTCACCCAAAGAGGATTATTAGCTCCTGACCAGCGTAATTGATAGGAATTTTGGTCAAAACAAGCAATGGAGATATCCATTCCATCTGACAAATGCTGCGTGTTGGTACTCAAATAAGCTTTCAAATAGTCATTCACGTGCTCTAGAAGTAGTGCAGGACTTGGTGTATTTAATTTTCGGACGCTTTCATTGAGCGCATTCGTACACAATACACTCATCATTGCACCGGGAACACCATGTCCGGTACAATCTGCTACTGCTAAAAAGACAAACTCCTTATCTTGGATTTTCTGAACAGTGATCCAGTAGAAATCACCGGCAACAATATCCTTCGGCAAATACCACAAATGGAATCGCAAAGGCAAGTAAGTGTCTTCAATTGACGGTAAAATGGCTTGTTGAATGCGTTGTGCGTAATTGATGGAATCTACGATCTCTGCATTCTTTTCTGCCAGTTCATTGCGTTGTTGTAAGACTTCAGCTGTCCGTGAGCGCACTTCTTTTTCCAGTTCTATGTTCAGGTTGTCTTTAAGGGCATTTGCTTCCGCAAGCGCAATGATTGATTCGTCGTTGATGTATTTGAACCGCTGAAGAATACCAATTGTCAGAATGATCATTTCAAGCGCGGTTCCTAATTGCAAACCATATGCTGCTAAGAAACTATCCGGGATGACCCCGAAATTTCTTAGAATGAAAATAAATACCGTAACCTGTAATAATGAAAACGCGATGAGATAAGTGTAGGCAGCACGTTCTTTTTTTCGCAAAATTATCAGAAGTGGTATGAAAATGGCCAGATTGAGCAACAAGGTCATACTGTTAATGCTAATTGCAGTGATCCAGAGAAAAATAGGAAGTGGGATCAATGAAAGGAGAGCATTCGCCAATAAGATCCATTGAAACTTCTGAAACACAAGCGCGAATCGAGGTAAATGTTTTCGGATGTTCAGGTATTCTAGGGTGAATTTGAGGAAAAAGAAAACTCCTAAGCTGGCAAAAAGAGGATTGGCTCGATTGATCATGAAAGTCCATTCGGGCCATAAGTATTTGGATGCAAGTCCGAGCAAGGAAAATTGAAGTAGGGTAAAAGTGAGTGCATACCCCGTATACCAATAAGCAATTCGTTGTTTAAATAAGATCCCAACCGCCAAGTTTAGAAGGATGATGAAACCCATGATCCCGAATAGGACACCAAAAAAGAGTTGGTTTTTACTTTGTTTAACCTGGCCATAGCTCTGTGCCTCGAGCGATGCGTTGAAATAGAATTGCTCACCTCCGTTATTTACGCGAAGCAAGATCAGGTGTTCTTTGTTCGGTTCAAAAGTAAGCGGGAAAGAAAGGTAGTCATGTTGGTGATTGAGTTGCACGCGTTGATCCCCTCCTTTTGCCACAAGTTTCCAAATTCCGGATTGAAACAAGTAAACGTCTACCTCGTCCAAAATAGGATTGGAGAGGTGCAGGTTTCTTTGAACAGTGCTGTCCTCTGGATTTGTTAATTCAAGTATGAACCATACATCAGACCGCTCAAAGCCGAGGTTCACCATGTTTTCCTTGAGCTTTTTGAATTCCGATTTTCTATTCGCTAAATCGGAGGCCTTCAATTTATTTGAAGTGATAAGATATTTCAGGCCGTTTGCGGGTATCTCCTGAGATTCCTTATTGGATTGGATATAGATTGCACGCGCATGCAGTTCTTGAACAGAACCTAAAGTTAAGATCAGAAAACAAGTAAGCAGCCACTTCATAATTCAGCCTATCTACGATGAAAGTAACTAATTTGGATTGAATTAGTTATCTAAAAGATCTTCTGAATCGTTATTTTCTTTGTTCGGATTGAAAAAATAACTGAGACCGGCGAATAATGCACCCGGCAAAATCACGAAGGTACTATAGGGCCAGAGGTTGATACGAATGATCAGTCCAAGGAATAACAAGCAGATGCCAAACCAGAACAAGGGATTGATACGATTCGATTTATCCGGATCGTTCTTGGCAAGTACAAAACCAATGATCAGAGAACCTAAACCGAAAAGATAAAGTCCGAATTTTAATAAGATGTTGTAGCCGTAAGTGTAATTCGTAAGTAAAGCTACTGCACAAACGAAGGCCAGAACATTGATCAATCCACTGATCTGCTTTAGTTGTTGATAGGATTTTTTAGTCATGGCCAAAAAGGATTAAAGGCTGTTTTGATCGATCACCTTATAAAAAGGGACTAACTCTTCAATGAAATTATTTATTCGTTCTTGCTTGTCCTCATGAATAAAGATATGTTGACATTTGGGTAAACTTTCATTCACGCGTCGAATGAACTGCAGTAGAGTGGGTTGTTTTACGAAAACATCCAGACTATCTACAATTACTAGTTTCAATTGATTCACGTGAATACCATTCTGATTATAGAGGTCATGAATTCTTTTTGGATTTCCAATGATGATATCCGCACCTTCAAAAATATGGTTGCGTTGTTCGATCATTTTTCCTTTATCATCGGCCAATTCAACTGCAATTTCAGAACGTCGACAAAGGTGTTTTAGTTGGTCAGCTAATTTTCTTGCTCGATCGGTTGTGTCTGTGATCCACAATACACGCGGGGAACCTTCAAAAGCTTGTGGAGCCTTGAACAAAGAAAGGCTGATCAACATTTTATCAATGGTCTCCTTTTCACCTGGTAGATGTATTGCAAGTGATTCACCAGTTTTTATTCTTTTTAATAAATATGCATGCAGTTCGGAGAATTCGTTGTATCCCAGTTCTTTGCTTGCATCGATGGTAATATCGCACAATAATGCCTCGTCCATAGATCATTTAGTTAAAGTGATAGTGGCGTTTTCAATTTGATAATTCCAACCATCCAGACTGCGAAATTGCTTACAAAATCGTTCAAATAAAAGTAATCTTCTGTTTTCTTCGTGATCTTCTTCGTCAACGGCTGTAAATATAATGCAGCGAATCATAGTGTTTTGAGCCAAATAGTCCTGTAAAATGGCCAAAACCGTAGCCATGATCTTATACGGGTCGCCATTTTTTACAGTAGCATATTCATCCTCCTCGTTTTTTAAACTAAGGTCCATATATACCTTGGATACCAAATGCTGGTCTCTTGCAAACTGTACATTGTATTCTGTGCCATTTTCTGTAAAGAAACGGTAGTAACGGATACTTTGATAAGCAGGAGCTTCAAACGAGTAAGAGGTCAATGTTTTCAGTTTTTACCGAAAATAGGAAAAGATTATTAAAAGAAAAAGCCCTTACTCTCAAGAGCAAGGGCTTTTTTTAAGTGTGAATCAAATGCTTAGAAAACAACTACACGGTGTGTAGATTTAGCATTTCCTTGAACAGCATTGATGAAGTAACATCCTTTAGCAACATTCATAGGGATTGAGATCACTTGAGTTCCGTTTGCCTCAACAACTTTCGTTACAGAGATCAATGAACCGTTAATGTCAACCAATTGCAATTCCATTCCTTCAGTAGCATCAGTTACTTCAATTGTAATATCAGTTCCGGCAGCAACTGGGTTAGGAGAGATCATGATGTTGTTGATAACGCCATTATCTGTAATTCCTAATGTACCAGAAACATTGAAGTTGTCGATATACAAGTTTGAAGAGAAGTCAGAAGCTACGAATTCGATACGGAAACGAGTTTTTGTGTCTAAACCACTAGTAGAATAGTTGAAAGAAGCCGTTCTCCACTGGTTTGTGTTTGATGGAGCAAAATCATTGTTACCTACATATCCAGCAGTTACCAAATCAGCACCGTCGATAGTTGTACGCAAGTTCCAAGTTTTACCACAGTCACGAGAAGAATAAACAACGATTTTCTCAGTGATGTCATCCAATGAAGTAGCTTTTGTTCCGTAAGCGTAGTCAAAAGTTACAGAAACACCAGTTGTTGTAGACAAATCGTAAGCTGGTGAGATCAAATAATCTTTAGAATTTCCAAGACGATTGTAGTAGAAGTAATCTTCTGAGAACAACTGAGCACTTGAAACATCTTTGTAGTTGTTCAATTTGTAGCAAGCTGTATTTCCAACACCGCCTGTGCTAATTTTTTGGAATTGAGCATAGTTGTTTTCTGGGTTACGAACCATCCAGAAATCAGTTGTGCTGTTGTAATCGTCATTGAAAGGGCCATAATGCTCAGTCCATCCTGGTGCAACATAAACCATGTTGTGGTAATACATTGTATCTGAACCGTTTTCGTTCGTAGCGATCAATGTAGCACTGTAATGTCCAGATGTTGCATAATTAACAACCGGGTTAGTTGCAGTTGAAGTAGATGGGTTACCACCTGGGAATGACCACTCGTAAGTTGTGGTTGTACCTGGCTTCAAGTTGTAAGTAGCGTTGATCATTGTCACGTCATCACCTTCACAGATGTTACGACGATTCAATGAGAAATCAACGATTGGCTTTGGAACACCAGCAGTACCCAAAACACCTACTGCTGTAAGGTTCGAATCTGTCCAAAGATTGTTACGGAACGCCGTTTCTGAAATCAATGTATTACGCATTACAGAAACTTGTCCTTTTGTAAACATGTTTGAACAGTAAGAGTACTCCATGTAGTTTTGAACGTTATCGATCACATCAACGTCCCAGTAACCAGTTGAATTAATGGTGTCGTTACACGTGTTCGCTGTCAAATTACAAGTAGTTTGTCCAATACAGTTTGGAGTATCCTCGATACCATCATCTTGGTTACAGCTAGCTGCTACACCTGGATCGTTGTCGTTACCCCATGTGTGAGGCAATCCTAAATAGTGACCAATCTCGTGAGTCAAGGCACGGGAGCGGAATGGTTGTCCAGTTCCGATACTTCCGATGTAATCATGTAGAATGATAATTCCGTCAGGCCAGAAGAAGAATCCTGTAGTGGCCCCTGGGAAATATGCATAACCAGCAACACCTGCTTCACCAATAGATTTTGTAACCCATACGTTCAAATATTGAGAACGTGCCCATTGGTGCAATTTTGAATAATCGTCACCTTGATTTGTTTGGTGCGAATAAATGTGTTCGATTCCGGTAGTACCGTTTCCGAACGGGTCAATTGTTGGTAACACGAATTCGATTCCCGCATCATCTGCAAGCGTATCGAATGGTGCTACAACTGCTGAAATATCAGCATTCAATTTGCGGAAATCTTCATTCAAGATATCCATTTGGTCATAGACCTGTGCATCCGTGATGTTCTCCGTACCGTACTCATGAACGATGTGGAACACAATAGGAATTCGGTAAATTGTAGAGGATTTGGTTCCGTTCTGAACAATGTGTTTATTGTTCATGAAAAGTTGTTGTAGGTCGGCCTCTAACCCAGGATCTTGCTCGTACAACTCTTTCAGTTTACCCGGCAATCCACAGTGGAAAGAACCTTCCTGCGCAGTAACCTGCAAACTTAACCCCAACCCGAACGCTGTTAAAGCTCCCAAAAGTATTTGTTTGCGCATGTTTTTTAATTTTTAAATAAGTAACACTATAAACTTCGCTCCGAACCAAAGACTTTACATCTTCGTTCTTCCGCATTGTGCTGCCGCATCAGTTTCAAAAGCAAGGCTTTGTTACGGTGCAAACATCTGACAAACAATAGGTTAGTTTCCAGAAGATGCATTTGAGCTTTCTTAACGTAGTTTTAGCACACCGTAAATATACTTCGAAAATTCAGATTATGAAAAGGAAAACTGCATCATTGATTAAAGTGTTCCAGAAATGATGTGAACGGTTATCGGATCATTTGTGATCTGTTATGAACGATTTGATATCCAAGAGGAAATCAATGTTTTCTTCAATCTTGTTTCCGATTACCAAGATATTTGCTCCGGCTGCTGCCAGTTGTTCCATTGTTTCGGTGCACTGAATACCACCCCCGACAATGATCGGAGTCTTCAATCGACTTCTTAAGAATTGGATAACGTTTTCAGATACGGGTTCTAAGGCACCGCTTCCGGCGTCGAGGTATGTAAGGCGTTGTCCCATTAATTGACCAGCAAGCGCTGTCTTTAAAATGATATTGGCTTGTTCTCTTGGAATAGGGGTAGTTTGACTAATGTATGCAACGCTACTCATCTTTCCGCCATCGATCAAGATGTAGCTGGTTGGAATTACTTCGATGTTCATGGCGTCAACCTCTTCGGCACATTGAACATGATGACCGATTAGAAAGTCCGGATTCCTCCCCGAAATAAGATTTAAAAATAAGAGCGCATCTGCCTCTTGACTCAATTGATGGGACGCTCCAGGGAAAAGAACTACAGGTATGTTAGATGATTGTTTTAAAGCAGTTACAACTCGTTCCACATCGCTCCTTAGCACCGTACTTCCACCTACAAAAAAATAGTGGATCCCTGCAAATTCAGCCTTCTTGACAAGTTCGGCTAATTCCTTGGGGTCTAGTGCCTTCTCAGGGTCGATCAATAGAGCGATCTGTCCTGTTCGTTCACATATTTTTCGGTAAATGTTCTCCGGCATAAACGGGTTTTCTGGTGTTGCAAGTTATTAAAAAATGATCTAATTCAATGAAAGCCAGTTCGGTTTTGTAAAAACCATCTGTGTTCAGAAAGTATCCAAAAAGGGTTTCATCGAATTGCTTAACCCACAAATGTTCTTGAAATAACAATCCGTTTCTATTGGATAATTTGTACAAAGTCTCTTTGAATGACCACAGAAGGGTATAGTCCTGCGATGTTGCGTAATTTAAAGGAGTAATTTCGTCTGCTGTTGTAAACCGAACAGAGGTACGTATCGCTTTATCTGAAACAGGCTCAATATCAACGCCTACTGGATGGTTTTCGCAAACTGCGAGAACTACAAAAGGGTAGGCGTGTGAAAGGGAAA
>CAYLJB010000012.1:0-18721 GCA_964383785.1 uncultured Fluviicola sp.
TACCAACCAGAGCAAACCTAAAGGGAATAGAATTCCGATAAATTCTCCCAATGAAAATCCTGTTTTCAACGCATTATGGATGATCAAAATCAATAAAAAAATGGCAAGTCCAGCCATAGGGAAAAGCGTTATCAAAAAACCATAATTAACTCTGTAGAGAATAGGAGTATCGTTCATTTTTCACGGTCAATGAATCCTAAAGTTATTAAACCAAATTAATTCTTGATAGTACTTGGTTTAATTATGATTCAACCTAAACCGATTAATTCAGCTAACCAATGAAATTATGTGCTGTTCTCCATCCGGCTTGCGAATGCGGATCGTTTTATAGCGGTCGCGACTTAAAACCAATTCCGTGTGACGCGGAATGCGATGAGAACGTTTTATGTTGTCCGATTTTTTGATGTCAAAAACGAGATTTAATATCAGTTCCTGTTCGTTGAAACTTTGGGGAATTGCTTTCTCTAGTCTTAAATCTGAAGCCTCATGATCCAAGAAAACTTCTCCTTCGATGTGGATTAAAGTGCAGTTGTTTTCTGCTAGTTCTTCTACAGTTGAATGGATACTCATGGACATGTTTTATTGTTTAGCCGATCCAAATTAGGAGCATGCAGTTCACAGTGCTCAAGAAATGTCATGAACTTGGAAAGAAATGTCATGAACGCCTTAAATCGGATGCATGAAAAATGTGAACTTAATTTGAATTCGAGGTTTCTACCATGCGAATTTGGATTACGAACGCAGAAAACAACGTCAAAACCGCTATAAAGAGAATGGCCACCTCTATGTTCCAGATATCAGCGATAAGACCTGTTAATATCGCACCAATGGCATAACCTAAGTCGCGCCATAAACGAAAGATTCCAATACTTTTTGCCCGATCTAAGGGATGCGTGTTGGCAGCTACGGTAGAAAGAAAAGTTGGGTAAACAAGAGCTGTTCCTATTCCCAAAACTGCTCCAATTCCCGCGAATGCAGCGAATCCCTCGGCCCAATACAATGCAATCAAAGCCAAGCCTTGCATTAACATTCCCCAAAATAATAGCCGTTTCTTTGAATAGAGATCAGACAATCTTCCGGTTACCAATTGACCCAAGCCCCAAACTGCGGGATATACTGCTGTCAAGACGCCAATTTCTTCCAAAACAAAATCTTTCTTGGCGAGTAGAATCGGTAAGATTCCCCAAACCATGCCGTCATTCAGGTTGTTGATCAGACCAGCTTGAGAGACAGATCCTAAATTGGGATGTTTCCAAGTAGTGTCCCAGAAGACGTGTTTCAAACGAGGGATTAAACTCACTTGTGTTTCCTGAGCTACGTGGGATCGGGTGTCTTTTACCAAGAAGATACTTCCAATCAATCCAAGAGCAATTAGTACCATCCCAATGTAAAATGGATAAGGTCTTAGTCCGTAAGTATTGGCCAAATATCCTGTCAAGAATGCCACAATTGCCACAGAAAGATAACCGGCGAACTCGTTCAAACCCATCGCAAGGCCGCGCTGTTTTTCGCCTACCAGGTCAATTTTCATGACAACCGTGGACGACCAGGCCAATCCTTGATTGATCCCCAAAAGCACGTTGGCTGCAATAATCCAATTCCAATTATCTGCATAGATCAAAATGAAAGGTACTGGAATGGCGACCACCCATCCAAGGATGAGTAAATTTTTACGTCCCCAATTATTGGCCAGAATGCCCGTGTAATAATTCGTAAGTGCTTTTACGATCCCAAATACTACAATAAACGATAGAATGGCCGTGTTTGCTGCAATAGTAAACTCTTTCTCCGCAAGTTGCGGCAGGATAGTCCGCTCCAGACCAACCATGCCACCTACGAAGCCATTGATGATTACCAAAAGCGTAAATTGCTTCCAGTTTTCCTGCAGTCCGAGGCGTACGTCGTTCATAAGAACAAAGGTAGTGGAAAGCTTCTCAGATGTAAGTGATGAAAGTCACATTTAGGGTCAATTACCAGCGTCTTCTATGCGAATAGGCAAATTGTAGTAACTGTTCACTGGCTTTCCACCAATCTTTCCAGGCGTCCATTTCGGCATGGATTTCACAACTCGGAGAGCTTCTTTGTCGCAGTCCGAACAGTCGGGAGCCCCACGTACAACCTTGACGTTAGAGATATTCCCCTCCGTACTTACTATAAATTTCACATACACCTTTCCTTTGTATCCGGTACCTTTTACCGATTCGGGAACTACGTAGTTTTTACTTAAATATTCTCTCAAAGCGACCATTCCACCCGGAAACTCCGCAGGTTCGTCTACAAATTCAAAAATTTGCGGTTCTTGTTTTACAGGCGGTGGCGGAGGTGCTGGTTCCCAGTTGTCGTAATCTTCTCGATCCACGGTTCCGACATTGTCCTCATCTGTCCACCTTTCGAAAACAGGAGGAGGAACGTCATCTTCATCCGAGATGGGAGGAATAAACGGTACCGTTTTTTCTTTTTCAAGTGGTGGTTCTGGTTTGTTGTGCACTTCTTTTTCCGCAATAGGTTCTTGTTCCTTTTTTGCTTCCAATTTTACGACTTGTTTTTCGGGTGTGTTCGATTCCTTGGAGGTTTGGTTTTCACCACAAGAAACCAAAAGTAAAACTATGGGGATATAGGATAATCGGTACATAAACGAAAAGTAAGTTTTTAATGATCCAAACTGAATTTAACAGGCAAAATCATGCGGCAATTTACGGCTTTTCCGTTATTCATAGCGGGCTTCCAGTCGGGCATGCTTTTGATTACGCGCATGGCCTCTTTATCCAAAAGCTCATGAACACCACGTTTGATCTCCACATTGGTGATCTTTCCGTTGTCGCGCACTACAAAGCCGACATAAACCTTGCCTTGCAAGTCCAATTCTTTGGCCAGTTCCGGATAACGAATGTTGTTTTTGAGGTATTCGAATAAAGCTGTTTGTCCACCGAAAAACTCTGGTGCAACTTCCGTGATATCGTAAATAATATCTTGTTTTGATGCTGGGCCATTCTGCACGGGTTCTGGCGGATCTGGCATGGAATACGGATCACCGTATGGTTCCGGCCAAGGCTCAGGATACGGATCTGGCGAAGGTTCAGGACCAACAACTTGCGGAGGAACAAATTTTACAATTTTCGGTTGTTCGATCTTAGTTGTGCTGGTAAATTCTTGCTCTTTAGAATCACGAGAAGTTTGTTTTTCTAACGATGAAGCTGCCGTTGTTTTGGGTTGTTTATGGGAGGTGTTATTCGTTTCGTTAGTACAAGCAACTAAGGTTGAAATGAGTATTAAAATATTTAGGTAACGTTTCATTCATGAGTTGTTTAGGCGAATCTAAACAACAAAAACCAGTAAATAATAAAAAGTTCTTGATAGGTAGTAATTATTGATTGACATGATGGTTTTTTTTTTGCATATTTACGATATGATCACACGTCTACACCTAATCAACCTGGTATTTCTTTTAATACCGGGAATAAATCGGGCTCAGGAAATTCCATTCCAGGAGCTTTTGCAAGTTTTTGTTCAGTCGAAACCCGTTGATAAAGAAATGTTCGTTCAACAAAAAGGTTTCAATTTGCTATTCGATAAAGACACGTTGAAATGGAAGGAGAGTCGGTATTCCTATGACTCGGGAACAAGCGGATTCAGCGGAATTCTGGATTTGGTTTATACCGATTCGTCTTTGGTTTTTTGTTCATTTGACATTTACAGTGATTCCGTTCACGAGATTGTACAATCACATATGAACCGATTGGGTTTTCAATTAATGCAGAATGGAGTTGAAGGTGATTTCATTACTTCGGTTTATTCCGATATGCGTATTACTGTTGTAGAAGGTTACAAGGCGCTTAATCATCCTTCTGGAAAAGGTACGTTTCCGTTTTACCGCTTTAGTATTTTTCAAAAATTCAGCGAGTTTGATAAATCTAAAGGTTTGAAAAGGGAGTATGAGTTATTGGGAAAAGATTCCGTTTTAGTAGCTGCCTCTATCAGTGAAGATGGAGTTTTGAATGGTGAACGTGTTCTTTACTATCCGAATGGCACAGTAAGACGCAACGAAAACTGGAAAATCGGACATTTATACGGTGTCACGTCTGAGTTCACGCCAAGTGGAATGTTGTGGCATACGATACAGTATGCGAATGATTTGCGTATAGGTCAGGAAAAATGGTATGATGTTCACGGACAGGTGGTTGCTGCAAAATCTTGGGATAAAGATTTACCAACTGGGAGTTATTGGAAGAAATGGGAAGGGGTTGAAGTTTCTAGCTGGAACTACGTGAACGGACAGATTGAAGGACCAGGAATTATTGCGATCTATCCGTCGAGAACTACTGATTCTTTGAATACCAAGCCTGAAAATTTGGAGGCAGTTAATTTTGTGAACGGTCAAAAACAAGGAATAGCAATAGGTTTGAACTTAGAGCGTAACGACACCTTGTACCGCTGTACTTACAAGGACGGAGTTTTAGATGGTAGTTTTGAAGTCTTCAATAACGGGGTCTTGTCTGAAAGTTCAAATTGGATCAATGGAGTAAAAGACGGAGTGTCTAGATATTACATTACTTCTGGAGAGTTGAAAGGCGAGGTATACCGGCTTGCAAGTTTTAAAAATGGCTTGTTAAATGGAATAGAGAAAAGATATTATACCCACAAAGAAGGAGTAAGTGATACATTATGGTTTCCGATTACCTATCAAGTGAAGAACCTAGATGGCGCACTACATGGCGACTTTGAAATTCAGTTTGAAGATGAGGGCTTTACATTTCACGGGATTTACGAAAATGGGGAATTAAATGGCTACAGTGAGAAAATTTACGTTGTTGAATCTGATACACTTTTCGAAAACGGCTGGTATTTGAATGGCGTAAAAGATAGTGTATGGGAGGCGGGTAATCAATCAAGAAGTTTCTATTCTCAGCAATTTTACAGGAAAGGTGCTAAGGCGGATGAATGGACAGTTTTTCATTACGATACCTTGGTTGAAACATGGAAGTACCACGATAACGGGTATATATACTATTACAGCACTCTTTTTGGTAAGGACAACAACATTGAATATGTTATAGATAGCATTGATGCAGAAAGAATCCTTGTAACAGCGACCTACTCGGATGAAAAGAGTACACATACTTATGAGTATTATAGAAGCGTCAATCTACAAGCGGACCCGGATTTTTTGAAAACAGCATTTCATTTCTCGAATTCTGAGGAATTAGCGAAAGCCGCACAAGGGAAGTACATTGAAACAAGAGGAAATGTCGTGAGAAGTTATCAAAAAAACGAACAGGGAGTATGGTGTCAGCTTGACGAGTACAATGCAAAAAAAGAAATATTACAACGGAATGATTCTATGAGCCTAGCCTGGAATCCGGTTTATTTCGAGGAAAAAGGAAAGCCATATACTGGCGAGATCAAAACTACGAACGGAGTGGAAATCATTCAGGTGAAAAATGGCGTACGACATGGATGGACTGAAAGAATGAATCGCCAAACCGATGAAAGACAGCGTATTTATTATGTTCGCGGAAAATCTATTTATCGTTGGCCACTCAGATAGCAGGGTTTTGTTTAGTTAAACAGATATAAAAGCTCCACAAAAGCGTTACTTTCTGAATAATTTTGTTAAGAACATATGGCAGATTTAAATATGTTAAATTTTAGTGCAAAAAACTTTTGTTTTCATGGAATTATGCGCATATTTGAACACTTACCAAATTATTCAAATTTATGTCACAAAATCCAATTAGTTTAACCCCAGTTTCAACAAATTCCTCTATCAATCCTACTTCACCTGCACCTTTGAGAGAAGTGAGTGGAATGAATGCTGTGTATTCAGAGGAGTCAAATGTACTATCCATAACTTGTACAGTATGGTTGCCGAATGGAGTAAATGTTGAAACAGATGTTTCTGTAAAACAATACTATACCTCAGGAACTAATACATTACTGACGTTTATCATTGACTTGAACACCAATTCCAGTACATGTGTGAATAGCCAAGTTTTCACCTTTAATGCTTTGAGTTCTAATTCAGCAGGTGAAATCGATCTTGCTGCCATTGAAGATGTTGAATTTATAGCCGTAAATAAGACTCCTGTCACCTCGCGTGGAACCAGAGCAAAAGTTACCTCTTAAAAAACTTGCATGCGCTATATAACTATAGCTTTCTTAGTATGCATCTCAAATTTGTCACTTTCTCAAACTCCAAGCATTAATAAATTGGTTTTGCTAGAAATTGAGGAAATATCGAAGGCGACTGTTAATTCAAATTTATCTCGAATTGTCAAACTAGCTGATCATTCAGTTTGGGATTCTGTACTTTATTATACAGCAAACCAAGACGAGTTTAAAAAAGATCCGGCTATTGCATCTCATTATCATTACTTGCGAGCTTTAGCATTTTTTAGTAAGGAAATGTATAAACAATCCGAGAAAGAGCTAATTAAAGTTTCTAGGGATGTCAACTACTACAATTTTGTTCGGTTTAGAATTGCGGAGGTGGCTTTTATGCAGGGAAAGTATAAAAATGCATATTACAAATATAGCTTGGTAGATACACTTGAAGCGAGTCAGATAAAATACATCTCCAAGTATGACCTTTATTCTTCAATTGGTAGAGTAAGCTATTTTCTTAAAAGGTTCGAAATTTCGAATAAATACATGCGACTTGCTGAAAAGCTAATGAGTCCAAATCTGTCTTTGAATCATAAGGCATTGTTTTATACTGATTACGCTAATTTGTATTATGAGCAATACATGGATTCCTTAGCGATGGGTTATTTTTTAAAAGCCCAAAAATATGCTGACGAATCAGGACATTTACCAACAAAAGTGTTGTGTACTTGCAACTTAGCTCAGGTGAATTTAAATGGTGGGCGCTACGAAAAGTCTGCAAAATTATTCGAAAAGTGTAGAGCATTAACCCTCGAACAATACGATATTGACAAGATTTGGGAGGTTGGGCAAATGGAGAAGAAATTGATGCTTCAAGTGAAGCAAAAAGAGATTTCGAATCTAGCCAGTGAAAATAAGATCCGAAATCTACAGCGGAATGTATTCGTTATTTTGGCCGTTTTCTTATCGTCGATCTTGGTCATGGGATTCTACCAATACCGAGTAAATCAAAAAAGAGCCAAAGTTATTTTTGCTCAAAAAGAAGCTTTAGATCAGTTGAATGCCACTAAGGATCAACTCTTCTCAATCATTGGTCATGACCTTCGTTCATCGGTGAATGCCATGCGTTCCGGTACTCAGAACCTAGAAAGATCGTTAGTTGCAAACGATATGGAACAGGTACGTAATCAATTGAAGCAAAATTCGGTGATTGCAGCAAATACATATAATTTGTTGGACAACATGTTGCAATGGTCTTTGCTACAAACAAAAGGAGGGTATTTTAGTCCAGAGGAACACAAACTGTCTATGCTCGTTGAACAAGTTGCTTATAATTACAAAGGTGTATTGAATCAACGCAAAATAACTTTCACAAATGATATCCCAAGAACTGCACGAGTTTGGGTTGATGCAGAATCCTTGAAATTGGTAATGCGTAACTTGATGGATAATAGTATAAAGTTTTCCAAGGAAAATGGAAATATTCACACTACAATCCAAGATGATACTTCAGACACAATAACTTTTGTCTGGTCAGATGATGGAGCTGGAATGTCTGAAGAAACAAGATTTAAATTGCTTCACGCCAAACGTTTAGAACGTAAAGAACATAAACATACCATTGGTGCCGGATTAGGCATGCAACTGGTAATCTCTATGATTGATCGTAATGGTGGGACAATAGATATTTTATCTGAAGTGGGAAAAGGAACGAAAATGTTGGTTACTTTGCGTAAAAAAGGACATGGAGAAACTGAAGATACTCGTGGTTGAAGATTCGCCTGAGGTTAGTGCGGCACTTGTTTCTTTACTTCATGAAAGTGGTTATGAGATAGCTGGCACAGCCAGTACCTTGGCAGAAGCGTTGAGTTTATATTTTGCAACCGATCCGGACTTAGTAATTTTAGATATTTACTTACACGGACAACCCGATGGGATTTCATTTGCTGAAGCCATTAATGCCGTTCCTGCTCAAACAAAACCATTTATTTTTGTTACCAGTACTTCAGAACGTACAATTTTCGAACGAGCTAAACTTACTAAGCCATTTAGCTATTTAATGAAACCTTTCAACCCATTGGAAGTTACCTATGCAATTGAGATGGCTTTAGAGCATTTTTATGAACAAAAAGATGCTTTGGAAGGAAATCATTCAGACGCTGTAATTGGTCAAGATGCAGTTTTTGTCAAAAAAAAGGATGCCTTAGTTAAATTGAAATTGGTGGATGTTTTGCATGTGGAAGTGCAAGATCGCTATTGTAATCTTCATACCTTATCTTCAAAATTTGTCATCCAGATGTCAATGGCTAAGGTAGAAGAATTGTTAAATTCCAAAGAGTTTGTCCGTATTCACCGAAATCATTTAGTACAGATTGAAGCTATTCAAGAGATTTACATTTCTGATAATGTCCTTAAACTAACAAATGGCCAATTAGTGCCGGTTGGTGATCGCTACAAAGATGTATTTCAAAACTTGCGCGTAGTCAAGTAATCCTCTTCTTATACTTCCGAATAATTTTCATGTATACAAATTAGATGCTTCATGACATGAATTTCCGCGTTCATGACATTTTTTTACAGTTCAATTATGCAATTACCTATACTTGTTTATAGGTTTTAGCTAGCAAGTAGTTGTGTTCGGCAAGCGAATGCTTCTACACGAGAATGAAAATTAGAATAGTTCTTGTTTTTGAGTAGATATGACACCTAAACCACTTTCATCAAGCCATCCATTAGGATGGCTTTTTTTATGATGTGAAATTCTTTTAAGCTTTACCGGTTAGTATTTTATTCCAATACATCCAAGGAAGGACTTGTTTTTTTAATTGGTACATAGACCAGCGTTCTTTACTTTGGTCAAATGGAAAAGTTTCTTGAGGTTCATTTTTATAGTCGAATTCTGCTAATACAAGCTTACCGTAACCTGTCACAAGCGGGCAAGAGGTGTAACCATTGTAAATTGAGGCAGGTTGTTGATTTTTTAAAATACTCAGTACGTTTTGAACCAAAACAGGAGCTTGTTTACGAATGGCGGCTCCGGTTTTTGATGTTGGTAGACCAGCGGCATCACCTAAACTAAAAATTGTTGAATAATGATTGTGTTGCAAGGTTCCTGGATTGATGTCTACCCAACCAGCGCTGTTTGCTAATGAACTTTGAGAAATAAAGTCTGGAGCAGATTGAGGAGGAACAACATGTAGCATGTCATAATCAACCCAAGATCCTGAGGCAGGGTCTTCACCAATTGGTGCGAAGAAAGCCCTTTGGTTAGGTCCATCGATTTCCAACAATTTTTGTGAAAGGTGTAAATGAATATTTCCCCGTTTCACCACTTCTAGTAGTGTTTTTTCATAATGTGGAACGGCAAATAATTTTGCTGCACCACTCCAATATTCAATTGAAATGTCTTTCAACACACCATGCTTTCTGAAATAATCAGCTGCAAGATACATGATTTTGTGTGGTGCTCCTCCGCATTTAACCGGTGTGTCTGGATTGTGGAAAATGGCCTTTCCTTTTTTTAGATTCTGGATCAATTCAAAGGTGTAAGAAGCATGTTTGAAACTGTAATTTGAACTAACTCCATTTTTACCAAGTGAATCCTCCAGTCCTGGTATTGCATTCCAATTTAACTGAATTCCGGGTGCTACGATTAATATGTCATAACTATATTCGTTACCATTCTTTGTTTTAAAACGTTGATTTTCGGGATCAAATGTTTCAACGCTTTCTTGGATCCATTTTGCATTTTTTGGAATGACACTTTTCTCACTCCTTTCGGTTTTTTTAATATCAAAAACTCCTCCGCCTACCAACGTCCATGCTGGTTGGTAGTAGTGTTTTTCTGATGGGTCAAATATCGCTATGTCTAAGGTTTTTTGCTTATTGAGTAGTTGAGCAGCAACTGAAATTCCTGCATTTCCCCCACCAATTATCGCAATTTGAAAATGTGTTTTCATAAGAAGTTGTTTTGCTTGGAAAGATAGATCGAAGCCCTGAATTCATACGTGATTTTAGTTACACAACCTTCGGTCAATGAATGCTATCTTGCCGTGATTTTATTTTTTAGACTTATGAAAGCTGCTGTTGCTTTATTTATAGGTGTCCTTTTGAGTTCAATGGGTTTTGGTCAGTCTAATTTTCCGTTTGGTATCAAAGTACTTCCGAAAACTATAGCTGGTCTAACCGGAATTCATTCTTATGCTTATGCACAAATAGATGGGAAATGGATCATTTTTGGAGGACGATTAGACGGGATTCACGCGCGACAGCCTTTCAATGCCTTTCCTGAAAATCAAAACAACACTTCTGTTTTTTGTATTGATCCTATCAATGAGCAATTTTGGCAAGTTTCTTTAACTGGATTGCCCACTTCTATTTTTGAGCAATTGCAAAGTACAAACATGAACTTTCATCAGTTGGGTGACACTTTGTATATAGTGGGAGGATATGGATTTTCAAATTCTGCTCAAGACCACATTACTTATCCGCAGCTAACTACTGTTCAATTGGATGATCTCTACCAACATATAGTAAGTGGGTCAAGTATTTTGAATGATTTTAAAACCCTCACAGATCAGCGATTTGCAGTTACTGGTGGACATTTAGAGTGGTTAGATACGTCCTTCGTACTTGTAGGGGGACACCGCTTTGATGGACGTTACAATCCAATGAATAATCCTACTTATACGCAAGCCTATACCAATGAAATTCGAAAATTTGGTATTGACAATAGTGGCGCTGTGCCGCTTGTAACAAGTTACCTGGCAATCAATGATCCTGTGCACTTACATCGACGTGATTACAATTTAATTCCACAGCATTTTCCGGACGGAACGGAAGGATTTATGATTTCAACAGGGGTATTCCAAATTGGTATCGATCTTCCATTTTTGTATCCAATTGATATACGTCCAAATGGATATACACCACGTTTAACATTTAATCAGTATTTAAGTCATTACCACAGTGCAGTTGCTTCAATATATGATTCGGTTTTACATGAAAATCATGCCTTGTTCTTTGGGGGAATGAGCCAGTATTATTATGTCAATGGCACATTGATTCAAGACGATCAAGTGCCGTTCGTAAAAACCATTAGTCGAGTTACCAGAGCGAGTAATGACAGTTTATATGAAACACAATTTTCTATTGAAATGCCTGGCTATTTAGGTGCAAGCGCAGAATTCATTCCAAATCCATTGATGCCGCAATCTTCTCACGGCATGATTTATCAGCAAGGAATTGTTGGTGATAGTGTTTTGATTGGCCATATTTTCGGCGGACTTAAATCCAGTACTCAAAATCCGTTTGCAAATAATGCCGTTCAGAATACGGAGGCATCCTCCAATTTGTACGAAGTATGGTTGTATCCTGGTCAAGAATTAAGTGTATTTGAACTGAATGGAAAAAATGAATTTAGCATTGCCATTAATCCAAATCCGGTAAGTCAAAAAACACATGTTCAACTTATTGGAGCAGAGCCCGGTGAATTGGTTTATTATCTGGTGAATAAGGCAGGACAATATGTGCAAGGAGGGGAAGTCATCATTCATGAGGGTACCACGGGCTTTGAGCTGGAGCTACGGGATGACATTTCAGATGATGTACTTACATTGGTATGTTTGCTTAATGAAAAACACATGGCAACAGCAACGTTATTATTGCTGGATTAATATTTGAATAATTTCAAACATTTTCGGGCAAAAGGAACTGTAAACTCGTTGTCATCCCAATAGCGGAGATGTGAACCGACATACATGCCTGTATTGATCTCATGGTCCACAACGAGTTTGGAATAGGAGTCGCTCAGCTGTTTTAGAGGCCAGCCAAGAACATCGTCGGGGTCGAAATAATTATCCCAAGTGAAATCTAGATTATTTGGTTTACGAATTGCGACAATCTGTTCTTCAGTCAAGCCGGAAAGAAATAATGGGATATTGCAACCAATTGTTGCCAGATGTGAGAGGTTTTCCAGTTTTTCTTGATCAGTTACTGTTTGACCCATAAAGATCCCTTTTTCATGTTGTGCATCGTACAGGTGATTTGAAAACATATGCGCTCCAAGGGAACTCGCAACCACAACTAGTTTTGATCCCGGATTTGCCAACATCTTTTTTTGAACATTGCTAAAAATAGCTGCTAAATGCTCGTGAGCCTTGCGGTATGCAGAATCTTTGGAATCGGCGGCGTGTTCATAGGTTACGCCATCACCAAACGCTTCTAATACAAATTTGCGTGGACTCATGATTCCACCAAGATTATTTTTTTTACCCAAACGTTCAAAAAGTGCTTGTTGATTTTCATCGATCTTTTTTTCAAAAAATGGCAACGCTTCTATGATCTCAAATTGGTCGTAAAGTGGCGTGTTAAAGAAATGAGCACGAAGGTCTTTTTTTAAACCGGCAGAATAGTTCGGTTCTTTACTTCCAATGCCCGGAATCGTAACAATAAATAATTTCATGAGTAGATTTTGGACAATTTACCCATTTTTTTTTGAAAAGTTCTCTTTGGAATGATTCTTGAATTGTTGTGTATATTCGCGTAAATTAAACTACTATGCAGTATCGCTGGATTTCTTTTCTAACACTTGTTCTAACATTCATCTTAGTTGGTTGTGGTAATGGACGTCGTATTAAAGTGAACGACGTAGAACGCTTGATTGTGGATTATGATTCGTATCAACCAACCAACTATCAAGTCCCTCTAACGGGTACTATATGTGCTGAGATGAAATCAGGAGAGCAAGTTTGCTTTAAGAATAACTCCAACCTGAGCTTTTCTCCGAATATGGATGTCAAGATCAACAAAGAGAAGATCACGATTGTTTCTACACCTGCAAAATTTATGATGGCGAAGGTTCCCGTTTCAATTCGATACACGGATAAAGATGAGAATTTCGTGGAAGGATTTGATACGCTGTATATCAACTTCAAAGCACCCTTGGTGATCGAATCAACTGCTGCTCGAGGAGCTAGCGGAAACCGCGGAAATGATGGAAGGACGGAAATGCTGTTTCGAGATGGTAAGGAAGGTGATCCGGGTCAGCATGGGCAGCACGGTGAACCAGGACAGAACTTTGAGATCTACGTATGGCGTGACTCTACAGGAACTTTGTTCTTTTATGTGAACAACCTATCGAAAGGTCAAATTGCACGTTATAACATTGTTGGAAATGCTCCGTTTACTCTTGCTGCAGATGGTGGAAATGGTGGGAACGGCGGCGACGGTGGAAATGGTGGAACAGGTAAGAACTTTGAAACTTCCGGAAATAAGATCAAATATGCTGGAAACGGCGGACGTGGAGGTCAAGGCGGAAATGGCGGAAATGGCGGGAGCGGCGGAAACATTCGTTGTGTGATCCATCCTTCAGCTGAATTTTATCGCGAATTTATTATCCTTTCTGCAAACGGCGGTCGAGGAGGTGACAACGGAAATGGTGGAAATGGCGGAAAAGCCGGAACTCCGCACCCAAATCAATCTGCACCATTCGATGGAGCAAGAGGATTGAATGGATTACGTGGATTAGGTGGTATGAATGGGGCTATATCGGTTACTGTAGAGACCTTTGAACCAGCTCTTTTCTATTAATTTTTATTTTTTTTTAAGAATTAATTAAACCTTTATTAAGAAGAGGTATCAAAGAGGGAAACTTCTAACATGAAAAAACTACTTCTTCCTCTTTTGACATTGGTTTTGTTTGTTCAAGGTGCCCTTTCTCAAGATTTTTACGATCGAGGTACAGTACAAACGATCGAGATCTTTTTTGGATTTTCCAACTGGGACGCTCAATTAGATGCGCTTGCATCAACTACGGAAGATTACCTACTTGCCGATTCAGTTCGAATCAACGGAGTTACTTACGATTCTGTCGGAGTTAAATACAAAGGAAATAGTTCCTATAACGCCAACAATCAAAAGAACCCGATTCACATCGAATTGAATTATGTGCACACCAATGCGGATTACCAGGGGTATACAGATATTAAATTGCAAAATGGGTATCAGGATCCTTCGATGATCCGAGAAGTATTATCTTATGCGATCTTGGAACAGTACATGGATTGTCCGAAAGCAAATTTCGCAAATGTGTACATCAATGGTACCTTGAGAGGATTATATTCGAATGCGGAAAGCATAGGTAATGACTTTAATAGTAACCATTACTACAGCAATGAAGGTTCTTTTTTTAAGTGTAATCCAATTGGAGGTGCCGGACCTGGTGGAGGTGGAAACCCGGATCTGAATTATTTGGGTATGGATTCCAGTTTGTATAGTAACCGCTACGAATTGAAATCTACTTACGGTTGGAATGACTTGGTAGATATGATCAATACATTGAATAACGATTTCACCAATATCGAGTCGAAATTAGATGTAGACCGTGCACTGTGGATGTTGGCTTTCAATAACGTTTTGGTCAATCTGGATTCTTATTCTGGAGCCTTCCGTCAGAATTATTACTTGTACAAAGATTTGAATGATCGTTTTGTTCCAACAGTATGGGATTTAAATATGTGTTTTGGAGGTTTTCCTGGAGGAACAGGGTCAGGGACATTGACCAATCCTTCTCAATTAGATCCAATGTCGAACAATGCATCTGCAAATCACCCGCTAATTGTTAAAATGTTGGGGAATGCGCAATACAAACGCATGTACATGGCTCACGTTCGTACGATAGTACAAGAGGCTTTCGCAAGCGGAGATTACATCGATACTGCAAATGCCATCCGCGCAACAATTGATGCAAGTGTACAGGCTGATCCTTATAAGTTCTACACATATACTCAATTCCAGAATTCATTAACGTCCAATGTAACGATGCCTGGTCCTGGTGGAGGACAAACACAATACGGTATTCAAAACTTGATGGATGGTCGCGTTACTTATTTCAACACAAATAGCAATTACATTTTGGTGGCTCCAACGATTAGTGCGATCACGCCAAGCAATGCGACACCAAATTATGGGGATGTCATTTCAATTACAGCTACTTGTTCCGGTGAGAATGCGGTCTATTTAGGTTACCGTATGGATCATCCACTACGTTTCACACGTGTTCAAATGTATGACGACGGTGCGCACAACGATGGCGCTGCTGGTGATCATGTTTATGGTGCTTCAGTGACCTTGAATTGTTTGAATTTGGAATATTACATCTATGCTGAAAATAACAATGCGGGATTGTTCAGTCCGCAACGTGCAGAGCACGAATTCCATACACTTGCAGTCATTCCGCCACTTCCTGCTGTTGGTTCACTATTGATCAATGAATTGTTACCTGATAACGGAACCACTGTAGCAGATGCAAATGGTCAGTTCGAGGATTTCTTTGAATTGTATAACACAACCAATTCTCCGATCAACTTGACAGGAATGTATGCAACAGACGATGCAACAAATCTTACAAAATGGATGTTTCCTGTGAACACAATTTTACCAGCTAACGGGTACTTGGCAGTTTGGGCCGATAACGATTTAGATCAGTCAGGTATTCACGCCGGATTTAAATTAAGTTCTACAGGAGAAACTTTATTGCTGACGGATGGGGTAACAATTTATGATCAGGTAACCTATACTGCGCAACCTACAGATGTGGCTTGGGCACGCTGTCCGGATGGACAAACATTCACGTTCGCTACGCCTACATACAGTGCCAATAACAATTGTTATTTGACTATTGAGGAATCTGATCTTCCTGTTTTGGTGAAATTGTTTCCAGTACCATCGAATGGAGATGTAACGATCCAATCTATGGAAAATGAAACGGTATCAGTTCAGGTATTGGACATGTCCGGAAGACCAATCTGGCAATCCGATGTGATGCAGTCGGCGCAAATTCCTGCGGCCACTTGGAATGCAGGTGTATACTTGGTACAAGTTCAAAATGCTGCGGGAAAAACTTCCATGTTGCGTTTGATTAAAGAATAAACATAAGTACACATAAACAAAGCATAAAAGGCTCAACAATTGTGTTGGGCCTTTTTGTTTGGTGCATTCAACTATTTGTTTTAAAATTGTACTTCGAAACAAGTCTCATCGTTTACCTCATAAACGTTTCTTGTTTTATCAATCTTCCATTGTTGAAAGCTTAATACCACGATTCACCGAATCAATCTTTTATTAATTAATTTTGAATATTCATAACCAAATATGGAATACAATACAACGCGTCCGAAATTACTTTTGCCAGAATACGGAAGAAATGTACAGCAAATGATTGCCCATGCAATGGAAATTGCTGATCGCGACGAACGCAATAAAGCCGCTCGTGCTATTATTGAAGTAATGGGACAGCTAAATCCTCATTTAAGAGACGTGGATGATTTCCGTCATAAATTATGGACGCATTTATTCGTGATGTCTGATTTTAAATTAGATGTTGATTCACCTTATGAAATACCACAGCCGGAGACTTTGATGAGTAAGCCAGAATTGATGACTTATCCGAAAAGCAAGATCCGCTATGGACACTACGGGAAGTATACCCAAGCCATATTAAGTGAAGCAAAAGGAGTTACTGACGAGAATGAGCGTCAGTATCTAAAAACTACAATGGCTAATTTCATGAAAAAACAGTTCTTGGCGTATAACAACGATACGGTTGAGAATCATGTAATCGCAAATCAATTAAAGGAATTATCCCAAGGAGAATTGATCCTGGAAAACCCTGATGAATTGATGAATACCAATCAGATCTTAAAATCGTTTGGTTTACAGCCGAATAAGCGCAATAAGAAAAATCAGAAGAATCAAAAAAATAAGAACCGCAAAAAGAA
Organism: uncultured Fluviicola sp.; assembly: GCA_964383785.1. Classification (GTDB taxonomy): domain Bacteria; phylum Bacteroidota; class Bacteroidia; order Flavobacteriales_D; family Crocinitomicaceae; genus Fluviicola. Next base: position 16,881 of record CAYLJB010000012.1, read on the forward strand.
TTAAGCATGTCATCTTTTGAAATTTACGGTGGAAAAAAACTAAAGGGGGAACTAACAGTTCAGGGAGCAAAGAATGAAGCATTGCAGGTTTTGTGTGCGCCACTTCTGACTTCTGAGAAAGTAACCATTTCGAACATTCCCGATATCGTGGATGTGAACAAATTGATCGATTTGTTGCAAACCATGGGGGTAAAGATCGAGAAAGTTGAACGCGGAACTTACACGTTTCATGCGAAAGACATCGATCTGTCTTATTTGGAAACCGAGGATTTCAAAAAACGTGCGGGCGCATTACGCGGTTCTATCATGATCGTTGGTCCACTTCTGGCGCGATTTGGAAAAGGATTTATTCCAAAGCCGGGTGGAGATAAGATCGGTAGACGTCGCTTGGATACTCACTTTGAAGGCTTTGCGTTATTGGGTGCTAAATTCAATTACGATGCGGGAGAACACTTTTATTCCATCGAAGCTAAAAAGTTGGTTGGAACTTACATTCATTTAGATGAAGCATCAGTTACCGGAACAGCGAACGTGATCATGGCAGCTGTGATGGCTCAGGGAACGACGACTTTTTACAACGCGGCTTGTGAACCATATATTCAGCAGTTGTGTAAGATGTTGAATTCTATGGGTGCAAAGATCACCGGAATAGGATCGAACTTGTTGACCATTGAAGGGGTAAAAGAATTGGGTGGTTGTTATCACCGCATCCTTCCGGATATGATTGAGATTGGTTCTTTCATTGGGTTGGCTGCAATGACGCAATCGGAGATCACGATCAAAGATGTAAGCTGGGAGAATTTGGGGGTTATTCCTAATACATTCAGACGTCTTGGAATTAAGTTAGAACGTCGCGGAGATGATATTTTCATTCCTGCTCAAGATCTTTATGAGATCGATACGTTCATTGATGGTTCTATTCTTACAATTTACGACGCACCTTGGCCAGGATTCACACCCGATTTATTGTCTATTATCTTGGTTGTTGCTACACAAGCAAAAGGTTCAGTTTTGATTCATCAAAAGATGTTCGAATCAAGATTGTTCTTCACGGATAAGTTAATCGATATGGGAGCTCAGATCATTTTGTGTGATCCACACCGTGCAACAGTGATAGGTTTGGCGCGTCAACATAAGTTGCGTGGTATCAATATGACTTCTCCGGACATTCGTGCGGGAGTTTCATTGTTGATCGCAGCATTGGCAGCTGAAGGAAAAAGCGTCATCCACAACATTGAGCAAATTGACCGTGGATATCAAGATATCGAGATCCGCCTGCGTAATATCGGAGCGGACATTCGTCGCGTAAACTAGAAATGTATGAAACAACTTGGAATTTCTATCCTTGCCGGAGCGTGCTTTCTGTGGTTGACTGCAGCTACAATTTCCACCAAAAAAATGCCGGTGGTAGGTTCAAAAGCGCCGGAAATTGAGCTGATCGGCTCGAACGGAAAAATCATCAAATTGTCTTCCTTGAAAGGGAAAATGGTTTTGATCGATTTTTGGGCATCTTGGTGTGGACCGTGTCGAAATGAAAATCCGAATGTGGTAGAAGCCTACAAGAAGTACAAGAAAATGAAATTCAAGAATGGAAAAGGATTTGAAGTGTTTTCTGTATCTCTTGATCGCGATGAGACTAAATGGAAAGAAGCTATCAAAGCAGACGGGCTTATTTGGAAAAATCATGTTTGGGATAAAGAAAATGTAGCCGGAAGAAGTTACAATGTTCAATTTATTCCAAGTGCTTTCCTGATTGATGGAAAACAAAATATAGTTGCCTTAGGTGAATCATTACGAGGACTCGGGTTACATGTCGAGTTGGATAAGCAGCGTTAATTCCT
>CAYLJB010000012.1:18821-20167 GCA_964383785.1 uncultured Fluviicola sp.
GTTTCTTCATTGAAATCCAAATGAGTAGTTCAAGCGTTTATGAAAGAAATGCAAGCTATGAAAGAGACTATTTTCACCTTATTACTTACAATCACTTTAGTTGGTTGTCAGGCACAAGAAGCAGATACAACAAAACAAACCACTCAAGAATCTCCTGCTGCAGGAAAATACAACCCATTAACTCCCTGGCAACAACGCGTGATCTTGGATAAGGCAACTGATCGACCATTTACGGGAGATTATTATAATAAAACGGACAAAGGAATTTATGTGTGCCGTCAATGTAACAATCGACTCTATCAGTCTGATGATAAATTTGAATCACATTGCGGTTGGCCTTCCTTTGATGATGAAATTGACGGTGCTGTGATCCGAGTTCCAGATGCAGATGGCATGCGCACCGAGATCATTTGTGCGAATTGCAAAGGTCATTTAGGGCACGTGTTCACGGGTGAGGGCTTTACGGACAAGGACACACGTCATTGTGTGAATACGAGTTCCATATTATTCTATCCTTCAAAGGATGTCAAAAATATTCCGAAAGTCATTCGCTAATTCCCTGTAGCTTTCATTAATTTAGAACCATGAGAACACTTCGTTCGGAATTGGATTTGTGGAAAACAGCTTTGGCTGATAGCTATGAAGATCGCGAGATCCAACAGTTGTATCGCTTGTCGCTAGAAGATTTATTTGGATACTCTTCCTCGGTTCTTTTGACACATGGTCACGAATCATTGACACCTGATGCACAAGCAGAATTAGATAGTGTACTGCAACGACTTAAAGCAGGTGAACCCTATCAATATATTGTGGGATTCGCATTTTTCGACGAGTTGAAGATGGGCGTTTCTCCGGCAGTTCTCATTCCACGACCTGAAACTGAAGAATTGGTTCATTGGATAGATAAATCTCTGCATGCGAAAAGATCTGCTACAATTATCGATTGGTGTACGGGTTCCGGTTGCATTGCCCTGGCACTTAAAAATCGCAGTAAAGATTTTGAAGTAATGGGAGTGGATTACAGTGATCAAGCGCTGACACAGGCCAAATTAAATGCGAGGGCCTTAAACCTAGAAGTGAATTGGATCTTTGATGATGCTTTAGCACCAAGTATTTCAGGTCATTTCGATGTTGTTGTATCAAACCCACCATATATTCCGGTTCATGAAAAAGCGGAAATGGCCAGTCATGTTACCGAACATGAGCCGGACATGGCTTTGTTTGTTCCGGATCACGACGCCTTGTTGTTTTACCGCAAATTGGGAGAGTGGTCGCAGCAGAATTTGAAAGCTGGTGGACAGCTCTTCTTTGAATTGCACGAAAAATATGCACAAGAAACAAAGGTT
>CAYLJB010000012.1:20267-22571 GCA_964383785.1 uncultured Fluviicola sp.
CAATATTGCAAAATTAGTCAGGATTTTCGCCTTGAAAAAATCGTTCAAATCATTTCATTTCCTGTGGAAAAGTCCTGCTATGCTCCACGTTTTCCTCCCGACCTTTCCACTATATTTGCCCAAAACACCACAACATGAACGCGCAACAAGCTCAAGATCGCATAGCTTTTTTAACAGCAGAGTTGAATCACCACAATCACCTCTATTACGTTGAGAGCAATCCGATTATTTCCGACTTTGAATTCGATACTTTACTGAAAGAATTACAAGACCTGGAGACACAATTTCCGCAATTTGCGTCTGAACTGAGTCCAACCAAGCGCGTGGGTGGAGATATTACAAAGAAGTTTGAAACAGTGGTTCACCGCTATCCAATGCTCTCCTTGTCTAATTCGTATTCAGAGGAAGAGATCGTTGATTGGGAGCAGCGCTTGAAAAAGCTGGCTGATGGTCCGATTGAGTATGTATGCGAACTAAAATATGACGGTGTTGCAATCGGAATCCGCTATGAAAACGGCAAGTTTACCCGTGCAGTAACTCGTGGTGATGGAACGCAAGGAGAAGATGTTTCGGCGAATGTGAAAACCATTCGTTCTATTCCACTTTCTTTGAAAGGCAATTTCGCCAGAGATTTTGAAATTAGAGGGGAAATCTTTTTCCCTAGAAAGAACTTTGATGCCTTGAATGCACAGCGGGAAGAGTTGGGAGAACCAATGTTTGCAAATCCGAGAAATACGGCATCAGGCACATTGAAACTACAAGATTCGAAAGTGGTGGCTGAACGCGGCTTAGATTGCTATTTGTACGGTGTTTATGGTGAAGATATTCAGTTTGAATCACATTGGGACAGCGTTCAAGGGGTGAAGGATTGGGGTTTCAAGACGCCTCCGGAATCCTTGAATTACATCCGTAAAACCTCAAGTATCGAAGGGATCATGGAGTTCATTCACTATTGGGATAAAGAACGCTACAATTTGCCGTTCGATATTGACGGGATCGTGATCAAGGTGAATAATTATTTACAACAACAAGATCTAGGTTTTACTGCAAAATCTCCGCGTTGGGCAATTGCCTATAAATTCAAAGCAGAACGCGTTTCGACAGTGTTAGAAGAAGTCACCTATCAAGTTGGTAGAACGGGAGCGATTACACCAGTAGCAAACTTGAAACCGGTTCAATTAGGCGGTACAACTGTCAAACGTGCGTCATTGCATAATGCGGATCAAATAGAAAAGTTGGATCTGCATGCCCTTGATACCGTTTATGTGGAGAAAGGAGGGGAGATCATCCCGAAGATTGTTGGTGTAGATGTTTCTAAGCGAAATGCAGGTGCGAAGCGTTTGGAATTCATTCATGCTTGTCCGGAATGCGGGGGAGAGTTATTCCGCAGAGAAGGTGAGGCTCAGCATTTTTGTGGGAATGATCTGGCGTGCCCACCTCAGGTAAAAGGACGAATGGAGCATTTCATATCTAGAAAAGCCATGAATATTGATGGATTGGGAGCAGAAACCATTGACTTGCTTTACCAAAAAGGACTGGCGAAAACGGTGGATGATTTGTACGATTTGACTTTTGATCAGGTGGTAAATTTGGAGCGCATGGCAGATAAGTCGGCGAACAATTTGCTACAAGGAATTCAAGCTTCCAAGCAAGTGCCTTTTGAACGGGTATTATTCGCCTTGGGAATTCGATTCGTAGGTGAGACCGTTGCGAAGAAATTAGCACAAGCATTTCGAAATATCGATGCTATCGCTTCTGCAACTTATGAGCAGTTGATAGCTGTAGATGAGATCGGTGAAAAGATTGCTATTTCAGTACAGAATTATTTTGCAGACGAACGTGCGAAAAGAACTATCGATCGTTTGAAGGCTGCCGGATTGCAATTTGAAATGGAGGAAGTTGTATTAGCTTCTGACAAATTAGCTGGAAAAACATTTGTTGTTTCGGGCGTGTTTTCACAGTTCAGCAGGGATGAGATCAAAGATCTGATCGAAAAGAATGGAGGAAAGAATGTGGGATCTATTTCCGCAAAAACCTCCTTCGTTCTCGCTGGTGAGAACATGGGACCAGCGAAATTGGAAAAAGCCAGTTCATTGGGGGTTCCAATTATCTCAGAGACAGATTTTATTGAAATGATCTCTTAGATCGAGATTAATTGTATGAGAACAAGTGCATGATAGCGCTTGATATTTGTGGGCCAGTAAATGATGTGAATAATTCGTTTGAAATCTATTTATACTGAACATAAACACCGGTTTAAATTCATTAATTTCGCGTTGTATATAATTCCAAATAAATGAATCA
>CAYLJB010000012.1:22581-31295 GCA_964383785.1 uncultured Fluviicola sp.
CTGGTGTAGCATTGGTCACACCATTTTTAGCAGATGGAAGCATTGACTTTCCTGCCTTGCGTCGCTTAGTTCGCGAACAAATTGCCGGCGGTACAAATTTTTTGGTTGTTCAAGGAACAACAGGTGAGTCGCCAACGCTATCAGCCGATGAAAAGAAACAGGTTCTTGAAACGGTTTTAGAAGAGAACAACAAGACATTGCCAGTTGTTTACGGAGTTGGAGGAAATAACACTTCAGTTGTGGCTGAAAATTTCCGTAAAATTCCGTCTGGAGTTGATGGGATCTTATCGGTTGCTCCGTATTACAACAAACCAATTCAACGTGGTTTCGTAGCGCATTATAAGGCGATCGCACAAGAAACAGATCTTCCGATCATTTTATATAACGTACCTGGCAGAACAGGCTCCAATATGTTGGCTGAAACTACCTTGGAATTGGCAGAAGTGTCCAATATAGTTGCTATGAAGGAGGCTTCCGGTAACATGGAGCAGATCATGGAGATCATTCGCTGCAAACCAAGTGATTTCTTGTTGTTGTCAGGTGATGATGCGATTACGCTTCCGTTGATTGCTGCTGGAGCTGACGGAGTTATTTCAGTAGTTGCCAATTCGTTCCCAAAACAATTTTCAGGAATGGTGAAAGCTGCTTTGGAAGGTGATTTCGAGCGATCCCGAAAGCTACATTACGACCTTTTGCCAATAACGAAGATGTTCTTTACGGAAGGAAATCCGGGTGGAGTGAAAGCGGCATTGAAGGAAATGGGATGGATGGAAGAGTATATGCGCCTGCCGTTGGTTCCAATTTCTCAAGGATTGCGCGAACAAATTTGTGCAGAAACAAGAAAGTTGAACGGGTAATTTCCTGTCAGTGAATAATTTATTAGATTCGTAACCAAACTATTCAAATGAAAAAGTCTTTCATATACCTATTAGCTTGTTCATGGATGCTCGCTTCTTGCGGTGGAGAAGAGAAAAAAGAGGCACAAGTGAATGAGGAACAAAACACCAACACAGAAGAGGTGTTAGTGGATTATAACATTCCGTCTCCGAGTGAGCAATTTGCTTTGATCTCAAAATTGGACGTGAAAAAGAATACTGCTATCATGCACGATGCAAACATGGCAGATAAGTATACTACAACTGCTCAGAAAGCATTGAATTTCGGTGTGTACACAGCAGATGTAGCTTATTTGACTTCATTCAATGAGACCAACAAATACTTGTCTTACTTTGGGAAATTAGAAAAACTAGGGAAAGATATTGGTGTAGCTCAGGTTTTTGGAAACCAATTGGGTGAACTAGCTAAAAAGTGGGATGGGAATGCTGATTCTTTGTTCCGTTTGAGTGATGAAACTTACAATAAAACATTCCAACGATTGATCGAGATCGAAAAAGGCGGAGAACTTTCATTGATGCTTGTAGGTGGTTGGATCGAATCGATGCATTTAATGCTTGGAAGCTCCAAAGGGTATGGGAAGTCTCCTAAACTTGAGAAAGCCATTGCTGATCAAAAGTTGGTTGCTGAAAACTTGATGGAATTCTTGGTGAGTTATCAAGATGATGCGGATGTAAAATCATATACAGCAGACATTCAAGCTGTTTTGGATATCTACAGCAAAATGGATTGTTCGTCTTCTGAAACCCAGGTTGAAAACGCCAACGGGAAGTTGAATTTCTCAGGAGGTGAATCTTGTAAATTGACAGAAGAAGTATTTAGCTCTTTGCAAAAGAAGGTAGCTGAGATCCGTAAGAAAATTGTTAACGCCTAATTCACGAATATGAAAACAGTTATTAGTACTTTATTAGTGAGCTTGTTGGCATTGGTTATTTATGCGCAATGTCCAACAGCTGAGATTATTGCAAAAGATAAAGCCAAAGCAAAAGAAAAAGATGGTTATGCTGTTAGTTCGCAATCGCGTTCTGCTTCCATCACTTCGGATGAAACATACGAAATGTCATTTATTGCTCAGCCTGGTTTTGATTATCGTTTAACAACAAAAGCGCAATTTGGCAGCTCTGGTACTATTTCTTATGAGGTATATGAAATGGTTGTAGAGAAGAAAACTGAAGGAGGAAAAGAAGCTTACAAACGCGTGCGTAAAACTCTTGCAAGCTCTGATCAAACAGGTGGTCAGCCTTTGGAATTCACAACCAACGAAACGCGTAAGGTTTTTGTTTCCGTTAAAATGAGCGGAGGAGATAAAAAGAAGCCGGTTTGTATCGGTGTTTTGGTTGAGACAAAACGCAGCACAAAACTTGGATTCTAAACGAAATCGCAACAATATTCCGAAAGCCTCGTAACTTTACGAGGCTTTTTTATAGCTATGAGAGACGCACAAGCCATATTCAATGCAGTTCAATCTGCTCAGTCCATTGTGATTACTTCCCACAGATCACCAGATGGAGATTCCATTGGTAGTTCCATGGGTTTGTATCACGTGTTGAAAAAATGGGGTAAGGACGTACATGTAGTTCATCCAGATCCAGCGCCGGGATTCTTACATTGGGTTCCGGATTCCGATAAGATCATTCATTTTGATGGTCAAACGATAGAGGCCTCTGATCTTTTAGAAAAAGCAGACCTTATTTTTTGTTTGGACTACAACGAGCCATCCCGAGTGGGAACAGATATGCAATCCGTATTGGTTGAAACGAAAGCGCTAAAAGTGATGATCGACCATCATTTGTTCCCGGATGCTTTTTGTTCACTGCAAATTTCCGAGACGAGTGTTTGCTCTACTTCACAGTTGGTGATCCAATGGCTGGAAGCTATCAATAAAGTTGACTCGCTTGATGAGGTGTCCGGATCTTGTTTGTATTTAGGAATTATGACCGATACGGGATCATTTCGTTTTCCATCAGTAGATGCACATACACACGATATTTTGTCCATGTTACTTCGCAAAGGAGTGAAGCATTGGGAAATACATGAAGCGGTGTTCGATACGAATACAATTGATCGCATCCGTTTACGCGGATTTGCCCTTTCCGAAAAATTAGTCTGTCTGGATGGTTATCCCATTGCTTACGTTAGTCTCACAAATAATGAGTTAGTACGGTTCAATTATCAAAAAGGCGATACAGAAGGTTTGGTAAATCAGGTCTTGGGTATTGAGGGTATTAAAATGGCCGTGCTATTTGTAGAAAAGGATGGTAAGATCAAAATATCCTTCCGTTCCAAAGGTGAATATGTTGTGAACGAATTGGCGCGTCAACATTTCGAAGGTGGGGGACATGCCTACGCTTCGGGCGGAATCAGCGATCTTACGATGGCCGAAACGATCAAAAAGTTTGTAACGAATGTCGCTAATTTCATTCCTAGAACAGTATGAACGTAAATGCAATCATAGTTACACTTTCATTGGCTGCGGCAATTTCATCCTGCGGTGAGGACAAACAAGAAAAGCCAATTCCGGAATGGAATAATGATAAATCGGCGGAACTGAATGAAGATCTTGCCATGGAAGAAGAATTGGATATCCGCATGTACTTGGCGCAACATGAAAATTGGAAAGTTGTTGAAACCGGCACTGGATTGCGATTCGTTGATTTGAAAGCAGGTGAAGGTGCGTCACCTGAACCTGGGCAGGATGCTAAAGTTGAATACAGCATTTCGCTTTTAGATGGTACGGAATGTTATCGTACTGCAAAAGACGAGCTAGATGTGTTTCGTGTTGACAACAGTGAAATGGAATCTGGAATTCACGAAGGAATAAAATTAATGAAGGTAGGAGGAAGAGCTAAATTGATCTTTCCAAGTCACCTGGCCCACGGATTGGTTGGAGATCTGGATAAGATTCCACCACTTTCTCCCTTAGTTGTTGATATTAAATTGATCGAATTGGAATGATACATATGAAACATCACCTATTAGGATTAACAGCATTGTTGTCGCTTACTTTCACTTCTTGTGACACTTCCGGCGTGAAAAAGGGTACAGAGACAACTCAGACAAACAAGGCTGAAAAAGACGATCGTACGGAAGCTGAAAAATTGCTGGATCCGATGTCACATGTCATGGACAAAAAAAGCTTTATGAACGGCATGAAGATCCAGTGGTTCGAGAAAGGAAATGGAGAGCCATTGAGAGCAGGTGAAGTATACGAGATCAACTTTAAGCTGACTCTGGAAAATGGTCAGGCAGTAGATGGAAATCATTTATTGAAGCGCAGTATGATCCCTTTTTTGGTTGGTTATAACATGCAGACTTCAGGTTGGGATTTAGCAATGAATGAATTGCATGTAGGAGATTTCGTAGAAATTTATCTTCCTCCGAAATTAGCTCGTGGCGAAAAAGGAATTCCGGGAGTCATTCCACCAAATGCTCCAAATATTATTTTCTTGCGTGTAGGTAAACGTATCGCTCCGACGGCTAATATTGACGGCACGAAAGTATGGCGTTTGGAAGAAAGTTTGGAATTTAAGGATATCAAAGTTGGCGATAACTCAGAGGTAGCCATTCATTATTTCGTAGGTACGAAAACAAATCCGCGTTATGACAATTCATACCAGCGCGGCGTTCCATTCACATTTCGTTTGAGTGATAATGGTTTAGTTCCTGGCTTGCGCAAAGCGATGAAAGGTAGGGCCTTGTTTGATAAATTATGGATTTTAGTTCCGGCAAAAGAAGCTTATGGTGACAAAGGTTTGATTGATCTGGTGAAGCCAAATGAAGACCTTTTTTACGATATCATTGTGCGCGACGTGGATGGAAAAGCACCTAAGATGGAACGCCAATAAACAGCTAATTGTTCAGAATTAACGTTTTTTTGTCCTTTCCCTGCTGAAAATTGGGCTATCTTTAGCACGTCCAAACCGGAAACGATTTATTCATGAAGCATCTCCTTATAGCCCTTTTTGCAAGTTTATCTTTTGGTTCATATGGTCAAGCTATCTTGGATACCATTGACACTCCGGAAGGGAAGATGGTGATCTTCGCTAATAGAACTTGGAGATACATTGATGACAAGGTTTTTGATGGTGTTTTGAATCCTCAAGTAGCCGCAATTTTCGAAAGGGATACTTTTTATCGTTTCATGCAGCGTTGGGATAACAACGTGTGTTACACTTCTGATCACAAGAACGACATGACCAAGATCAAGGACACGGTTTGGTTGTGTGTTAATGATGAGGCGCACAAAGACTTTCACATTCCTGTTCCGGGTGTTGTTACCTCTCGTTATGGTTACCGCAGCGGACGCTATCACAATGGGATCGATCTGGATTTGAATATTGGTGATACGGTGCGAGCAGCTTGGTCTGGAAAAGTACGTTACGCAAAATGGAATGACGGCGGATTCGGAAATTTGGTAATCATTCGACACCACAATGGTTTGGAGACATTCTATGCCCATTTGAGTAAGCATTTGGTTGCTCCAGATCAGGAAGTAAAAGCAGGAGAGCCGATCGGTTTGGGTGGAAATACAGGACGTTCCTTTGGTCCTCACTTGCATTTTGAAGTGCGTTTTTACGACGCTCCAATGAATCCGGAAGAAGTGATCGATTTTGCAAAGAAAGAAGTGAAAGATGAAAACTTGATGGTACATCGAGGTATTTTCCGTCCTGGAGCAAAACCATCTGATCAAATGGAGACAGGTGAAGTCATTGCAGCTGTTCAGAGAAAACCAGAAGTTGCAGGAGCACGCAAGTATTACAAAGTTCGTCCAGGTGATACTCTATCTGAAATTGCATCCCGTCACAACACCACTGTTTCTAAATTATGTAGTCTTAATGGGATGCGACCAACTACAACTTTACAGGTTGGTAAGCAATTGCGCGTGAAGTAATATTCATGCAAATTACTATTTCATACATTCCTGCATTCGATCTGTAAAACAGTCACGAATTCCCTGAAAAGATTTCGTAAATTTTGGTATGTCATGTACGTACCGAATAATATTATGTTTAGATGGTGGTCCAAGATCCTTGGAGACACCTGTCATTTCACTCAACTATATTCGGGAAAAGTTCAATTGCTTGGTAGGTGATCGTTTTTCTTTTGAATGGGTTGATCTAACGGTATCATATGGTGAATCGAACATACTGTCTTTGTTACTGGCAAAATCACCAAGCTCTTTCCATGCCAATTTAATAGATTTATCTGATTCCTTCCTGATGGATCAAAAGCTCTCAATTGGAAGTGTTAAAAGTAAATTTTCAGAAGTAACCTTGCGAGACCTTCAAAAGCATGTGTTGTTGAATTATCATGACGGAAAAAATGGGGAGCTGAATAGTATTTCAACCATGAGTCCATATCAGGAAGGTAAGCGTTTACAAGATCTTTATTCGCAATTTATTCGCCCCGAAAAAGACGATGGAAATAATCGAGATTCTTTGGATGGCTATAGTTTTTATGTAAATCCAATTCAACAAGCTGTAAATCTGGCTCACTGTCTTTATCCGGAAGATTCATTGGTGATCATTAGCATAGGAAGTCAAATGAAGCAGCTGTCATCAAAGATTACAACAGAGTTGGAGCATCTGAAAATACGAGAACAGTTGAGAGGTGACAAAAAAGCACATTATTTCAGACTTTCTCCACCCTATGAACCGGATCAATCGTTTGTAGAAAATAAAGTGGGTATTGAAACGTTTTTAGACAAAGAATTGCATTCAGTGGATCGATTGTTTCGCTTGATGGAAATCAGAGCGGGTCGTTTATTGTGATAATTTTGGAAGCTTTCGATGAATTTTATCCTATTTTTGCAACCTATGAGAATCATACTAGGAGTATTCTTAATTGGGTTGTTCAGTGCATGTAGCAACTACAACAAGATCTTAAAATCTGATGATTACAACGCGAAGTTTGCAGAAGCGAACAAGCTTTTCAATGAAGAAAAGTATGAACGTTGTGTTGCGCTTTATGAGCAAGTATATCAGCGATCACCGAAGTCGCCAAATGGAGAGGTTTCATATTATCGGTTGGGCAAAGCATGTTATGCGGTAGAGGATTGGTATATGGCAAGTTATTATTTGTCATCTTTCGGTTCTAAGTTCCCTTATTCGCAATATGTGGAAGAAACCATGTTTCTGGGTGCTTTATGTGCTGTGCAGAATTCTCCGGAGCCAAGTTTGGATCAAAATGAAACAGAATTGGCCTTAAATGATTTACAGAATTTTATCAATACTTTCCCGAATTCAGAAAGAGTAGACACCTGTAATCAGATCATGAATCAATTGCGCTACAAATTGCAAACAAAGGAAGTGTTGAATGTTCGTTTGTACGCGAAAACTGAAAACTACCGTGCCGCAACAGTTACAGCCGAGTCATTTTTGGAGAGTTTTCCTAAATCTCCATATCGCGAAGAGGTTTTTGCCTTGTTAGTACGAAATTATTACCTGTTAACTGTAAATAGTATTGAGTCGAAAATTGAAGAACGAAAAGCTCGCACCTTGGAATCTTACAACGATTTTCTTGCTGAATTTCCAAATTCCTCGTATCTTCGCGAATTCAAAGATTATCCGGAGAAACTTTCTGCATTGAAAGCGACTCCAACAACTAAATAAAAATTCAAATAAACATGAGTTTCAAAAACACAAATGCAGAACGCTCTACAGTGACCAGAGATACGATCGAACTTGAAAACGGTACATCGAATATCTACGAATCCATTGTGGTGATGTCAAAGCGTGCAAACCAGATCAGTTCTTCTTTGAAAGAGGAGTTGACTTCTAAATTGCAAGAGTTTGCATCTTCTACAGATAACCTAGAGGAGATTTTTGAAAATCGTGAGCAGATAGAAATCTCTCGTTTTTATGAGAAATTGCCTAAGCCTGTTGCTATGGCGATCGAAGAAATGAAATCAGATCAAGTTTATTTCCGCAATACACAGGAATAATCGTATTATGTCGTTGAAGGGAAAGCGTGTGCTGGTAGGTGTCACCGGTGGCATCGCAGCTTATAAAATTGCATCCTTCGTTCGATTATTGAAAAAACAAGGGGCAGAAGTCAGATGTATGATGACTCCTGCCTCTTCTCATTTTATCACACCACTAACCCTCGCAACCTTATCAGAAGAACCTGTTGGAATGGAGTTTTACGATCCCAAAACAGGAACTTGGACCAATCACGTAGAGTGGGCGCTTTGGGCGGACATCATAATCATTGCTCCGGCAACTGCCAATTCTTTGGCAAAAATGGCTCATGGATTTTCAGATAATTTCCTACTCGCCACCTTTCTTTCCGCCAAATGTCCGGTTTTAGTTGCTCCGGCGATGGATTTGGATATGTATGCACATCCATCTACGAAAAGAAATATCCAACAACTTGAAGCGGATGGCTGTATCATCATTCCTGCAGAAAAAGGATTTTTAGCATCCGGTTTGGAAGGAGAAGGAAGAATGGCTGAGCCTGAGACCTTGTTGATCCATGTTGAAAGCGCATTGGTTGCGGATAAAGTATTGAGCGGAAAACAGGTGTTGATCACAGCCGGTCCAACCTATGAAGCGATCGATCCTGTGAGATTTGTGGGTAACCATTCCAGCGGTAAAATGGGATTCGCGTTGGCGGAGGCAGCAGCGGCTAATGGAGCTCTGGTTCAATTGATCTCCGGACCTTCTGCATTATCGGTTTCTCATCCTGGTATTACATTGACGCGTGTAAAAAGTGCTGAAGAAATGTTGAGCGCTGTCAAATCTCATTGGCCGTCTTGTGATTTGGGAATTTTTGCTGCAGCCGTAGCAGATTACCGACCAAAATTGGTTGCAGATCAAAAG
>CAYLJB010000012.1:31305-49347 GCA_964383785.1 uncultured Fluviicola sp.
GCATGCGGATGAATTGAACATTGAGTTGATGAAGAATCCAGATATTCTTGCATGGGCGGCATCTAAAAAAGCGACAAACCAAAAAATTGTTGGTTTTGCGTTAGAAACCAAAGACGGATTGGCTTATGCACAAGATAAATTGATTAGAAAGAACTTGGATGCCATTGTGCTGAATGAAATGGGACATGATGGAGTGGGATTTGGTGTTGATACGAATTCCGTGCAACTGATCTTTCGAGACAACAATAATATTCGTAGTTTTGAGTTACAGTCAAAAAAAGAATTGGCTTTCGCGCTGATCTACGCAATTGCAACAGAAAAATGAAACGTTTTTTAATCATATTCGGATTGATCCTTACCTCTCGGGTAAGTGCCCAGGAGTTGAATTGTCAGGTAACACTGATCACCGATATTAAGACCGAGGTTACTTCCGCGGAAAAAGAACTGTTCGATCAGTTGAAGCAGACGATCTATGATATGATGAACAATACCGCCTGGACGAAGGATAAATTCAAAGTGGAAGAGCGCATCAATTGTCAGTTACAGCTGCAGATCAATACAATTAATAACGGAACATTTACGGGATCCTTGCAAGTGCAATACTCCAGACCTGTTTTCAATAGTTCGTACAACACGACAGTATTCAATTTTCAAGACGACGATTTCCAATTCAGTTATTCGCGCAATACTGTTTTGATCTATGCGCCCAACCAGTTCCGAGATAATTTAACATCAATCTTAGCTTTCTATGCCTATTATATCATAGGCTTGGATTATGATACTTTTTCTTTGAAGGGAGGCACGCCTTATTTTACAGAAGCACAACAGATTGTAACGAATGCACAAAATTCTGGTGCGCCAGGATGGAAATCCAATGAACAAGGGAAACGCAATCGCTATTGGTTGGTGGATAATCAGTTACAGCAATTGTTTGAACCACTTAGAGAAGGTTTGTACGAATACCACCGCTTAGGGATGGATAAATTGTACGAGAACAAAGATGAAGCTCGGAAGGCCATCTATAATGCCCTGAACAAGATGAGTAAGATATCTGCAACCAGACCGAATTCGATCAATTTGTTGAATTTCGCGCAATCAAAACGTGATGAGATCAAGAATTTGTATCTAGACGCAAATGCACAGGAAAAAACCGAGGTGGTAGCTGTACTCAAGAAGATCGATCCGGCAAATTCATCCCGTTACGAAGAAATTTTGAACTAATGCTCAAACACCTTACTGTCCGCAATTTTGCGCTCATTGAGGCCGCAACCCTAGATTTTGAAAATGGATTTACTGCCATCACTGGTGAAACGGGAAGTGGTAAGTCGATCTTATTGGGTGCATTGAATTTGATCTTGGGTGAACGTGCTGATTATTCGGTTATTCGCAATCAAGATGAAAAGACCATTGTAGAAGGGCGCTTTTTGGTAAATGAATCTTTAAAACCTTGGTTCGAACAAGAAGACATCGATTGGGATTCAGAAACCTATGTCCGACGGGAAATAACTGCTCAAGGAAAATCCAGAGCTTTCATCAATGATACACCGGTTCAATTAAGTCAGATGCGGGAGCTAACTGAGAAATTGGTGTATATCCACTCGCAACATGAGACCTTAGAGTTGAAATCAGCACGATTTCAATTTGACTTGCTGGACGCTTTTGGGGATTGTTTGGACTTAGCGGAAGAGGTTAGAAACGTATTCCGAACAATGTATCGTCTGGAAAAAGAACGGGATCGGCTCATTCAAGCACAACAAGATCAAGCAAAGGAATTAGATTATTACCGTTTCCAATTGGATGAATTGGATAAGTTGGGTCTTTACCAAAATCGATTTTCAGATTTAGAGAAGGAACTTCAACGAATGAATCAATCAGATGATCTGCGTGCTTCTTTTCAATTGATAGATGAAGCCATTCGAGGAGATGAGGGTGCCGCAGATCGTTTAAATCGCATTCGAACAGGTATAGATCGATGGAAATCAACAGATGCTTCGTTGAGCGAATTGGCGCAGCGTATTCAGGCCTGTTTGATCGAACTGGAGGATATTGCTCAAGAAGCTAATAATCAATTAGAAGGACTTGAGATTGATCCGGAAAGATTATCTATTATCACCGAACAAATTGATCGCTATAATCACGCCTTGAGAAAGCATCAGGTGCAAACGCAAGAAGAATTGTTTGAACTGGAAAAGAGTTTTATCGAGAAGTTAGATCGCGTCGCAAACGCAGATGAGCACCTCGAAAAGTTGGAAAATGACATCAAGTCCTTGCATTTGCAATACGCCGAACGTGCTGCAGCACTCTACGAGGCAAGGTTAATTAGTAGCGAGCGTATCGTGCCGCATTTGCTAAATTTATTACAAGAATTGAAATTGACTGAATCGCAAGTGCATTTTCGGATTGAAAGTTCCAATACGCCTGATGCAAATGGGGGGATGCAAATTCAGTTGTTATTCAGTGCCAATAAGGGTATGGAACTAAAGCCAATCGAGAGATCTGCAAGTGGCGGAGAATTATCGCGCTTTATGTTGGCCATTCAAGCGACATTAAGTGCTAAAAAATCATTGCCTACGTTGATCTTGGATGAGATCGATACGGGAGTTTCCGGAGAAGTAGCATTGCGCATTGGAAGTATGTTGCAACGAACTGGCTCCAATTTACAAGTGATCGCGATCACCCACCTGGCTCAAGTAGCAGCGAAAGCATCTCATCAATTAGAGGTGCGTAAGGATCATGATTCGGGTCAAACAAAAACAAGTATTGTGCTTTTGCGTCCAGAGGAGCGTGTGGATGCTATTGCAAAGTTATTATCAGGAGATACAGTTACTACTATTTCCAGAGAGAATGCGAAAAGTTTGATGGATCATTAACAAGAAATTAAGATTTTGTGTCGTAATTTGGCACAGTACTGGTAAACAGCCGCTAAAAAATTTAAACCTATGAGAATTTTTACACTGATTGCATTATTATTTGTCGGACTTCAAGTCATGGCACAATCTTATTCATTGACCATTTTCAACAATGGCGGCCAACAATTTTTTGTTATCATGAATGGGATCAAGCAAAATTCACTTCCACTTACCAACGTAAAAATCGGCAGTTTAAGTCAGGGTTCATACGAAGTGAAATTGATCTTTGCTGATGGAAAAACTGCTGATATCAATAAGAAGATCTATTTAGAAGAGCCAGGTGACTATTTAGCTCGTGTTACCTTCAAGAAAGGAAAAGGTAAATTACAGTATTTTGGAACTACAGGTGGTGGTACTCAAGCTCCTGGTGGATCTACGAATGTAATTTACAGACCAAGCGAACAGGCAGTTTATTCAGATCAACCTGTCGTTCAAACACCAACAGCACCGGTAACTTCAACTCCAAATCAAGGAAGCGTTGGTACGACTACAACTGTTACGTCATCTCAAACACCTAATTCAGCAGCAACAAGCACCACAGTTCAAGGTTCAAGCACATCCATGAGTTCAAGCACTACTGCAACAACTTCTGGTAATGGTCAAACCGGAGGAATCAACATGGATGTAAACATGACTGATCCGTCCAATACCGGAAACGGGGGTGTTGGTAGTACCACAACAGTTGTTGATCCAGTTACAGGAGAGACCATTCAAATGAATGTAGGGATTTCAATGAGTGGAGTGGACCCGAATAATCCGGGGATTGATACGCAGACTAGTACAACTTCTACATCTTCGTCATCTCAAACTCCTAATTCAGCAGGGACAACCACCACAGTTCAAGGTTCAAGCACCGCCATGAGTTCAGGTACTACTGCAACAACTTCTGGAAATGCTCAAACTGGAGGAATCAACATGAATGTAAACATGACTGATCCTTCAAATACCGGAAACGGGGGTGTTGGTAGTACAACAACAGTTGTTGATCCAGTTACAGGAGAGACCATTCAAATGAATGTCGGGATTTCAATGAGTGGAATGGACCCGAACAATTCTGGGATGAATACGCAGACTACAACAACTACTACATCTTCTTCTTCTTCTACCTCAACGAGTACAACCACTACAAATGTTCAACAAAATGTAAATATTAGCACATCAGGAACGCAAACCCCTTCAACTCCACCGGCCCCGAAACAACCAATGAGTGTAACTTGTTCTGAAATGTTTACAAGTACTACTTATGTGGATGAATTGAAGCGCATGAGATTTGATGAAGATCGTTTGACTTCGATTCAAAGTACCTTAAAAACGAAGTGTTTGACGAGTGGGCAAGCATACAAGGTTTTGGAGACGCTTACCTTTTCTGGAGACAGATTGGAAATGGCGAAATTCATGTATATGCGCTTAACTGACCCGATCAATGCCATGACCTTATCAGAGCTATTTACGTTTGATTCGGAAAAAGAAGAATTCGAAACATTCGTTAAACAAAACAAACGATAAATATTATTAGGGAACATGTTGTTATTGTTCCCTTTTTTTCTTAACTTGATAAGAAATCGATTCCTATGAAAACAGCTACTACATTCTTGTTCTTGTTATTTGCTACTGTGAGTATGGCAGGTAATGGACGTTCTCGATTTGAAACTACCTTTAGTTCTGAATTGATCACCATGCGTGTACAGGCCCATAAAGTAGCATGCGATGGATTTAGCGCGGACAAAATGTGCTTTATGGTGCAAAAGGGGGCTTCTATTGGTACTGATTTTTGGGAGGTATTACCTGAGCCAATTGATGGATTTAATTTTGAGGAGGGCTATATCTATGACCTATCCATTCGAATTACTTTGCGTGAAAACCCAGCGGAGAATGAATCTAAGTTCATTTATGAACTGGTAAAAGTGGTTTCAAAAAAGAAAGAATAATCATTAAACAACCCTTTTCGCTAATTTCGTTGTATGGAAAGAAAATGGTTGTTAGCCGGTGTCGCTTTCTTGGCTAGCGGAATTGCTTTTGGAGCTTTTGGAGCTCATGGATTGAAAAATGTGATCTCTGATCCCGATAAATTATTGAGTTTTGAAACTGGCGTGCGTTACCAGTTGATCCATGGTGTGGCTTTCCTTGCCATGGGCTCGATGGCTAATCGTTCTGCAGCAATGAATCTAGCTGTATATCGGTTGTTGGTATTCGGGGTCATTCTTTTTTCGTTTAGTATTTATGCTTTGATTCTTGCCTCCATAGGTGGAGATTCAGTATTATCTAAAATTCTGGGTCCAATTACTCCAATAGGAGGTTTGTTGTTGATCATTGGATGGCTGATGCTTTTTGTACAAATATGGAAAAGCAAGGCCTGACTCCGGATAAAGTTGTTTTTTTAGGAACTGGTACCTCTCAAGGGATTCCTGTGATAGCTTGTGATTGTCATGTCTGTACTTCAACAGATCGAAAAGATGATCGTTTGCGTTGTTCTGTCCTTATTTCGCATGGAGGTGAAAATTATGTGATAGATGCCGGGCCAGATTTTCGTCAACAAATGTTGCGTCATAAGGTGCTCTCACTGCGAGCGGTGCTATTTACACATGAACATAAAGATCATCTTTCTGGTTTGGATGATGTTCGCGCATTCAATTTCAAAGAGAATCGCGACATGGATGTCTACTGTTCTCCGCAAGTGATCGATGCCCTTCACCGCGAATATCATTATGTGTTTGCAGCTGATAAATATCCGGGTATTCCTCAGTTACAGATCAAAGAGATTTCAAAAGAACCGTTCGACCTGGTTGGTTTCGGTAAAGTAGTACCAGTAGAGGTTATGCACTATAAAATGCCGGTTTTAGGTTTCCGCTTTGGGGATTTCGCCTACATCACAGATGCAAAAACTGTAAGTGAAGAAGAAAGGGAAAAGCTCAAAGGAGTGAAGGTGTTAGTGGTCAATGCTTTGAGAAGGGAGGCGCATATTTCTCATTTTAATTTAGAGGAAGCATTGGATTTTATCAATCTGGTGCAACCTGAGAAAGCCTATTTGACACACATATCACACCTTTTCGGAACGCATGAAGAAATTCTTGAAATGTTGCCTCCAAACGTTGAGGTGGCCTTTGATGGATTAGAAATTGAATTTGCAAAGTCATGAGAAAATTAATAACGCTGTTTTTTACGTTTTCGGTTTTGACAATCTTTGGTCAAGATGTACTTCAGGTGAGTGGAAACAGTAATCTGATCGCGGATTTTCACTCAACCGGCGAAGCACCAAATGTGAAAGGCTTGTTTCTATCTAAATATCAAACACTTGTTTCGGTCATTGAAGGAACGAATACGGTGAAATGTATGGTGCGTATCGGTGGAACAGTGAATGTGATCGGAGTTTGGGAATTGAATGATCTGAACGATGTTCAAGTGAAGGTTTTCGAAGTGGAAATGACACCTGGAGTTACAGATGTGTTAATGATTGGTTTAACAGATCAAAAGGCGATTCAGATGAACTTGTTTCGCTTAGAAGGCGAAGATCTGATCGATCTGGGGTACAATTACATTGAACAAAAAACTGCGGGAAAGCCATTTTTGATTGTAATTCGAGATGGGGAAGTCCACGTTGAATACGATGAGGGTACTGAAAAACCAAGATATGGATTGCAGGGAGGAGTCTTCATGGAGTTGGCTCCGCAATAGGCGTCCATTTGAAATATAATCCTAACTTTGCAGGAATTAATAAAGTTTACAATGGCTAAATTACTTGAAGGAAAAAGGGGAATAATTACCGGAGCTCTAGATCAGAACTCGATCGCTTGGAAAGTTGCTGAAAAAGCACACGAACATGGAGCAACATTCGTCTTAACTAATGCACCAATCGCTATGCGTATGGGTGAGTTGAACGGTTTGGCGGAAAAGACCAATTCAAAAATTATTCCTGCTGATGCAACAAGTACAGAGGATTTAGAGAAATTGTTTACGGAAGCGCAAGAGATTTTAGGAGGTAAGATCGATTTCGTTCTACATTCAATTGGGATGTCAGTAAACATCCGTAAAAACATTCCTTACACGTCGTTGAATTACGATTTCTACAATAAAGGATTGGATGTAAGTGCGATGTCTTTGCACAAAATGTTGGCTACTGCCTACAAAATGGATGCGATCAATGATTGGGGAAGTGTAGTAGCTTTGACTTATGCGGCAGCTCAACGTACATATCCATTCTACACGGATATGGCAGATATTAAAGCAATGTTGGAATCAATTGCACGTAGCTTCGGATATCACTATGGTGTTGCGAAAAAAGTGCGTGTGAATACGGTTTCTCAGTCGCCTACAAAAACTACCGCCGGTTCAGGTATCAAAGGTTTTGGCGATTTCTACGATTACGCTGATTCTATTGCGCCACTTGGAAATGCAAGTGCAGAAGATTGTGCAAATTACTGTATCTCGCTATTCTCTGATCTAACACGCATGGTTACGATGCAGAATTTATTCCATGATGGTGGTTACTCAACGACTGGTGTTAGCGATGATGTGATGCAAAAAATGGGAATTGAATAATATGTAAGGGGCTTAGGCCCCTTTTTTTATACACGAAAGCGACATTTTTTCCGTTAACGATAAAAAGGTCAACATGAAAAGTTTAATTGTATTACTGATAAGTTCGGTCTTTGTACTGAGCGGTTTCTCACAGGAGATTCCTGTTAAAGGAACTTATGGTGGAATGGTGTCTGTTGGACAACGCACGACTTTTAGTACCTTCAACGCAAATGGCGACGAGCGCTCTGCCTTGGGAATAGGAGGTCAGTTTCGAGTTCGTTTAAGTGACCGCATTAACACAGAATGGTTTTTCGATTATTTACCGGCTACGAACACCTACACGCGCAGAGAAGATTATCATATTGGTTGGAGTGTACTTTATTATTTAAGAGAAGCTCCAAGACCGAAATGGCAACCGTATGTGCTAGCAGGACACTGTTTTGATTACACGCATCATGTGGATCTTTCTGACAGAACCAATCAAATACAACGTTGGAGTAGCGCTATTCAGGCAGGAGTGGGTAATCATTTCAATTTAACTCCACGCTTGGATATGAGTATCATGGCGCAATACATGTTGCATTTAGGTACGCATATTCATTCACATATTCATGATGACAAAGTTTCTTTTCATTCTGAGAAGGGTGGAATTATGGAAGGACACTTGTTGTTTACTGTTGGTTTTAACTACGCAATTACAGACTTATGGGGTGGAAAGTAGCACTATTTTCAAGCTTTTTGGTTTGTTTCGCTAATGCTCAGGAATTAGCAAATGGAGAACGCAGTGGCTTGGTTCAAACAACAGCGTCACTTTATCCGGTGAAGATGCTGAATCATGATGCATTGAATAATTATGTTGGTGGAAATTTAGCGGTGCGTTTCGATGAGAAGTATGCTTTTCGCGGAGATATCTATGTCTTTACAAGTACTCAGCGTGGAACTGAAGTGATCAATGATCACACCATGATTCAAGCTAGTATTTTACGCTTCTTTCCGATAAAGAAATGGGATCCATATGTAGGAGTTGGCTTGGGGCTTTCAGGAATACAAACAGTTAGTAATTTCCAACGTAGGTATCAGCCTACTGTATCTTTGAATGCGGGAGTTCAATTCCATGTGTTTGATTACTTCTATTTCTTTATTGAGTCATCTTACCAGCACATGCAGGACCCATGGAGAACACAGCCATTGGATCAACTATTCGCTAGTGGAGGCTTAGGACTACAACTCCCAGTAAAGAAGCTTATGGGGAATCATTAACCTCCCCAATTACAATCTCCTTTTTGATAAGCAAATTGAGCGGTAGGTTCTAAATTGATAACTTCATTCCGGTTGAAATCGTTTTGGATCTCCTTTCCTTCTTCTTTCGAACTGTAGGAGCCCTTTAAAATAGTTTTCAGTACTTTTTGCATGAATGTTTTCCATTAATTTGGTTTGTGATACTTCCGAAGCCTTTAGCATACTAAAAAGGACCGCAAATTCGTTTTAACACCGTGGATCGCTTTAAACTACTTCTGATCTGTGTCTGCTTCTTCGGACAAATTCGCGCAAGTGAAAGTAAATGTGCTTCGCCTGATTTTTTCATTATTGATTCCTGGTTGTGTGGTTATGTCGGGGGATTTGCGCATGGTAAAGGTGCCCGTTTTTCCTGGGCGTGGAAAGAGGCTATTAAGCGTTCCAAACACGACGCTAAAATTTGGGGTGGTCTATTTATTAGTGATACGAATCATAAAGGGATCCGCAGATTTGGAGAAGTGACTTCTCGATTTGTTTATCAGACACCTCAAACTTTAGGTGGATTTTTAGTTGGTCAGGCATACAGTACCTTTACAGGAAAGGTGAATGAGGTTCGTTACGCAAACGGTGCTGTCGTTATGAATATGAATGTGGATTGGCCAGGTGTGTGTTTGGGAACATATATTCTTGCTAAAAAGTCGATTGCTCCTTTTCCAGACAATAAGATGTTTCAGCATGAATATGGTCATTACTTGCAAAGTAAAAGAATGGGATGGGCCTATTTTGTACGCGTTGGCTTACCAGCCATTATGAGCAAGGGCGATCACGATGCACACCCTGTAGAAATTGATTGCAATCGAGAAGCCTTCATTTATTTCAATAGGTATTATTCGACTTTTCAAAATGACAGTTTGATCTCAGACAATAAAGGTTGGAACTTTCGCTTCAATCCTTTCCCTGATAGCATTGGTGAATGCCGATACGTACGCACAGATTCTTTATCGTATATAGATGCCTATCAATTGGACGAAGCACTGGTATTGGAATCCTTAAAAGTGAAAGCACGCTTTTTCGATTATGCATCCTGGATCCTCATCCCGGCACCGGTTATCGTTGGAGTGATCAATGCAAAGCGGTATAATAAGGCTTTGGGTGTAGTTGAAAGAAAATGATTGAAATGGAAATTAACGTGTAATGTTCCAACTTTCGAACTTAGCAACTTTGCTAAATTCAAAATCTCAAACGTTGAAACGTTTAATAATTCACCAAAATTTTCCGAAAGGTCAAATTAATTCTCGGGCCGATTGGTTTAGAACTTTTTGCGATCTGATGTTTCCAGTGATGTTGCATTTCTCCCGCCATGACTAATAAGGAGCCGGAACTTAATTCCAATTTCTTAGTGAGCTTCAAGGCTACATGTTTACAGTGGAAGGCGCGCATTGCTCCTAAGCTCAAGCTTGCAATCACCGGATTCGGTCCTAATTCACGCTCATTATCGGCATGCCAGCCATTGGAATCGTGTTCGTTTCGGTAGTAGTTTAATAATAAGGCATTGAAGCTTGCTCCGGATTGAGATTCCACGCGTTTCAAAAGGGGGAGCAAATATTCCGGGATGGGGTCAAGTTCAAGTTGTCTGCCGGAATAACCATATTGCAAACCGTCTTTGGCATAATAACACTCCAAGCGGGGAATGGCATGTGTTTTTCCAAAAAGTTTGATCTCTCCACTGCGCCAGTTGGTTTCAGATTGGAGTTTTTGAAACAAACTTGACGATTCTTCCGGACTTAAAAAATCCGGATACCAGTATAGTTCAGCTTGAGGCCATTCGAATTTCATATTTTTCCGGTCATGTCATAAACCAGGTAGCCCACGAATTCCTTGATCAAACCATGCCAATCATCCATTACTGATACATTAGGAATCAAGAAGTCTTCAAACGTGTAAAACCGCTTGGGACCTGTGTAAAGATCTGTTGAGAATGGCGTACATTTCAGCCCAACAGCTTCGAAACATCCCAGAGAACGACGCATATGTCTTCCACTGGTAACTAACAGCATCGATTTTGCTTCAGGATAATCTTTCTGAAGTGTCTTTTTAGATTCAACAGCGTTTTCATGGGTGTTTCTGGATTTGATATCCGTTAGAATATCTTCTTCCGGAATTCCCCATCGAACAAGTAAAGCTTTTAATTGTTCGGCTTCGTGGAGACCTCGATCAATCAAGTTCCCATGATCGCCACTAATCAAGAGTTTTTTGACGTGTCCTGTTTTGTACAACGTGATTGCTTGCCAAATGCGGTCGCCCCCACGACGAATACTTAATTCTTGTAAGTCATTGTTGTAATCTGTCATTCCACCTAGTACAATTGCGACATCGTAATTGCCTGTTTTTTTGATTGGAGTGCCGAAAACTTCCCATTGTCGACAAACCTCTTTGTAAAGAAATGAATTGGAGAAGATCAATGCTATTGCGATTGCCCAACGTCGTCCCAATTTTCTGCGGCGTTCATTTTTCGAGAAGAAGGCAAATCCCAAAGCCACCAATAACCATGTATACGGTCCAAGTAGAAAATAGAAGATTTTGGATGCTATAAAGAACATATTAAACGCTTGCTTTTATGAATACTTCGCTGCCACTTCGAGGGGCAATGGAGTTATAACACGGTTCGCAACTAAAACTATTGAAAATGGGCGTGAATAAGTGCTGATATTCGGATAGTGAACCACCGAATGGAGGGCCGCCTTCGAAATTTCTGTTGAATAATACTCCAATTAATTTTCCTCCTGGCTTGAGGAGTTTAGCGATCTGTTGTACATACTGTGGGCGCATGGAAGGTTGTATTGCACAAAACAAGGTTTGTTCAATGATCAAATCGAATTTCTCGTCCAAATCGAAAAAATCTCCGTGAATGCAACGAACATGGGGTGCTTTGACTTTTACATGGTCTAGAGCGTCTTGGACAAGATCAATGACTGTAACATTCGTAAAACCGGATTTTTCTAAATAAATAGCTTCATGTCCGAAACCACAGCCAGGAATACAAATTGCAAGATCTTTATTACTTAACTGATCAATATATGCTTTTAAAGGTGGCGAAACTTCTCCGAGATCCCAACCAGTTTGATTCGTTGAATAACGTTCTTCCCAAAATGACTTTTCCATGCTTATTTTCTTGAAAGATCCACATCTTCGCCAAGCACTGACCATGCGGAAATATCGAATTTCTTGGTCCAACCCTTGTCTTTGAACTTATAGCTTTGTTTTACTTGCATGTTGCCGTTTGGTTCATACAGTTTAAATGAAAACAAGCTATCCTCGTGAGCTTCCTTTTCTACGTATTCAACTTCCCAACCATATTCACGTACGTGACGGATAAATGGAACGATCAGCTTGGCATATCGAATGGGCATTTTGTAAACGACAATGGCTGAGTGACGATCAATTTGCTGCTCGTCGTACATGATCTGCCAATCTAAATAATCGTGTCTTTTCACCATCCATAACCCATCCCGCTTTCTGCATACAATGGAATCCTTTGTCAGGTCATTACCGTAGCGAAAATTCATTTCAAATAGGAAAGCATCCATTTCGTCCTCGTTGCAAGCACAATTTTCCTGACAACTGGCAAGAAATAAGATACTTACAAATACGAATATGATTGGTCGAAAGATCAGGATTTTAGTTTTCATTGATTTGTTCCAAAATGTCACCGAAATTAGGGAATTGACAAGGAAAAAAAAAGTCGGCTTATGCCGACTTCGATTATTCTATGCGTTCTACGTGGAGACCGTCTAAGGCTGCGACCCCGTATACCCGGACTTTCTGACCTGGTTTGATCATTTTTCCTTCAAAGTTGCGGATCTTGATATCTTTCTTGGTCCAGTTCTCTTTTAAGTCTTCCATTTGGTTGTTTTCTTTACCGGTCATGATCTTAATAGTAACTGTTTCACCACCTTTTTTCAAGTCAATGGCCATTTCCCAACCAGTAAGAACAAACATCGGAACATCTACTGTACCTTCAATGTAATATTCATTATGACGATTTTCTTCTTTCGAGATCTCAGAAAAAGTTTTGACTGTTTTCCATGCGCTGTAATCGAATTCTTTATCATCAACTTTCTCGATTTTTTCAACCGTTAAGTAGGTTGTTCCCGGTTCTCCTTTGGTGTACGATTTCATATAGTACATTTTACCAGTGAGTTTTACTCGTTGATTCAATCCCAAAGTTTCTCCTTTGTTCCCAGTGATCTTCACATCGGATTTGTCGTATTCCAAAGGAAGTTTTTTCATGCTGTTTTTTCCGGAACCAACGGGCATTTTCGTATAGATGGCGAGTCCGTTAGTTTGATTCTTTCTACCAAATAGCGAAACACTTTGCTCTTTATCTCCAATTGTTGAAAGGGTGGGTAATTGAATATATCCTTCGATTTCCACCGGGTGCTCAGTTGATAGCGTATCTGCCATGGCTTCTTCAAAGGTCATTTTTTTCAATGGGAGCTCTTTTTCAGTAGCAAGCTCAGTTTCCATCGGCGATTCGGGAAGTTGTGTCTCATTACCGCCACAAGAAAAAAGCAGTAACAAAGCAGGTAGAAAGTAACGTGTTCTCTTCATGATTTTTTTTTTGTGAAAATAATGGAAGAAATTAAGTGCGCGTGAACAAATGAGTGAATGGGGTTTTTTATTGAGAGGATCGTTAATTTTATTTGATAAGTAATGATGAGAATGCCATGAAGGAAGCTGTGTCGTCTATTTTTAATGAACAAGTTGCGTTTTTTCGTTCGGGAGAAACCAAATCTATAGAATTCAGAAAGAAACAATTGAAGATTCTTCGAAAGTTGATTCTTGAAAACGAAGAATCAATTTATCTGGCTTTGAAATCAGATCTGAACAAATCAAAAGAAGAAACGTTTTTAACCGAGATCGCTTTGTTGTTAAAAGAGATCGAATTACACTTGGATCATTTGCCTGAGTGGATGATGGATAAGGCAGTTTCAACACCCTTGGCCATGTTTCCATCACGCTCTAAATTGCAGGTCGAACCAATGGGAACTGCTTGCATCATGGCACCTTGGAACTATCCTTTTCAATTAATGATCAACCCATTAATTGGTGCAATTTCGGCCGGATGTACTGCGGTATTAAAACCTTCTCCTGCTACTCCGAATACAGCAGAATTGATTGAGAATTTGATCGCGAATTACTTCGACCCGCATTTTATCACGGTCGTTCGTGGAGATGTTGATGCCAATCAAGCCTTGTTGAGTCTTCCTTTTGATGTTTTCTTTTTTACCGGCAGTTCCCGAGTTGGAAAAATCGTAATGCAAGCAGCATCTATTCATTTGTCTAAGGTCATTTTGGAATTAGGCGGTAAAAGTCCGACGATTATTGACGAAGATGCCAAAATTAAAATTGCTGCTCGACGAATTGCTTGGGGGAAATTGATCAATTCCGGTCAAACGTGCATAGCGCCGGACTTTATTTGGATTCATCGATCCCGAAAAGAAGAATTCATCCAAGCGTTTCAATCGAGTGTAGAAGCGATGTATGGAGAAGATCCGATGAATCATCCGGATTATGTAAATGTTGTCAATGATGCAGCAATGGAGCGCTTAATGGATTATTTAAATTCTGGAAAGATTCGCTTGGGGGGCGCGGCCAACAAATCAATGAGAAAAATAGCGCCTACAATTCTAGAGGATGTTTCGTGGGAGGATGCGGTAATGCAACAAGAGATTTTCGGACCGATCCTGCCAATAATCGAGTTTGACAATTTGAATGAGGTAATTGAGAAACTTCAGGTCATGGATAAGCCATTGGCGATGTATTATTTTGGTTCAGAGCGAGAAGCAGTGCGCTTGAGAAATGCCACGTCTTCCGGAGCATTTTGCCACAATGATGTGCTCCTGCATGTCGCAAATCACGATTTACCTTTCGGTGGGGTAGGGAATAGTGGTATAGGGAAGTATCACGGTAAAGCTAGTTTCTTAGCATTCAGTCATGAGAAAGCTGTTTTAAAGTCATCTTCTTGGTTGGATTTCCGAATTAAATATCCTCCATATCATTATATGGGTTTGATCAAACGTTTACTTTAAGTTAAAGTAAATCCTTAAGTAAAGCTCGTTGAAATTTTAAATATCAAGAATTTACTATTCTTTATTTATAGTAATTATTTAATTTCTTGCTTGAGTTAATTAAATTATTTTGAAGTTTCAGAAATAAATGAAAATAACTTTATTTGAACAACTCCATCAACCTGCCGAAGAAAACGTGCTCATCAGCTCGGATAAGTAGTTTGCTGAAACTGTCCATACGATTGATCAGTCGTTCGATATTCTCTATTGTGGCCACAAAACTGATAGATTCATAACTTTGTTCCACTTTCTTAAGTTCTTGTAAATGTTGGATCAAGGGGTCGAATTCGCGTCGCTTGCGTTCTTGTAAGATCCGTTTCGCTACTTCCCACATGTCTTTTTCTGCTCTGAAATACTCACGGCGATCACCAGAAATACTCTCTCTGTATAATAGATTCCAGTTAACTAATTCGCGCAAATTCATATTTGCATTGCCTCGTGAAATGGATAGTTGCTGCATGATCTCGTCGGTAGATCTCGCTCCGTCACTCACCAATAAATAGGCGTGTATCTGAGCCATGGTCCGGTTGATTCCCCATTGTGAACCGTAACTTCCCCACGTTTGTATGAACTGATTTTTTGCCTGTTCTAAAGTCATGTTTCAAATATATGAAACTTTCAGTAATAAATGAAAGAAAGGTTGGAGTGATTTTGGAACGAAACTTCTTTTCGCACTCAGTTTTGCTCCAAAAAAATGACGAGAAATTTAATTTTGAATTACCAGCGTTTTTGTGACTCCTTCACACTGTATCAAATAGATCCCTGATAAGAGATTCTCAAGGTAAATTTCATTGGTCTCAAGTACTTTACTGAACATGAATTGTCCGCAATGATTCAAGATGCGAATTTCTTTACCGATCCATTTCTCTGAAAAACGCACTGTTCCCATACTTGGATTGGGATAGACGCACCACAAAGAAAGTTCGTTCTCTACTAAGCCTACAAATTGATTGATCACTCCAACGGCATCCAAATCAAATCCACAGGAAGGAAATGGAGTAGGATAAGGATCGTTGATCGGTTGATTATCGCTGTCATAAGATACATGAGATCCATCAATCGATCCGATGACATCGATCAATCGAATGTGTGTGATACTTGTGACATCTACACTGTCATTCACACCCTGAATCTCACTAAGATCGAATGGAGTGCCAAAACCGGCGCGGTATTTTCCGGCCAAATTGTTAACCATGCGACAGTCCGCTAAAGATGCATTCCCTAACTGAGAAATAAATGGAATTTCTGAATCATTTGGAAAACGAACGAAATCTGTTCCATTGGAGCTAACTTCAACAAAGGCAAATTCCATGTAATGATCCATGAACGAATTTTCAAAAACTGCGAAGTCGTAACCGGGGCCGTTAGTGATCGGTTGATCAAAAGTCAGGGTGACTGAACCCGAATCACCCAGTGAAACAACCGTCATTCCATCGCCTTCAGCAGGACCAAGTGCATTTTCAAGCACCCCAAAAGATGCTCGATTCGAGCCGATGTCCGTTACTAATGTATCGTTGATGTCCAAATAACCACGTGATATAATGCCATTCGTTGCCCAAGCGACAAAACAACTACTGTCTTTCGAAATGGCAATACTTCCAGCCGCGCCCGGTGCATCATGGTAACTTTGTGCCAATCCCATCAAGGAGGTTCCAAGGAAGTAAAATGCTACTAGTTGCTTAATCATAGAATAGAATGTTATTCGGGTTTAAACCAACAGAATAAGTATTGAGTAGTGTTCCGGATTGGTTGAACTGTTTGACGAATCCATTCATCGTGTATCCGTTAGCATCAAACACATACCAGGATGCATTTGTATTTCGATACTTGGTTCCGTAGTAGGTCGTTATTCCTGTAAACTCAATCGCCGCTGCAGTCGCACATTGCTCGCTTTGCGTGTCGAATTGATATCCTTTGATCCCAGTGTCAGTTCGAATGATCAGTAATCCATTGGAGTAAGGAACCACATCGTCCACTGCAAAAGAATAGCTTGCCGTTTTCATGTTTGTTGTTGGATCAATTCGGTGTAGTTTGGCTGGAATCGCGCCGTAATCTCCGCGTGAAATCACATACACTTTACCGTTTTGATCCGTACAGATCTTTCCTGGATTTGGTCCGACCGTTACACGAGTAAGTTCTGTATGTGAACTCAAAGAAATGATTGAGACCGTGCTGTCAACATTCGGAAAGTTCAATCCACCCGAATTGGCTACGAATAGTTTGTTGTTGCTCACGACTAACTGTTCCGGATTGGCGCCGACAGGTATGCGTTGTTCGATTTGCAAGGATGCCGTGTCTATGACATCCACAAAGCCATCGTAACAAGAAACGTAAGCCTTACTTCCGTGGAAAGCTATATAACGTGGTTGTTTAGGCGTGGCTCCATTCATCATCGAAATCTGTGATATACTTGAGCCAGTGCTTGCATTCAGGACTTCGATCGTGCTACTAACATTAACAACAACATAGATCTTGTTCCCGTAACGCTGCATGTCATTTCCAGTGTCACCAAGCGATCGATTCGCCTTTTGCTCGAAAAAGTTCGATATGGCATTTTGACCATTGGCAGGCATCCAGGTCAAGGTAGAATTATTATGCTGAAACAATCCCTCATTTAAAACGAGAAATCCATCAGTAAGCATACTAGGCGCACTGATTTCCTGGGTTTTGTCCTTTTTACAAGACAGGAGCAGGAGCGATACGGTGAGAAGCAGGAAATATTTCATAGCTCAATTTAACTTGGTAATGAATGCCAGGCAAAACAAAATAACGGATATATTGATTGTTGACATTGCTCAAATTTCTAATGACTCCAGATATGCGCAAGAGCTGTTTTTTCATGGGAAAACTCTTGGTCAACCCCGCGTCGAATTGCAGGATAGCCGGTAGTTCATTCGTAGATATATTTTCAGGCAAAGCGAAACGATTGCCAACATACATAGAGGAAACAAAAATACTCCATGTTTTGTAATGAACCGTGAATTCCGCATTGCTACTATGTTGTGGAGAATAACTGATCTGATGTCTGTAATTACTCGCATGCTCATTCGAAAGGTCGATACAGGATTGGTAGGTGTAATTGACACTTAAGGAATAATCAATGGTGCGCTTTTTATTGGAAAATTGGAGGTTTAAATAATTTTCCACACCGGTATTTCTGCTCTTTGCAATGTTCACGATTGACCAAATGAAAGTATTCTGAGTTGGAATGGCAATAATCTTGTCCTTTGCATTGGCCCAAAAAGGTTCGA
>CAYLJB010000013.1:0-906 GCA_964383785.1 uncultured Fluviicola sp.
GTAAGTCGATGCCACTTTTATAAAGCCGTTCCCAAAAGGAACGGCTTTTTTGTGTTCAGGAAATTTGAAAGGTAAGTCTCCCGAAAACCCTAAAGGTGTTCGGGATCTAGAGCTCTAAGAACCTGCCCGAGGCACGTACCAAGAATCTCTAGGAGTTGCCACTTTTATAAAGTCGTTCCCAAAAGGAACGTTTTTTTTGTGCTGTTATTTGGAAAGGTAATTTTAACTTGATCAATACGCGATCCCTCGTTCAATAATGTCCCAAAATTCCTTTAAGCTTATTGCTTTCTTTAACTTGCGATAAACCGCCTTCCCTTCCGTTAATTCTTCTGAAAATGCTTCCCAGTAACTCTTTAATCGCATCAAGGCATAGCCCTCATTGTTGTTCGATCGCAGGCAAGAAGCTTCAATTAAGCGAGAAAACTCAAATAACTTAATTCTGTAATCAACAGATCCAATTAACTGTCCTGTTTTAATTTCTTGAAAGATCCCAGGATTTGCAATTGCCCCTCTTCCGATCATAAACCGTTCAATAGGGGAGACTTGGGATTTAATAGTGTAGAAACCTTCCAAATCAGTGATGTCACCATTGTAACTTACTGAATGAATGAGCGACTTTGCAGCTAATTGAAATTGTTCAACATCGCAACCTCCATTATATAATTGCTCTGCATAACGAGCGTGAATGATTACTTCGGACAGATCGTACTCGTTTAAAATAGGTATCAAGTCATGGATTTCTTCCGTACTACTCATCCCCATCCGCATCTTAATTCCCAATTTCAGTTTAAGTTTCGGAAAAATGGCATCTAACCATTCACGGAGAACATCGGGTTTGTTCAATACACCTGCTCCTAAGCCTTTATTAGTGACCATTGGATAAGGACAGCCCATATTCCAGTTAAC
>CAYLJB010000013.1:916-3729 GCA_964383785.1 uncultured Fluviicola sp.
CATTATAACCCAAGGAAAAAATGTAGTCATGAAGTATAAAGAAATCATCTACGGAACAACACATCAATTGCGGAATGATTGGAACAAGATTATTTTTGGGTAGAATATCCAACTTAGGTCCGGCTTTTATCGTTCCGTCATTGTTCATACGCAGATAAGGCGCATAATAGGTATCTATACCACCGTAAACTTCGTGATGTGCATTTCGGTAATGGTGGTCGGTGTATGTTTGTAATGGAGCAAGAGCGAGTTCCATCAAGGGGTTGAATTCGAAACAGGAATGATTCTTCCATGCATATAGGATCCTGCAGTAGTGGTGAAATTCGCGATATATTCCGCCATTTCTGAAGCCGTATGTGGAGCTTTATAACCTGGGAATGCTTCCTCCATCATTTCTGTTTGGACTGCACCTAGGCACAGACAGTTAATGGAAACCCCTGTTTCTTTCAATTCCTCAGCAAGCAATTCCGTAAGGGCAACAACGGCCGCTTTAGAAGGCGAGTAAACACTTAAACCTGGGAATTTCATAGTCCCTTGAAAACCGCCCATGGATGAGATGTTTACAATGTGGGACCCCTTAGTCATTTTTGGCAAACAGGTTTGAATCACCTCCATCACAGCAAAAACATTCACCTGATAAACAGAGAGCATGTCCTCGCGAGTCATTTCCATAAATGGTTTTACCGCAATGGCTCCGGCGTTATTGACCAAATAATCGATTTGAGGTAGATCTTGAATGATCTGTTCTAAATTCGATTTTAGATCAGGTGCGGATAAATCCAAATGGCGAAGGTGCAGATTTCCTAAATCCGAATGCTTCAATAAACGTGCACAACCAGTAGTATCTATTCCTTTTGCAGAGAGATTTTCAATTAACGCTTTGCCGATACCTCTGCTAGCACCTATTACCAATGCTATTTTAGACATCGAAATCTAATTTTAATACTTCACTCGTAGGATGAGCTTGGCAAGTCAAAATATACCCTTCTTTCACCTCATCGTCGGTCAAAGCATAGTTGATGGTCATGCGTGCACTACCTTCAATGATCTTCGCCTTACATGTACAACAAACACCACCTTTACAAGAATAAGGAACATCTTGTCCGGCAGCATCAAGTGCGTCTAAAATACTTTTTCCATTAGTTGGCAATTCGATTTGAACGATCTGATTGTCTAATACCGCAGAAACCTTTGACACTCCTTCGAAAGCTCCGACCACAGTCGTTTCTTCCTGCTTCATCAAAACCGGAGTAGTGAATAACTCAAAATGAACGCGTTCTTTTTGAATGCCGAAAACTGTTAACACCTCTTGAGCTCCCATGATCATCGCCTCTGGACCACAGATGAAAAAATGATCTGCACGCAACAACGACAATTCGGCTTTAATTGCCTCGCTGATCGCTTGTTTGTCTAAACGACCTTTTTGAGTCCCTGCAACATCTGTCCGAGAAAAATACAAGTGCACATTCACCTGAGGAAGTGCTTGTAATTCCTGAACGAACATGGCCTCTTCTGGATTAGTATTACCGTAGAACAAGGTTAATTGTTGATCAGGAGATAGCGATTTTGCAATAGAGAAAATGGGTGTAATACCTGAACCTGCTGCAAAAGCAACTAGATTTTTTGAGCCAGCCGGAACTTTAAAATTTCCTTGAGGAAAGTCAACTTCGATACTGTCACCAGCCTTCAAGGTATGAACCAGCCAGTTGGAAGCTTTTCCGCCTTCAATTGCTTTCACACCAACAGCTAATCCGTCGTTCTTTCTACTGCAAATGGAATAAGAACGGATTAATGTTTCATTTCCTACCGGACAATGCAAGTTGATATATTGCCCTGGTTCGAAATCAAATTCCTGTTGAAGAGATTCCGGAATCGTGAAAGCGATCATGTTGGCCGAAGCACTCACTTTTTGATTCGAAGCAACAGTTAATACTGCACTTCGTTTTTTAGTTTCTCCTTCCGAAGACTTTTTAAATCGTGAAAATAATCCCATGGATCAATCGTCAAATGATACAACTAATTTTTCGGATGTTGGGTGAGCTTGACAAGTGAGGATATATCCTGCTTCAACTTCATCTTTTTCCAATGCGTAATTAACATCCATCACTGCACTACCTTCCAGGATCTTTGCCTTACATGTACAGCAAACACCGCCTTTACAAGCATAAGGAAGATCTGCTCCGGCCTTATGACCAGCCTCAAGAATATTCGTGTCGTCTGAATTTAAATCGAAGTCAAAATGATCGTCATCCATGATGATCGTCACCTTCGCTTTTACAACCGCACCATCTACTTTTACTTTTTCTACTTTAGGTGCTACTGGCGTTCCGAATAATTCAAAATGGATCGCATTCTCACCAATTCCTGCTGCAGACAAAGCATCTTTAACAGCATGGATCATTGATTCAGGACCACATACATACACACCATCTGGTTGAGATTGGCGTAAAAATGCATGGTGTAATTGATTTACTTTCTCTTGATCAATACGTCCCTTTTGCAATTTATTACCTAAACTCTCGCGACTCAAAACATGAATCGGATTGAAACGCGTCATGTTTGCATTTTTCAAGGCCTCAATCTCTTCGCGAAAAATGATCGATGAGAACCCTTTATTTCCGTAGAACAAAGTAACCGAACTTTTTGGCTCCTCTTCTAAAACTGCTTTCGCAATGGCAATGACTGGAGTGATTCCTGAACCAGCTGCAAACAAGGCATAATGCTTTTGATTCGAATTACTAGTCTTAACCATGAAGTTTCCACTTGGAGTCATGACATCCATGAAATCGCCTGCTTTTAATTCCGTCGTAGCC
>CAYLJB010000013.1:3739-47535 GCA_964383785.1 uncultured Fluviicola sp.
TTCTCTACACGCTTGATCGCAACACGCAATTCCTGTTCAAATGGAGCTGTACAAATAGAATACGAACGTCTTACTTCTTCTCCGTCGATATTCGCCTTTAATGTCAAATATTGACCAGGTTCGTATGCATATTCAGCCTTTAACTCAGTAGGGATCTCAAATGCAACAGATACAGTGTCTTCTGTTTCCTGACGCACATCAGAAATGCGCAACGAATGGAATTTTGGTGTCATTACAATTCAATATTGGTATGCAAAAATAACATTAATCTCAGCTCGGAGTTAGGGCTTCAGACCTACAACTTTACAGAACGATTAATTTAGAATGAATCCACGTGTTTCCGTTCGAAATCTGAACAACGTATGTCCCAATAGCCAATTCTGAAATGTCAATGGTTTCCTTAGCATCTACCTCAAACATTTTCCCATCCATGGAAAGGATCTGAATACGCGTCATGATAAAATTATCCGGCAGGATCAATTGAATCTCATTTGTTGCAGGGTTCGGGAAAATCAACAAACTTTGATCCGTGATTTCTGAAATGTCAGTAGTGTTTAAAGCTTCTAATACAGCACGCCACGCATGAATTTTACCCATGCCCCAACGTGTGTGTCCCGGTGCCGTGATAGTTCCTGTATTGTTATCCAATCGAGCTGTAGTTTTAATGATCTGTTTTACTTGCGCTGCTGATAAATTCGGATTGGCATCCAACATCAACGCAACAATTCCTGTAACGGCCGGTGACGACATCGATGTACCCGAAAACTTGGCGAAATCGTAGTCGATGCCATTGAAGTTCACCGTTTGAACTGCTGTGTAACCTGCATCTGTAAAACTGGATATAGAAGAAGTCACAGAAACACCTGGCGCACTTATGTCAGGCTTCATTTCTTCTGTGATCAATGGACCAATGCTTGTAAAACTAGCAAGTTGACCGCCAACTAAATTCCCAGTGCCCGTATAATATTCCGAGCTATGAGCACCAACACTGATCACGTCCGGAGAACATGTTGGTTCACCGATACTGTAATTTGCATCTCCGGCTAAACCGTTACTCCCGTAGGCATAGAATGGCATTCCCCAATTTCCGACTCCGGTGGTTAACTCTGTGACATTCCAGTAATGCACGGTGCCGTCAGTCGCAAAACTTTCAAGTACGGCCCAATAACCATATGGATTGTAAAGTCGAAGGCGCAAATTCGAACGTCCATTCAATGGATGGGCATGCTCGCCCCCAACGTTATACCATAGCGTATCTGAATTGATAACTAGGAAAGTGTCAATGTAAGATGAGATTGTTGCCGTATGGATGGTATCACTTTCTGCTAACAAAACATTAGAACCATTATAGACTTTTAAACGGATGCCAAAATCCTTTCCAGCTTCACCCCACATGGTAATGGATTGTCCCCACATGTTTGGGTTTGAAGCATAGGAATAGAATCCAAAGCGTGATTGGAAACTGTCGTTATTAAATACTTTTTTAATGTGGTAATTGACATTTCCGTTATTTCCTGCAGAAGAAACGAAAACAACTCCCTGATCACTTAAGGTACCGATGGCTTGAGACAACAAAGAATTTCCATCCAATGTTCCCATATACGTTAGTCCCCAACTCATGTTTACAACTAATCTTTTACCATCCGCTTGAGCTACATCTTGCATCCAGTTGAAACCGTCGATCACAGAAGCCGCATCGATCAAAAAGGTGCAAAATAGAAATTCGGATTCGATGGACATACCGCGTAAACCAATGCCCGCACCACCTCCTCCTGCTATACCCGCAACGTGAGAACCATGAGTGTGGTAGCTGTAAATATTGGCCGTGTCTGATCCCGCGTTATACAATGAAACAGGTGTGTCGAATTCCGTTCCGTAGAAATAGCCATTCGGTGGATTCCCAGTTCTGAATTGATCCCAAGAAGCACGAACTCTTGAATTTTGCATTAAGGTATCATAGAACATGGGGTGTGTGTAATCGAATCCCCAGTCTGTAATCCCGATTAAAACATCTTTTCCAGTAAATGCTTGCGGCAATCCCCAGCCGTTTTGCACAGAATCAGCACGCGTATCTTTTCGTGCACGGTCTAAGAGTGGAGCTACTTTTGAGGGGATCTCTAAATAACTATAGTAGCGATCCCAATTTACATTTCCAACTTCCGTGAGAGGAACTTTGCAAGTTAAAATATTTCCAACGGGTTTCCCTACAATGCATCCCAACTCTGTAAGCTCATTGTAAGGTGCGTCTGGAGTGAGTTTGCCATAAAGCGACAGCATCCACTGACCATGCATCTTATAAATCGGTAAAGCCTCGAGTTCTTTCGGCAAGAGGGCTTCTTTTCCGGTCATGATCTTGGCCTTTTTTAAAAGGTTGTTCCAATCACCAAATTGCTGAGCAGGAAGTTGCTGAGCTTGTGAAAATAAGGTTAATAATAGGAAGGGAAATAATAAACGGATCTTCATAGGTTAAAAGTAAAAAAACATGTAATAGACTCAACAATTGTTGAAATAAAACGTTAAAAGTTTGTTTCCTCTTTTGGAAGTTTTTACCTTTCAGGAACAACAACTACACCATGGGACCAAACGTAGCTATTACAGAAGGCGTACTTGTGAGGGTTACCGCTCAATTTCGCGCCGATATTTCTCAGATCAGAGAGGGTTCGTTCTACTTCAATTATCGCATTGATATCGAAAACCAAAATGCATTTCCAATTCAACTGTTGCACCGCGATTGGTTCATTTTTGATTCGTTAAATCCTCCAACACATGTGAGTGGGGAAGGAGTCATTGGTCAGCAACCGCTTTTAGAACCAGGGGAATTATTCAATTACACAAGTGGATGTGAACTCCGCTCGGAGATTGGTTCCATGCAAGGCTTTTACACCTTTAAAAATACAATCACAGAGGAAGTGTTCCGGGTGGATATCCCAACTTTTCAATTAGTTTTCCCGGGAAGATTTAATTAATGTTCCGTTTTCATTGGCTGTTGCTTGTAAGCCAGCATGACCAAAATCAAAACTAAAATTGCAATAACCGGCCATTCCCATCTCCAAGAAATTGTTGTTGTTTTATCGGTTTCAATTCCGGTTTCTAATTCTGCTTTGTGCATAGCTAGTTCCATAGCCGCAATATCCGCATCATCTTTTGATTGATCGATACTCATTTGTTCTGCAACAAGTTGGTGCTGTTCCATGTATGTTAAAGCTTCTTCATACATTTTAGAACTTTTGTACAGATTTGCAAGTGCTTTTAGCGCATCTAGTTGTGCAGCGCGTAGATTATTTTTCTCCGCAAATTGAAGACTTGTTTTATAATACTTTGCGGCGAAATCAATTTTCCCGATGTAATAATGATAGTCGCCTAAATTGTAGTAACTATCACAAATAGCTTGCTTGTCTTGAGCCTTCATGCGTATGCGCAAGGCATCTTGAAATTGTTTTCTTGCCAAAATGGTGTCTCCGCGTTCAAATGCGATGATCCCCAAATTGTTTATGGCGTGACCAAGTGGTGTTATCAAACCGGCTTTTTCCGCTTGAACATAAGATAGTTTGAAATTGCGTTCTGCTTTATCCAGATCTCCTTGAATTCGGTAAATATCTCCTAATCGGGCATGTGCAGTACTCAGGGCTCTCGGATTGTTCATGTGCTGCATTTGACGGATATACGACTCATAGGTCTTTACAGCCTCATCTACTTTTTTATTCAATAACTGTGCTTCTGCAAGAGTAATCTGTCCGTCTAATTGCTTGCCTTTTTCTTTACTCTTCTTTGCTGCTTTTATAGCTTCGTTAGCCCAGAATAAGGTCGATTTGGCATCTTTCTCATTGCGGTAACCTTGGCTGATAACCTTAGCCGCATAACAAGCTTGTTCGTAATCTCCTCTTTCTTGTATGTTGGATAAAAGACTCTTAATAGTGGTAATACCTTCACTGTTTCTACCGGTAGATATCAGGTATTCGGAGATGATCAATTTTCCTTGTTCGATCGCTGGATAGTATTTGTTGTCAATTCCGTAAAAAAATAATTCTTCCCCAATTACACGCATGGAATCCTTTCCTTCAGAAATGTAGAATTTAGATAGTTCTCTGGCCGCTGTAACGCGTTGTTCGCCTGAACCATTTCTGAATGATTTCCATTGCTGCTCCATCTGTTGCCCAAATGTGCCGATGGTGATCCATTGAAATAATACAAAAAGTAATACGATCCGCATTTGCTGTCCTTTGTTTACAATAATACACATTTTTAAGAATTGCATTTTGTTCAAATTCCGATTTCAGGAAAGTAACTTGAACGACATTGCGGGTGGAAGGGAATGCTTACATTTGTGCCGTAAAAGAAAATGTTATGTCGAACGGAATTTTTACAGTGCCAAAAGCTGTTAATGAACCGGTAAGAGCTTATGCTCCCGGATCTAAAGAGCGCGAGTCTTTGATCGCGATGTACAAAAAAATGGAAGCACAGGAACCAATTGAAGTTCCTCTATATATTGGAAAAGAGCAGGTTTACACCGGGAATAAGAAACCGATGTCACCTCCTCACAACCATCAAAAAGTATTGGGTTACATCCACCGTGGTGATAAAACTCATGTTCAAAAAGCAATTGATGCGGCTATGGAAGCTCGTGAGGCTTGGGCAAATTTGCCTTGGGAAGATCGCGCGAGTATCTTCTTGAAAGCTGCAGATCTATTGGCTGGTCCGTTCCGCGATCGTATGAACGCATCAACGATGTTGGCTCAATCGAAGAATGTATTTCAAGCTGAGATCGATGCAGCTTGCGAATTGATCGATTTCTTCCGCTTCAACGTGCAGTACATGACCCAGATCTACCGCGAGCAACCGGAGTCTCTTCCGGGTATGTGGAACCGTTTGCAGTACCGTCCTTTGGAAGGATTCGTATTTGCTGTGACCCCATTTAACTTTACTTCAATTGCGGCTAACTTATGTGCTGCTCCGGCAATGATGGGGAACGTGGTGGTATGGAAACCGGCAGAAACTCAAATGTATTCAGCACAAGTGATCATGGAATTGTTCCAGGCAGCTGGTGTTCCCGACGGTGTTATCAATATGGTATCCGCAAGTGGACCAGACGTGAGTGATGTGGTATTCAAAAGCAAACATTTTGCGGGGCTACATTTTACAGGTTCAACAGGGGTGTTCCAAAATCTATGGAAACAAATCGGAGATAACATTGCAGGATACCGTTCATATCCGAGAATTGTAGGTGAAACAGGAGGAAAGGATTTCGTGATGGTTCACGCAAGCGCAGACGCTGCTGAAGTTGCAACCGCACTTTCTCGTGGAGCCTTCGAATTCCAAGGGCAAAAATGTTCTGCTGCATCACGCGCTTACGTTCCACAAAGTTTGTGGCCGGAAGTAAAACGCATTTTGGTTGAACAAGTGTCTTCATTCAAAATGGGATCACCGGATGATACCTCTAATTTCGTGAATGCTGTGATCGACCTAAAGGCATTCGACAAGATCGCATCTTACATTGATCATATCAAATCGGCAGGTGACGCTG
Organism: uncultured Fluviicola sp.; assembly: GCA_964383785.1. Lineage (GTDB taxonomy): Bacteria > Bacteroidota > Bacteroidia > Flavobacteriales_D > Crocinitomicaceae > Fluviicola. The sequence continues at coordinate 9,261 of CAYLJB010000013.1, forward strand.
AAATCATCGTTGGTGGAAATTACGATAAATCCGTTGGATACTTCATTGAGCCAACAGTAGCAGTTACTACTAATCCAAAATTCCGGACCATGTGTGAAGAGATCTTTGGACCGGTACTTACGATCTACGTATATGCAGATGCTGATTACGAAGCAACGATGAAATTGTTGGATGAAACTTCTGAATACGCATTAACAGGATCGATCATTGCTCGTGACCGTTACGCGATCAACACTGCAGTGAAGGCCTTAGAAAATGCGGCGGGTAACTTCTATATCAATGACAAGCCAACTGGAGCTGTTGTTGGACAACAGCCTTTCGGAGGTGCTCGTGGATCTGGTACAAACGACAAAGCAGGTGCATCAATGAATTTGTTGCGTTGGGTTTCGGCTCGTACGATCAAGGAAACATTTGTTCCACCAACTGATTACCGCTATCCATTCTTGGGATAATTTGATTCCCTTACGTATATTTGAACGTCTCACTTCGGTGGGACGTTTTTTTGTATAACTCGTGTTGCAATGAATAGTAGGCTGGCAGTTTTTCTTGGATTGTTGATTGCTGTGAGCATTCGTTTGGGTTATTTTTCGAACAATGACCGAAATGGATACAACGCCACAACATGGGATGCACTGGGATATTACATGTACTTACCCGGAATGTTCATTTATGGCGATGTCAAAGAACTGAAATGGTTTCCTAAAATTGATTCGACCTATCAGGTTTCAGGAGGACAATTGTATCAGGCAAGTCAACTTGAAAATGGTGATTATGCCTTCAAATATTTGGGAGGAGTTGCGATCATGGAAGCGCCATTCTTTTTCATTGGACATGCGATAGCTCATGCAAATGATGCTCCCGAAGATGGCTTTTCATGGCCCTATCAATATGCGATCATTTTTGGTGCTGTTTTTTGGTACTTCATCGGGTTGATCTATTCCAGAAAGGTATTATTGCGTTATTATTCGGAAAGTATTACCAGTCTAACTTTGTTCGCGGTTATTTTGGGTACCAATCTATTGCAATACGTGAGTGTGGATGGTGCTATGAGTCATGCATTCATATTTCCATTGTACGCCATGGTTCTTTGGTTTACCATACGTTGGCATGAGACGCCTAAAATGGGTTTTGCCTTGGCGATTGGATTGCTGTCAGGACTGGCAATTATTTCCCGACCTACGGAATTGATCATCATTTTCATTCCCTTGTTGTGGAGCTTAGAGACTTCTGGAAAGCTTAAATCTAAATGGACACTTGTTAAAACACACAAGTTACATCTGGTAGCAGCGGCACTAGGTGGAGTTTTAGGGATTTTGCCTCAACTGCTGTATTGGAAACATGCAACCGGATCTTTCGTCTATGATGTTGGAAGTAAATGGTATTTCTTAAATCCTTGGTGGCGTGTATTGGTTGGCTTTGAAAAGGGATGGTTCATTTACACGCCAATGGCGATCTTCATGGTTGCTGGGTTGTTTTTCATGAAAGGAAAACCTTTTCGCAAGGCGGTTTTGACTTTTTGCTTGTTGAATATTTGGATCATTATCTCTTGGTCCGATTGGCGTTATGGAGCAAGTTATTCCACAAGAGCACTTACTCAAAGTTACCCGGTTTTCATGCTCGGTTTAGCAGCGATCTTTGAACGCATTGGAGAGACCAAATGGCGTTATATTGTATTGCCGCTTGGTATTTATTTATCCGCGGTGAACCTCTTCCAGATCTGGCAATACAACAAGACGATCTTGCATTTTGATCACATGAATTTTGCTTATTACAAAGCGATCTATCTTGACAAAGATCCAACACCTCTTGACTACAGTTTGTTGGATGGTGGAGTAGTTCCTGTTAATGTCAACGCCGAGACTTCGTATACGGATTTCAACTTTTTGGACACATTAAATGGCTATCAGGAATTAATTCCTTTCCACAAGCCGAAGGGAAAGATCTTGCATTTTCGATCTGGTTTGAAAACAAAGGAGGATTTGTACGGAGCTAATTTCCAGATCGAAATTTTTAATGGGGGGAAATCCAAAACGCGTTCGTTAAGAGTGTGGGTGCCAACTTATGATCATTCCAAGCTTATGAAATATGAAGTTTATTATTCCATAGAGGAGGCCGACAGTTTAAGGGTTCTCCTTTCCTCACAACCTTACATTGCTCCACTTGTTTTGAATGGAGAACTTTCATATTTAAATTAAAATTACTCCGGATATCCAGCCTCAATCCAATTTTGAATAATAGTTTTTTCCTGACTATCAAGTGGTGTTTCCATATAAACATGGTTTCCTTCAAAGATTGCGGGTTTGAGTTTCCCCTGCTGATCCAAAAGTACCCAGTTGGATGAATGATTCAATGGTAGTTCGGTATTTGCATCGTGACAATCCATGCACTTACTCGAAGCTATCGGTTGAATAGATTTGGAGAATGAAAGTTCGTCTGGATTTTGAATAGGGGTTACATCCGTTTTATTACAAGATGCCAATATTAATGCTCCTGTAATCATGGTTAAAACTGAAAGTTTCATCATCAATTAATTTTGGGATAAAACTACTCGTCGCAGGTAACGCTATTAAAAATCCCGTATTAAAAGATTATTTATTTAAATGGATTCAGTTTAAAGAAATTGTTGCGCTAAGATTACTTCAAACATTTGAAATAATCGAAAGGCTCCAAACAATCGTTGCATTGGTAATGAGCTTTACAGGCGGTGCTCCCAAATTGACTGACCATGCGTGTGTTGTTTGAGTTGCATCTTGGGCAAGGAACCACAGGTGGTTCACTAAAAAGAGCGTTCTTGTCAACTTCGTCTACAGGAGGGGCAATACCATAGGCTTTGAGGCGTTCGCGACCACGTTCGGTTATCCAATCTGTATTCCAAGCAGGTGATAATTGGGTGATCATGTTGGGCTCGTAGCCGTTTTTTATCAAATATTCAGCAATGCTTTTTTCAATTGCTTTTACGGCAGGACAACCAGAATAGGTTGGGGTAACCACAATATCTACTTTGTTTCCGGCTAAGCAATGAACGGCACGAACGATGCCTAAGTCAACTACGGAGAGTACCGGGATCTCAGGATCCGGTACATCATCCAATAGTTGCCATATTTTTGTTTCTACTACCATTCCATTCCAGGATATGCGCGTTGCATATACTGCATTTCCGAAAGTAAATGTCCCATATGTTCCGAGTGACGACCAAGTCGACCACCTGCCATTTTCCAGTTGTTGGTAGGTAATAACAATGTAGAAGCCTCCAAGACAGTGTTCAACCGTTCCATGTAAGCCGGGCGAAGACTTTCCAGATCAATACCAATTCCGGCGTTGATCATTTCGCGGTCTACATCGTCCATGAAGAACAATTCATCCGTATAGCGGTATAAATGGTTTAATGCTTCTTGAGCCTTGTAATGAGATTCTTCCGTACCATCTCCCAAACGGATCACCCATTCAGAAGCATGTTTCCAATGGTAACGCGTTTCCTTCAGAGCTTTCTCAGCGATAGCTGCTAATTGCAGATCTTCCGAATGTTGAAGTGCTTCATAGAACGGAACTCGGAATGAATCGAACAACCATTGACGAACGATCGTATCAGCGAAGTTCCCGTTTGGCTGTTCTACCAAAAGCGTGTTGAAATACTGATGTTCCAAACGCAGGAATGCCAAATCATCAGCTGTTTTTCCCTGGTTTTGAACTTGAGCAGCATATTCCAATAACGAGTTTGCCTGACCAATAAGGTCCAATGCAATATTCGTTAGCGCGATATCCTCTTCAATTGCAGGACCATGTCCGCACAATTCTGACAGTCGTTGACTCAAGATCAGACTATCGTCTGCTATTCGCAGTGTGTATGTTAAAAGTGCACTCACGGGAATCTGAATTACATGTGAGCAACTCCTTCAGGAACCTCGTAAAAAGTAGGGTGTCTGTATACCTTACTTTGAGCAGGCTCAAACAACATGTCTGAATCAGCTGGATCTGACGCGTGAACCTGAGAAGATTCAACAACCCAAATCGATACTCCTTCGTTTCTTCTTGTATACACGTCACGTGCATTTTCCACTGCCATTTCAGCATCTGGTGCATGTAAACTTCCTACGTGTTTGTGGTTCAATCCTTGTTTGCTACGGATGAAAACTTCCCACAATGGCCAATCTTTTCCTGACATAATCTTCTTTTTTCTAGTTAACACTAGGATGCTTTACGCGCTTTTTTCTTTTCGGCATAAGCCATCGCTGCTTCGCGCACCCACTTCCCTTCTTCCATCGCTTTCTTACGAGCAGCTATTCTTTCGGCGTTGCATGGCCCATTGCCACTGATCACCTGTTTGAATTCTTCCCAGTCGATCTGACCAAAGTCGTAATGACCACGTGCTTCATTCCACTTCAAATCTTTGTCCGGAACTGTTAGACCGATCAATTCTGCTTGTGGAACAGTCGCATCAATGAATGATTGACGCAATTCGTCGTTTGTATGGCGTTTGATCTTCCAATTAATAGACTCTGCAGAGTGCACGGAATCAGCATCACTCGGTCCGAACATCATCAATGCAGGCCACCAAAATCGATTCATGGCATCCTGCGCCATTGCACGTTGCTCTGGTGTTCCTTTCATCAAAGTACACATGATCTCATAACCTTGGCGTTGGTGGAACGATTCTTCTTTACAAATTCGAACCATTGCTCGAGCGTAAGGACCATAAGATGTACGACACAAAGCTACCTGATTCATAATCGCTGCACCATCAACCAACCAGCCAATCGCACCGATGTCTGCCCAAGTCAAAGTTGGGTAGTTGAAGATAGACGAATACTTCGCTTTTCCTGTATGCAATTCCTCCAGTGATTCTTCACGTGTGTGGCCCAAGGTTTCCATGGCACTATACAAGTATTGTCCATGACCACCTTCGTCCTGTACTTTAGCCAGCAAAACCGCTTTACGACGCAGGTTCGGAGCACGTGTGATCCAGTTACCCTCAGGTAGCATGCCCACGATCTCTGAATGGGCGTGCTGTGAAATCTGACGGATCAATGTCTTTCTGTAGCGCTCAGGCATCCAGTCCTTTGGCTCAATTCTAATTTCATTATCGATTTTGGCTTGAAAACCAGATTCGAGTTCTTGTAAATTCACTTCTTTCATAATGAATGTATCTCTGACCAAATATAATTAAAAAAATCGGGCGTTTTGTCCCATTAAAACAGTTGGGTGCTTTCTTTTGTTTGAGCAGAAGAACGCATTTTGATATTTGTAATGCGTTTTTTTGCCACACGAACTTTCGTTGACTTTTAGTTTTACGGACTTTTTGCGTTTTAACGACCGAAGAGAAATGACTGACTCTAGAGTTGGTTATTATTTTTTTCAAAAAGTAAAATAAAATGTTAAAAGTTAAAAATATCACGAAATTTACTTTGTAATGCAAAAAAAAGCCGAGGATGTCTTGATGTTCCTCGGCATGTAATGATACATTTAAAATTATTGCTCATTGATCCATTTTGTCAATGATTGGTAATTCGATGAGAATTCGAATGTATTCTGAAGTAGAAAGTAATTCTGGGGGTCATAACATTTCTTGTATGCATTTTTTGCAAATGTCAGGCGGTTACTATCAAAATCAAATGTCTTTGCCATTTCGTTTAATTGGGCTGCAGAAACCGTTGACTTGGCTAAATAATTGTCGATCATTTGAAGTCTGTTCGAATCAAATGACTCATTCTTCAGCGATTCAATAAATTGCTGAAAATACGGATCGGGAGCGGCAACGATGACTTGACCAGAACCCGGGTGACTCGAAGCAATAGTTCCTTGTTGATTGTTTACCGGCGTAGACGTGTACCAGTTTAAGATGTTTATTGTTATCTGTTGCAAAACGATCAGATTTCCATTTGCATCAACTTCGCAGATAACCCGTTGGTTTGATTGAACTTGTACAAGACTATTAAAGACTGGCATACCGCTTTGTTGGTCTACGATACTTACGCTGTTGCCTCCTCCCGGTAAGTCAAAAAACCGAAAGATGTTGGTTGAATTGTAAATGGTTTGATTCGACACAGTTGCATAATGCATGCCAGGTCTTGTTACACGAATAAATAGTTCGCCAGCAAATGAACTTGAAGTTAAGATCATCGCGATGAAGAAAAAGTAGAATCGTTTCATGGCTTTTGGTTTTGGGTTAGAAAACAAGAACTGCGCCAAACTTTGGGCATAAAAAAAGGGCGATTAAAAAAATCGCCCTTTCAGTTTTTGTATAGGTTCTTAACGTGCAAGCATCACCGGCATTACAAGCATCAAGATATCTTCGTGTTCGTTATCTGAACCATTCGGCATGATCAATCCTGCGCGGCTTGGTTCGCTCATTGCTATTTTTACTTCAGTAGAATCGATGTTGTTCAACATTTCCATCAAGAAGCGGCTGTTGAATGCGATTTCCATATCTGCGCCATCATAATTACATGTCAATCGCTCGTTTGCTTCATTTGCAAAATCCAAATCCTCAGCAGAAATGTTCAATTCGCTTCCTGCCAATTTTAACTTAACTTGGTGTGTTGTCTTGTTAGCGAATATAGATACGCGCTTGATAGCACCCAAGAATTGTAGACGGTCAACTACTAAAATATTCGGATTCTCTTTCGGGATTACCGCTTCGTAATTGGGATATTTTCCGTCGATCAAACGACACATCAATACGATATCATTGAAAGTGAAGATAGCGTTCGAATCAGAGTATTCAACCAAAACTTCCTCATCGCCGCGCAAATTTGACTTCAATAAGTTCAATGGTTTTTTGGGTAAGATGAAAGCTGAACCACCAGTTGATTGCCCGTCTGTACGACGATAACGCACTAATTTGTGCGCATCCGTAGCAACGAATGTGATGTCTGAAGGACTAAACTGGCAATACATACCGCTCATGACTGGACGCAAATCATCGTTTCCAGCAGCAAACAATGTCTTAGTGATCGCACGAGAGATGATATCTCCCGAAACACGGATAGAATTACTGTTCTCGATATTTGGAGATTTCGGGAATTCCTCACCGTTGAATCCAACCATTTTTGATTTTCCGTTATCGTAAGCGATCTCTACACCAAAATTGGCTTTGTCAACTTTAAACGTACACGGTTGATCCGGCAAATTCTTCAAAACGTCCAAAAGCATTTTAGCTGGAATAGCAACTTTCCCGTTCTCGCTTGCTTCAACTTCCATGCTTGTTCGCATTGTTGTTTCAAGGTCTGATGCCGAAATTGTCAATTGTCCTTCTTGAATATCAAAAAGGAAATTATCCAAAATAGGCAGAGTGTTCGAAGTGCTCAATACTCCGCTAATGCTTTGTAAATGACGTAATAAATTGGTACTGGATACTATAAAATTCATCGTCCTTTTTTGTCTTGTTTAGTGAACAAAGATACTTTTTTTTAATCCTTTCAGCTAGGTGCTATCAATAAGTTGTGGACATCTTTTCAACCATTTCAGGGCTTAGAGGCCACCGGATAAGTGAAATAGATCTTACCCATTGTCAACGGATTGAAAACGAAGTATTGGCACTTCACCAATTTACCACCCGGTAGTTCACACCAGAATCGGTTGATGTCGTAATCCACTTCATCTCCAAAATCATCTACTTCTTTTTCTCCAGAATCCGATTTTCTGCGGAACATGCGTAATTTAATGTCTTCCCCTTTAGTAGATTTCACTTCCAATATACAGAAAGGAGTTGATTTACGTACACTATCCACTTGACGATCTGTTAATTCAAAGTTTGGCAATTCAAAATGAACTCGGCGATAGTTTAGTAGATAACGAGAGATCATTTGAGGATGTACCTGAACAGGTCGGTTGTTTTGTGTCACTACATGTGTGTTCCCCTTTTTCTTCAATTGAAAGCTTCTGTCTGGTCTTTGTGTAAAACGCACTGATACTTCTTGAATTTCATTCGGTTCATAAGCAAAAATACGCGTGCACTCCCAGCGTCTTGGGTCGGCAAAGAAGCGTGGAGAGATGATTCCCTTCATGTTCTTAAGCTCGGCAATTACCGGCAGATCACTTTTCCCATATTCCTCCGATTCAACCAACATGTATGTTCCGTAATGGTCTGGTGTAGATGAACCAATATACCAGGTTTTGTACCAGTCGCCATTCACGAAAAATTGAACCTTGGTCCCAACTGTAGCCATGCGGTTCGTGACGTTTTTCACACCGTTCTCTGGAATGTATCCTTTGAAGCGCACATTGTATGCAGCATCTAGAATACTGTTCACCAAAGAGATTTGAATACATTCACCCGATGATCTTGTCCAATTTTTTCCGTCGCGAACAACTTCTATCTCTAAGCCGTTTGGCTCAGTAATGATTATGCGATCTACCGATGCCGTATCGGTGATTTCAAAATTGAATGCTGCAACCTTGTCGTCTGATTTCCCTTTTTTGCTGATCAATCGGTAGGCAAAGAAGCCAAGTCCAACCAATAAGAGGAATCCAAGTAATAAAAAAAAATTTCTTTTCATAAATTAACTACGTGCGTATCTGCGTTTACGTAAATAGAAGAGAAAGAAGGCCATAATTAAAACAAGAGCAGATGGTAAAACCATATTCAGGATCTTGTAATAACTCGATGAAGTTTTAACTTTCTCTTTGTCGATCGGGTGAATGTCAATTTGCTTAGAACGAATGTCCAGTACAGAATTGTCTCCCATCATATAATCGACGATGTTTTGGAAGAATTCTTGGTTCCCGTAGATCAATGGTTGAATGCGCATCTGTGCCATCACCTCGTCGTAACGTAAATTGTTAAAACTTATTGGTCGGTATTGCATCTTGCCATATTTACCAGGCATGGAGTCGTAGTAATTCTTCAGGAAAGAACCATTTCCAACTGCAAACACTTTACCTTCTGAAACACTTTTTTCACGGTACTTTGCATCGGGATTTTTCGCAAAGGCGTCGATAATGCGATTTTTAAAGTGGGAGGTGAATTGTCCTTCAACTAAACCCGCCAAGCATACTTTATTTGCTTCGCTTTTAGGGTCTTCTGCCAATGCAGGAACCTTACCGTAGTTCATTGGCATCGCTAAGCTAACCAGCGGCGCCATACCTGTAACATTTGAATTAGTTGAAGTCGTTAGCACCGGAGAAACCAACCAATTATCATTTGGGATCAATTGGATCTGAGAAGCGTAGCGCAACATTACCGGTTCAATGTTTCTGGAGATCGGATGTCGCGTTGGGCTTGAAGCAACGTAATAGAACCAAGGCAAAAGGCTTTCTTTCGCAAATGGTACGGCAATCGGACCGCATCGTGTATCTATGGCATAATTGTCATTCATCTTGATACCGTAGTCAAACAACAATTTGTCTAACCCTAAATTGGTACGAGTGGTATGAACTGTTCCCTTCATCATCAGGGTATCCATCGGGAAATCCAGTTTATCCATGAAGACCATCAATCGACCTCCGCGCATGACAAACTGATCCAATATGTACAAGTCTTTATCTGTATAAGCAATTCTTGGTCGTGCGATCACAACTCCTTTTACATTGTCCAGTGCCGCCAAAGAATCATTCATTGTAATGTCTTCTACGATGTAATAATCATCGATCAAAGAACGAATGCGTTGTGTCTCTGCATAACTCAATTCGCCATGTCCATGAAGAAAGGCAATGCGTGGCTTCTGCTTTTGAATAACGCGTCTAAGAGCTGAAACCAACATGTACTCTAGGTTGTTGATGGAATTTTGAATCGTCGTTTCAGAGAATTCAGGAGTTAATTGAACAGGCTGTCCTTGCGGCGATCCCGGCAACAATTGCACATAACCTTTCGTTGCGCCTCCATAATCAATTTCAGCACCTGGCCACAGCATCATTTGATTCTGACCACCATCTTCGTTCCAAACAATATCAAGCGGTAAGATTCCTTGCCCCATACTGTAAAGTCGCTCTTTAAGCGCCGATTGATCAGCTTCACTTCCTTGTGTTGGGTCGATGAATTCATATTCAATGCGATCTCCGGCGATCTCTCTGAATTCAATCAGTTTATCCTCTACAGCATTGCGAAAACGTTTGATCTCAGCGGGCAATTTTCCTTCCAGATAGATCTTGATGTATAAGCGTCCTACTTTATCTTCATTTTTACTTGTTCCGGCATCTTCCGGATTCATTTTCTCCAAAAAGGTAATGGTCCCACCTGCCAGGGAATAGCGTTCATCCTCCGTCATATCGATGCGAGAATAAATGAACGTTCCGATGATGTTCAAGAAAATAACAACACCAAGAATGATGAACAGAAATACCCAGTTGAATACTTTGTTTGATTTTGTTGTCTGATTCTTCATGGGATCAACGCTTCAATGATTTAACAACGGTTAAAGAACCGGCAAGGAAAATAACGATCATTCCGAAAAAGTAAATGATGTCGCTGGTGTCGATCACACCTTTCATGATACTTCTGTAATGGGAGGTCAATCCGATGTATTGGAAAATAAAGTCGTAATCGCCCATCAAGTTGAAGGATCCTAATAATTCAAATCCATCGTAGAAGAACCAGCACAAGAACATGGCTAAAATGAAGGCAACGATTTGATTGCTTGTAATACTTGAAGCGAAAACGCCTATAGCAATAAATACTGATCCCAATAACAATAGACCAATGTAAGAAGTGAATGTAGCACCCTCATCGATCACTGATTTCGTGAGTCCCTCTTCATCAACGGATTCAACACCCAGGGAAACCATGCTGTAGTAATAAACAAGCGTAGGTAGCAAGGCGATTATCAGCAAAGTAACTCCAGCTAGGTATTTAGCCAAAATGATTTGGAGATCTGTAATTGGTCTTGTGAAGAGTAGTTCTATCGTCCCGTTTTTGCGCTCTTCCGCGATCATGCGCATGGTGATTGCAGGAATCAGGATCAAAAAGATGATTGGTGATAAATTGAAGAATGGAATCAAATCTACTTCTTCGCCCATGAGCAAGTTGGTGTCTTGCGAAACGATCCAGTGAAAGATCCCTGATGAAATCAAAAAGATGATAATAAAGATATAGCCCACTATGGAGCCTAAAAAACTTCTGATCTCTTTCCAGTATAATGCCTTCATGCTTTTAAAAAGTGTTCAAAGATACGAACTACAACCAACTCCATCAACCGAATCGATAATACAGAACGCAATCGGTTAAAATTGGTTGGGTGAAAAACTGCCTCCTTCGTAATATGTGCTCACACTCCAGGCTTCAGCACGGGTATGAAACCAAGGTTTGATCGTAGACCAAACTCCTTGAAATAATTCCGAATCGCGGTAGTTGTTCAGTGCTTCTTCATCTTTCCAGAGTGAATAGGTAAACACGATATTCGGATGTTTTAAGTCTTGGTGTAAACGCATTCCAAAGCAATTTTCGAAAGACGAAACTTGTGTTTTGATCGTGTCGAAATAGCCAATGAAGTCAGCAATCTTATCTGTTTCGAATGTAAGTTTTACAATCCTAGTCAACATAGTTAGAATAATGAAGCAATTGTTTTGGCTGATCCCCGAGGAGCGAATTCAACACGTACAACGTCATTGATCCGCAAACCGAATAAGGCATCTGCTCCTCCGGCTCCTCCAGTAGCACCTTTATTAATAGCGATTTCCAAGAGCCCGTTATCGTTGAAGAGAGCCAATCGTTCGCCCGGAGCGACATCATTGTATGCGCTTGAGATCTGATCGATGAAATAATCGCGTTTGCGAAAGTAAATCGTAAATGGTTCCTCACCAAAACGTTCAAATAGCGATTGATGAATATTTGTGATCGCATTCCCGTAATGGTCAATATGAATCACGGTTCCTTTGATGAGGTTTTCTTCGATCACAGCATTGAATGCGTGTGCTATTCGCCATTTTTCAACAGGTGAAGCAATGGTGTCAACAGAACTTCCCGACGCAAGATGTAAAGCTGCTGGAACAAAAATGTTCTTCACCGGAAAACGAAATGCATTCGGATTGGAAAGTACGTTGTCGATGTGCCAAAATCCTTCAGGTTTCTCTTCTTTCAATAGTAAAGCGAAAACACCATTGTCGGAGGCAATGAAATATTGTTTTCGCCATAACATGATCGCTGGTAGTGCACCCGAACTCATATTGATGACCGGTTCGCTGTCTACTCCGATGATATGAATGGTCCCATCCGGAAAATCTCTACTTGCCGATTGTACGTAATAGCTGGCGTTGATTATATCAAAAGGCTTTACACCGTGAGAAATATCTACAATCTGTATGTTGGGATTTCCACGCAAGATACTTCCTTTCAACGCGGCTACGTAGTAGTCCGTTGTTCCCATATCCGTTGTTAAGGTAATGATCCCCATCTTATTCACAGGTGCTAAATGGCACGAAAAATTATGTAAATTTGAGCCAAAAATAAGGGTTATCCAATCAATCCTGATGTAGTATCAAAAGATTTATTCACATTGACAGAGAAGAAAATCCAGATAACAGGGGTAAATGTGGCAGAATTATACGGTGTGAACAATGCCAATTTGAAGCACATTCGTTCCTTTTTTCCAAAGTTAAAGATCAATGCACGTGGCAATGAATTGACTATTGCAGGTGATCAGGAAGTGATGGAATCATTTGAACGCAAATTCGAATTGATCCTGGCACATTTTCACCAATACAATGTCTTGACGGAGAATAACATCGACAACCTTATGTTGGATGATGGATCCGCGATGCTGTCTTCGGATGGGTCTGAGATACTGGTTCATGGAAATCAAGGGGTAAAGATTAAGGCTAAAACCGTGAATCAGCGTAAGTTGGTTCAAGCCGTTAATAAAAACGATATGGTTTTTGCTGTTGGACCTGCAGGAACCGGGAAAACATATACAGCTGTTGCTTTGGCAGTTCGCGCACTGAAAGCTAAGGAGGTGAAACGGATCATTTTGACCCGTCCTGCCGTTGAGGCAGGGGAGAACTTAGGATTCTTGCCGGGTGACCTGAAAGAAAAACTGGATCCATATTTAATGCCCTTGTACGATGCTTTACGCGATATGATCCCAGGGGAGAAGTTGGCCGACATGATCGAGTTTGGTGTAATTGAAATTGCGCCATTGGCTTTCATGCGTGGTAGAACATTAGATAAGGCTTTTGTCATTTTGGATGAATCACAGAATACCACTGTCATGCAAATGAAGATGTTCTTGACTCGTATGGGGCAAACAGCACGCTTCGTAATTACAGGTGATATGTCTCAAGTTGATTTACCGCATCGCCAGCGTTCTGGTTTGGCTTATGCCTTAGATATATTAAATGACGTGGAAGGCATTGGGATCGTTCGGTTGACTCAGAGCGATGTCATCCGTCACAATTTAGTGAAACGCATCATCGATGCCTTCGACAAAGCAGAGGCAGCAGAGAAAGCAGCAGCTTACGAAAAAAAGAAACAAGATAATGACGATGATCACCCAAGAAGGGGGCGTCAACGAAATAATGATTAGCATGAGCGAAACAATTACAAGTACGAATTTTAAGTTTCCGGGACAGAAAAGTGTATACCGTGGAAAAGTACGCGAGGTGTATACCTTGGAAAATGACATTTTGGTGATGGTGGCAACTGACCGTATCTCGGCGTTTGATCACATTCTCCCTAAAGGAATTCCGTACAAAGGCCAAGTTTTGAATCAAGTGGCTACCATGTTCCTGGAAGCAACACGTGACATTGTGCCAAATTGGTTGTTAGGAACACCGGATCCAACTGTTGCGATCGGATATGCTTGTGAACCTGTTCGCGTAGAAATGGTCATCCGTGGGTATTTGGCTGGTCATGCTGCTCGCGAGTATAAAGCCGGCAAACGCATATTGTGTGGTGTTGCTTTACCGGAAGGCATGAAAGAGAACGATCGCTTTCCGGAGCCAATCATCACACCGGCTACAAAAGCTGAGGAAGGGCATGATGAGGATATTAGCCGAGAAGAAATATTACGTCAAGGAATTGTTCCAGAGGACATTTACTTGAAAATGGAAGATTACACTCGAAAACTATTTCAACGCGGTACCGAAATGGCTGCAGAGCGTGGGTTGATCTTGGTGGATACGAAATACGAATTTGGTATTCGCAATGGAGAAGTGATTTTGATTGATGAGATCCATACACCGGATTCGTCCCGTTATTTTTATGCGGATGGATACCAGGCTCGTCAAGATGCGGATGAACCTCAAAAACAATTGTCGAAAGAGTTCGTTCGTCAGTGGTTAATTGAAAATGGTTTTCAAGGTTTGACGGGTCAGGTAATGCCAGAGATGCCAGATTCATTTGTATCTACGATCACTGAACGCTATGTAGAGCTTTATGAAAAGATCACTGGGAAGCCTTTTGAAATGGTCGACACCACAAACATCAATAAGCGCATTGAAATGAACGTTGCGAAATTTTTGATGGATAAAGGGTTGCTTTAAGCCTTAGCAAGTTAAATATTTGAAAAGGCTGTTTCTACTGAAGTGGCCTTTTTATTTGGCTTTAAGTAGCAGACTGTTTAGCGATCACCTTCCAGAAAATCGATGGTAAAAAGCGCTTTAAAGTAACTGCTTTGATCTCTTTGTTCCCAATTAAAACCTCACGTTTTTTAGCGGAGACAGCATCGAGTAAATGGGTAACACAAACGTCAACAGGCATGCCTGTAGCTTGGTTGTGATCCATAACGCCATGAGCTTCTCCATGTTTGTTGATCGCACGTAAAGAGATGGGTGTATTAATCTTACCAGGGCAAACAATCGTTACGTATATGTTGTTTTTTGCTTCCTCTAAGGCCAAACTTTCGAAGAAACCGTGTAAAGCGTGTTTGGAAGCGCTGTACGCCGAACGCAGGTAGAACCCGAATTTTCCGGCAATAGAAGAAATTGGCACGAAATGTCCGAACTCTTGTTTTTGCATGATTGGAAGTACGGCCTTTGTGAGGATCACCGTGCCAAAATAATTCACTTCCATGATCTTGCGATCAATTTCAATGGGGCTTTCTGAAGCTGTTGCTCGTTGACTGATTCCACCACAATGGAATACGTAATGAATTGCGCCAAAACGTTCCATCACCTGAGCGACCAGTAGTTCGACCTCTGTCATGTTGCCAAGATCCATAGGTAGTATCAGATGTTTGGAGGGATCAGATAGATTGCTCAACACGCGTTTAAGTTCGACTTCATTGCGCGCCGACAAAACGATGTGATATCCTTTTTTATCTAATTGATAACACAATTCTTCTCCAATTCCGGATGATGCACCTGTGATCCAAGCAACTTGCATGATGATAGAAACAATATTAAATAAAAACTCCCCGCTAATTGCGAGGAGATATCTTTTACAGATCAGTAGGAAGATCTGCTTGTTTGTAAGATTTTTGTTTTGGTTTCAATTTCTCAATGAACACTACTCGGAATTTCTCACCGTCGGATGTATAGATCATTTCTGAAATACCGTTTGAGATCGTTGGTTGTAATTTCTTGGCGTTGTAGAATTTCTTTTCATACAACTCATATGTATTGTCGTCAAACATCAAAAAGATAGATACGATTGTTCCATTCTCCACACGAACTTTTCCTGAGCGACATTCAGTTCCGTCAGGAGTGAAAAAACTAATGATCACATTACGATGCATTTCGTCAGCTACTGTGTAAGAACCGCGTTTTGCAAATGCATCTTCCAGCTTCTTAAAACAATCATCCTGTCCGTAAGCACTTAGGCCAATCACAAGCGAGAAAGCTGCTAGTAGAATATTTTTCATAGTTGTCGTTGTGTTTAGGGAGTAAATCTCCGAGTTTCAAATATAACAAGTTTATCTAAAACGATTACTGTCGCCGGAATTATTTATTTTTGAGAACAATCATCGTTGAAGGCCATGAAACAAATAGCAGACCATTTTAACCAAGCTTTAGAAATTTTGCAAAAATTTAACACGGAAGAAAATTTTGCAAAAATCGAACAAGCTGGAAAACTGATGGTAGAATCATTGCGAAATGAAGGAAAGATCATCTCGTGTGGTAACGGTGGCTCGATGTGTGACGCCATGCATTTTGCTGAGGAACTAACCGGGAGATACCGCGATAATCGTCCTGGAATTGCTGCATTGAGCATTAGTGATCCATCACACCTTTCTTGTGTTGGTAATGACTATGGCTATGAGTTCGTTTTTTCGCGTTACGTGGAAGCCGTGGGTCGCAAAGGCGATGTTTTATTGGCTATTTCAACCTCCGGAAACAGTGGGAATGTCTTGCGTGCAATCGAAGCAGCGCGACAGAAAGGAATGAGTGTCGTAGGTTTAACAGGAAAAGATGGCGGTGCAATGGCAGACCTGTGCGATGTTGAAATTCGTGCTCCACACGCTCCGTATGCTGATCGTGCTCAGGAAATACATATTAAGGTTATTCATTCCTTGATTGATTTCATCGAATCTACGATTAGTTGATGCTTCTGAAAGCAATTAAATCGATTCCATACTTCAGGTGGGGGCATGCCTTGATCGTCCTGCTTCTCAGTGTTGCATTTATGCATGAATTGTTGAAAGTAAGCTCCGGTGAAAACCGTTGTGTTGCATCTTACGATGGTTTCGGTTATTATCTATATCTGGCAGCTTTAACGGATCAGGGAACACTTGACGTGAACAAGGAGTGGGCTCAAAAACTGCAGGATCGTTATTGCAATGGAACCGAAGTTTATCAGTTGATTCAACGCGATAATGGGCATTATTTGAATGTCTACCACATGGGATTGTCCGTTGTTTTGGCTCCTTCTTTTATGATTGGACATGTGTGGGCAGTTGCAGGAGGTTTCCCGACTGATGGAATGAGTTTTCCTTACCATTTCATGTACATTTTGAATGCTTGGATCTTTGTGGTACTGGGATGGTATTTTTTGCGCAAACTCTTACTCTTGTTTTGTTCTGAACAGGCCACCTTCTGGATTACATTTTTACTTCTCTTTGGAACCAACTATTTGGTCACATCTGTGATGATGTATATGTTGCAACATGGATATGTTTTCACACTGGTTGCGGCGTTCCTATATTATTTGTTGCGATACAGAAAGGATGGGAGGTGTCGCTTTGTTGCTCCTTTTTTATTGGGATTGATCGTTTTAATCAGACCCTCGCATATTGTTCTAGGTTTGCTACCGATCCTGCTGTTGTACGATCGAAAAAAAGGAATCCGAAATTGGATCATGCAACTGCTGCCGTATTTATTAGCCGGGTTTTTAATTCAAATTCCTCAACTGCTTTATTGGCGATTCATTGGAGGACATTGGATCGAATCTAACTTGCACGTGGAGGAAGTGATATTGTTTGATGCACATTTTTCAGACTTCCTGTTCAGTTTTCGCAAAGGTTGGCTGTTGTATACTCCGTTCTTTTTGCTGTTGCCGTTCGGATTTTGGATGCTCTATAAGAAAGAAAGCCGGTTGTTTTATGCTGCGTTAGTTACTTCTTTCATGTCTATCTGGGTAATGGCGAGTTGGGAATGTTGGTGGTACGCATCTTCTTTTGGTCAGCGTCCGGTTGTTGACATTTATCCACTGTTAATCCTTCCCATTGCTTTATTATTAACCAGTATTCGAAAGCAGTATTGGAGGTTGATTTCATACACATTTGCCGGTCTGTGCCTGTTGTTGAATTTATTTCAATCCGAACAATTTCGCAGGGGAATTATCGCAAATGATCGAATGACAAAAGACCAGTATTGGGCTGTTTTTGGTGTTTTGGAAGCTTCTAAAGTTAATCCTCTTAGACTGCGGGTCAGTGAAATGGATTCAGAGTGGACGAAGCAGCGACAGAAATACTTGGATTTAGGTTACAGATTCGAAAAAAAGGTGCTTCTTGATAGTGATCAAATGATTACTTGTCCCGGGAATAAAGACTGGGGCTTTGACCATATTACACTTATGGAGCATTTAGCTACAGATGAAACCGAATTAAAGGCTGATTTCGCCTGGGAAGTTTTGGACACAACGGGTAGTGTTACGCTTCGCATGGAGCTTGCAAACAAACACAACGTTTACCTTTGGAATACGATAGAATTGGCCTTGAATAAGTCTCGATCAGACAGTGCTTCGTTTGCATTTACCTTACCAACGCTTCACCACAGTTATGATTATCTTCAGGTGTATTTGGTCAATAGGTCGGGTAAAGAAATTCGTTTGAAACGATTCCAACTTACAGCAACTTCTCTAATCAGAGATTAGAACATAATGTTTACTTTTAATGGATGTATCTTAACAACACAGTATCATGGGATCATTAGCACATTTCTATGAATCGGGCGAGCAATCCCGACAAAAGGGACATTTCCGAAATCTAGTTTTGTTGGCGCGCGTTGACGGAACGGTCTCAGCAATGGAAATGCAGTTGTTAAAACGTGTTGCCAATCGTTTGTCGTTAACGGATGAACAGGTTACGGAGATCATTCAGAACCCCGAAGATTTTCCGGCGATCCCTCCTACAACGCGTGAAGAACGTTATGAGCGCTTTGTTCAGCTGATCCAGTTGTTGATCGTGGACGGACAAAGCGATAAGAAAGAAGAGGCAATGGTACGTCGTTTGGGTATCGAATTAGGATTTACACCCGAACGAATTGAAGAGAAATTTCCGATTATTCTGGAACATTTGCGCAATGGAATGACCCGCGAAGAAGTATTGACCAAGGTAATGAGTTAGTCGTTCTTCTTCCGTTTTTTCAATTGTTCTTCTACCTTTTTTGTGAGTAGCTGAAATAATTGTTTGGACTCTTGTTCATTCAATTTACGACCAAAGCGTACAGTTTTTCCCATGTAATCGAATTCCAAACGTTCACCGCCGCGGATCCAAGGTGAGTTTTCCCAAGTTGCTTGAAAAGAACCTTCTTTAGGAACATTTATACGGATCTTTTGAATGTTCTCTAAATAATATTGACGTGCACGACCATAACCTTTGATACTCGTCTTAATCGTCAAGGCAATCTTGTCTAGCTTGATGTTTTCACTTCCGTAAAGGAGCCAGAAGAACATGCGTGCTACTCGGATGAGGTAATAGGCCCAGAATAACATAAAGATCAGGAACATGATACTCAACGTGTCTCTCATGGTCGGTTTCATTTCAAAGGTATTCCAAGCCCAGATCATCGTGATTCCGATCACAGCCCACATGGCGAACCAAGCACCGATCATCGCTTTATAGAATCCTACATTTTCAGGTGTGACTACGATCGTTGTTTTCGTATCACTATCCACAAAACTGATGCGTTTTCCGATCCATTTCATGCTGCAAAATTAGGGATAATGCGTCATAAAATAACAAAGGGGCAACAATCTGTTGCCCCTTTGAATGTATTTCGGATCAATCTTATTCGATTACCAAACGCTGTTGTGTGCTAACACCATCAACAGTAACTTCAACCAAGTAGATACCAGGAGCGAAATTTGCCGTGTAAACAGGGAATTCCAGTGCACCTGAAAGTTTTCCATATGATTTAGCTGTCAACTCTTTTCCACTGATATCCATCAAACGGATAGCAACTTCATTCGAACCGGTCAAGTTCAAAGAAACCACGGCTACATCATTTGCCGGGTTCGGGTAAATAGTTACTGCTTTATCCAGGTTTACCACTTCGCTTTCAGAGATGCTGTTTACCCAGCCGTTTGCAACTGCTTCTGCAATGGTTGCTTTACCAGCATTGTCCACAATACCGTTCGGATCGATCAACATACCGATGATATGAATCTCATTCTCGTCCCATGTAGCAGGTAATACAAATGTTGCATTCAATGTATGAGTCATTCCCGCTAGAACTGTTGCAGGGAAAGCAGCATTCGTTCCTGCAAACGAAGGAGCGATTGCACGTGCCACGTGATCATAAACCATGTTCGCTGCGGGTACTGGGTTAGGAAGTGATTCAAATCCACCCATTGGTCCAGCAGCATTGTTCGAATAGTAATTTGCTTGATTGTATGCGGTGGTAGTTCCAGTTACACCGTCCTCTGTCAATACCACTGCTAGTTTGTAGTTGTTGTCAGCTCCAGTTTGGAATTGAGCCGAAACCGAAACGTTCAAAGTACGTGTGCCTGCATCCCAAGTAGCACCATTTGTAATGAAAGCAGTTGGAGTTGTGACAACTCTGTTTAGGAATTCAGCCTCCATTTGTGAAGGGTCCAATTCAGTTCCACGATCAACTAAAGCCGAAGGATAACCAGAGATCAATTGTCCGATTGCGGCATCGTAATCTGTCACGACCATTGGGTCACCATTGTGAACTGCGATTCCTGCCCAATGATCTGGGTATTTGGTTTCCATGCGACCCATGAATACAGCTCCGCGTGGACACCATCCACACCAAGTTCCAGTCCCTTCTTCACCGACTACCATTCTTCCTGCTGCAGGTGTTATCGGCGTAACATTTATCGTTACATTGTCGTCAGCCGCATCGTTATCAGGACTTGTGCCGTTTACGGATGTGATTGATGCCGTCATAGGAAGAGTTCCTGCTGCCAATGTCAATGTATTTGGCATCGTTACCGTTGTAGAAGCCAAAGAAGCCAAGTTTAAACCTGTAAAGGTGTTTGAAATAGTATTTCCGTTATATGTTACGCTTACACCAACTGAAGTAATTGGAGTAGTACCCAAGTTGCGAACAGTTACTTTCGGTGTAACAGCTGTTCCAGTTAAGTTTCCTTCACTATACGTAAGTACATTTGCCGCACCATTCAATGCCGGAAGTGTATAAGGAGTGATCGTATATTGGAAATCATCAATGTAGTAACCACAGCTATACGGTGAATTTTGATCAGTCGGGTAAATATCAATCGAAGCGATCTGGTTTTCAGTATTAGCGAAAGATCCTGCAGAAACGTTATTGATGAAAACTTCCCATACGTTTGCATTAAAATCAATATCTAGTCTGAAATTGAACCATTGTCCCTGAGGATAAGTGCTTTGGAAATTCAAACCGCTTTGATTGTTGAGATACAAGGCTCCGTTGTCAGCAAAAAAGCAATCCATCGCCCAAACTTGTCCGATAGTTGCGTTTTTCTGAAGGTTAAAATATCCTGCTTTTCCGTTTTCAACTTTAATGTTAAAGCTCATTGAGAATTGACCAGTGTTCAATACCCCGAAGTTCTTAACCAAATCAGTTGGTCCACCATTTTGAGCAGTTGTGGAGAAATAAAGGGAATTACTGGGAGAAGATGCGTCTGCACTTGAGACCATTACGTCTTCAGCAGTTCCCGGAGCATTGCTCCATGTAGTCCAAGCGCCACCACTTTGCGGACACAAGTACTGACCTGCTGTATAACTGTCAAAGTTATCCGAGAATGTCTGGCCAAATGCAGTTCCTGCAGCCAACAAACCTAAAAAGAGTACATGTTTTTTCATAAGTTGAGTTTTGTCTAAACAAATAAAGCGTCTTTTCGACGCTTATCCTAACTTGAAAATACTCAAATTCAGTTCATTCTTGCAATCTCAGTTATTTGCTGAAATACGAAAAGGAATGATTTGCCTTGATTTGTTGCAAGGTATTAAACATAAGTGAAATGGTGTTTTCCACATCTGTTTTATGACACATTTCAACCGTTGTGTGCATGTAGCGCAGCGGAAGGGAGATCAGTGCTGATGCTACTCCTGAATTGGAATAGGCAAATGCATCAGTATCAGTTCCTGTGGCGCGAGAAGCGGCTGCACGTTGGAAAGGGATCTTCTTCTTTTCAGCTGTGTCGATCAAAAGTTGCAACAAATTGTTTTGTACAGCCGGACCATAGGTCAGTACAGGACCTTTTCCACCGGATAGATCCCCTTGTTCGATCTTGTTAATCAAAGGTGTTTGTGTATCGTGACAAACATCGGTTACGATAGCAACGTCCGGTTGAATGTTTCTAGCGATCATTTCTGCACCGCGTAATCCAACCTCTTCTTGAACAGCATTTACAATGTAAAGTCCAAATGGCAATTTTATGTTGTTTTCATGAAGTAAACGAGCCACTTCCGCAATCATAAATCCTCCAATGCGATTGTCTAAAGCCCGACCTACATAACGTGTATCGTTTAATACCATAAAAGTGTCTTCATACGTGATCACGCATCCCACGTGTACGCCTAATTTTTCAACTTCGTCCTTGGATGAACAACCTAAGTCCAGGCAAATATTTTTCATGGAAGGGGTTTCTTCTTTTTCGGCGCGAGTATGTATGGCAGGCCAGCCGAAAACAGCTTTCACAATGCCCTTTTTGGTATGAATGTTAACGCGTTTTGATGGAGCTATCATGTGATCTGATCCTCCATTTCTGCGCACATAAACGAATCCATCACTAGTGATATAATGTACAAACCACGAAATTTCATCTGCATGTGCTTCGATCACTACTTTGTAGCTGGCTTTTGGATTGATAATAGCTACGGCTGTACCATACGTGTCGGTTTTAAATTCATCTACATAAGGTTTGATGTAATCCATCCACATTTTTTGCCCACCCGATTCAAACCCTGTAGGTGATGCATTATTCAGGTATTTTTCTAGAAATTGTTCGCTTTTTTTTGTGATAACCTTTTTAGACATGACTGCTATTTAAGTAAAGTAATATTTCCTTTGATGATTTCTTCCGTGCCACCAACACATACTGCTCGCAAGTAATAATCGTAAACATCCGGATCCAATTTTCGACCACGGAATGTGCCATCCCAGCCGGTATTGATATCGGTTGTTTCAAAGACCAATTCTCCCCAGCGATCGAATACCTTGAACTCAATCTCTGTTGCAATGGCACTGCGTACTTTTAACTGATCATTTTT
Organism: uncultured Fluviicola sp.; assembly: GCA_964383785.1. GTDB lineage: Bacteria > Bacteroidota > Bacteroidia > Flavobacteriales_D > Crocinitomicaceae > Fluviicola. Next base: position 32,009 of record CAYLJB010000013.1, read on the forward strand.
TCCATCTCCATTTGGTGAGAATGCATTCGGAACGTAAACGAATGTGCGATCGCATACCACAGCCATAACCTTAACCTGAACGGTTGCACTTTCTGTACAAATACCATCCGTTACAGTGACCGTGTAATCGGTTGTTTCCGAAACAGTGGCCAAAGTTTGTTGACTGGTTGGACTGGTCAATCCCTGAGTTGGTGTCCAAGAATAATTGAAGCCGGAAGGCGAAGCTGCCAATAGTGACGTTTCACCCGGAAGAACAACTGTTGGGTCTGCGGTTGCTGTAACGGCTGAACCTAAGTTTCCCACTGTCACATAAATAGAGTCTCTATCAAAACAACCGTTCGAACCATTCGCATCGCAATAAATCCATTGACTCGAAGGTGGGTTTGCGTTGACCACATTGTCTTGACCAGTAGTTGTTATTACCGAAGCAGGCGACCAAACATAATCAAATGTGACACCCGGAATATTGATATTTGCTGTTAGTGTCGTTGGATTATTGATGCAAATAGAATCGATGCCGGTGATTGATAAACTTCCTCCTACAAAATATACGGTCACACTATCGATCATGGAACATGCTGCATTCCCGATTTGTACATAATATGTGGTGGTTTCTGTCGGAGTGATAGTGAGTGTTGAATCTGCAATAGAGCTGTTCAATGTGTTTGAGAAAGAACTGTTGGACGACCAAACGAATTGATTAGACGTACCATTCGAATTTGCCGCGAAGGTCATACTCATCGGGCTACATAAAATTGTGTCGTTCGATGTAGAAAGTGATAAATCCGGAAGAACGGTAATATTGATTTGAGCGGTATCTGTAAGCAAACAAATGCTATCCGTTACTATTAGCTGAACCAAATAATTACCCGGTGTAGTATAAGTTACTGTAGGATTGTAGATCACTGAAGTGGTATCCCCATTTCCAAAATCCCATAAGTAACTATCAGACGGTGGACTGGTGTTTGTAAAATTCACTTCGAAATCAGCACATCCGATAAGGTCAGTTGTTGTAAACTCGGCAGTAGGAAGAAGGTCAAAGTCGAATTTGAATACTAGGTTGTTGCAGTTTGTACTTAAGTTCTGATTCGACCATGCTCCGGCTGTTGTTGGAAAATCACTATGCCCGCCACAGCCACCGCAAACACTTTGGTAAACAACACCATTTTTATCAAATCGTGATGTTCCTCCATCCACATGCTCTTGCGCTTGATTTCCTCCCAAATAACTCCCATACAGTAGTCCATCAAAGTCTCTGTCGAATACGGCTAAATAAAAATCGAATCCATTCGCTGGAGTACTTTGGAAGGCATTGGAGGAAATTGGCATTCCGCTTAATGGTGTGGATTGTAAAATGTTTGCTCCCCAACCGGAAACGTACATGTTTCCGCAGATATCTACCAAGAATGCAGCGGGCGAAATGTTGATGTTGCTATTGCTGTTTCCAAATGTGGTTGAATTCAGCATGGTGGTCAAATCCGGCGTGAATTTGGAAATGTATTGTCCGCTGAACACATTGCCGGTTGCGTTTACGATTGGATAAAGGCCACCCAGAGATTGTCCTAGTACAAAAATGTTATCCAAACGATCGATCTCCACGAAAAATGATTGGTCGTAATTGGTGGTGCCTATGTAAGAAGTTCTGACCAATGTTTGTCCATTTGGAGTCAATTTCCCAACGAAACCATCGGCTTTACCTCCCTGATAATTCGGGTGAAATGCGCCTGCTGTGCCGGGAAGGTTGTTGCTGGAAGTTCCACCAGCAAAGACAACATTATAGGAAGAGTCGATCTTCACCGAATAACAAGCATCGTTATTGGATCCTCCAAAGTAAGAAGACCATTGAAGTGTGCTTAGATCGTTTGATAGCTTGAAGATCACACCATCCTGTTGTCCACCCAATGTGCCCTGAAATGGGTTCACAACCGGGAAATTCGCAGATCGGGTGCATGATGCTACGAGGCAGTTACCCAATGAATCCACCATGATCTCTCCACGGAATTGATCGCCATAGTTGAACGAAAGCGAATCGTATGCGGCAACTGAACTGTAATTTCCTGAGGTTACCTTGTAGTTCACACCATCATTCGCTGATCCGCCCAAATACGTGGATCCGAGAAGGTTGTGACCGTTTGCACTGAATTTAGCAACGAAAATGTCTGTTCCGGTTGTTCCGAAGTTCGAGCCGTTGAATTGTATGGAAAGTGCGGACCCACCGGCATGATTTGGTTGGTAACCGTTTACAATCGGGAAATCCAAACTGGAGGTAACTCCATAGATGTAGATGTTGTTTTGTTTGTCGCAGACCAAACTATGTGCGGTCTCTGTTCCCTGAGTATTATCGCCGCCACCCAAAAATGTTGTCCATAGCATGGTAGACCCATCCGAGGAATAGCGTGAAATGAATGCATCTGTGGTTACAGAACCGACGACATTCACAACTGTGAAATTAGAGGTCACGTCATAGGCTAAATTATCCGGTGTAGGATACGCATTCCCATAAACAGTTCCCGCCGAAAACGCAGAACCATCATAGCCATAAGTAGCAGTCATTCCAAAGTTATCTGTAATCGATCCGCAATATGTTGCAAATACCAGGGTCGGATCAATTACCAATGTCGCTGCGGCAGGATATTTTCCCAGTAGGAATGAAACGCGATCATCGATCAGTTGGTAGGAACAGTTAACCGGAATTTTCTTTCCGTTCAATAAGGCATAGGCGATTGGTTTTCCTTCGGTGATCGTTCCTAGGGGAGTCAGGATCACCAAATTTCCGTTTTCATCTATTCGGGTTTGTTTAGCACCTTTCCAATCAATTTGAATGTTCTTTGGATCGCTACCCGGAGCACACCACCACTCGGTCTTGAAAGTGTGTCCATCATCCATTACCTTCAGATCGATCCCGTCGTAAAGTGCTTTAAGTGTAACATGTTCGAAAGCATGCACGTCTTTGGCCCATTTTGCTTGGTTGTTGCCTAAAAAATAATTGTAATAATGCGTGCTTGCTTTTTCCTTTTCAAAACTTGTGGTAGCAGATGAACCCACGAAATGCATCGCGACAACCGTCGAGTTATAGGTTAATTCTGCCGTCGCTGGGTTTGTGCTTAAATGCGCTTGTTTTAGAGAACTGTAATCACGCAGGTCATAAATGAACCCATGTTGCTGTATCCAAACTGATTGCGATTGTGTCTTTGAGTGAAATAACACAGGGCTGTCCCATTGTCCTTTGTTCTCAATGAGTCCGCCCATTGTTGGGTGTTTATGATCGTTCGCTTGCCCAAAGGTGTGCAGCCCGATCAAAAAGCAACAAAAAAAGCGTACCAGTGACTTCATATTCGAAAGATAGTGAAATGTTTAAAATGGTTGCTTTTTGCTGAATAAGTTTTGTTTATGATGTACATGACTTATCTTTGTAAACCTATTCAGAAGCGCATGACAACTCAATGGTTATTTAATGAAGTGGCAACGATAACAGAGCGCAATATTCAGTTATTGAAAGGGAAGTTCGGTTCATTGTCTGCTGCACAATTGAATTGGAAACCTTCAAAAGACGTTTGGAGCATTGCTGAAATCTTCGCACATCTGAATGGTTATGCAGCCTATTACCACCCGGCGTTTTTCGATAAAATGGCAAAGACGCGATTCACAATCCCAAAAGAGATCTTCAATTCCTCTCCATTGGGGCGCTCAGCCTGGCAATCAATGAAATTGGGAAAACAGCAAAACGTAAAGCGAAAGTTCAATGCTCCAAAGAATTACAATCCCATCCTTACGACATCCCTGTTAAATGGATCAGAGGTGGAGCAATTACTTGCTGGTCAACATGAATTGTTACATGTTCTGGAGAAAGCGATCGCTGTGAACATCCGAAAGGTAAAAGTTCCGATCTCTATCTCAAAGATCATTCGCTTGCGTTTAGGAGACGCATTGTTGTTTGTGGCATATCACAACGAACGTCACATGCAGCAAGCCATCAATTTGACGAAAATGTCTAACTTCCCTAAAAAGTAATCATGTTTGCTTACTGTCATGTGGCCGTTGCACCTTTGCGTTCTGAAGCGAGCGATCGCGCGGAAATGATCTCTCAATTGCTTTTTGGTGAGCCTGTTGAGATTTTGGAGCAAAGTTATCAATGGCGCAAGGTACGTTCAATGATGGATGGTTATGAAGGTTGGACAGACGAAAAATTACTGTTACCACTGACCGAAAAAGAAGTATATCGTTGGCTAGACGGAATTACTACCGAACATGCGGCGCAAAGATCAGTTAAAGGTCCTTTTGGAGAGCAACGGATAGGACGAGGATCATTCGTTTCAGTTGAGTTGACACCTCATTTTAACATTGGTCCGAACACCTATGAATGGTTGGATGGCGAAGAGCCCTTTCCGCATGCCTTGACAGATTTGGCATTGAATTATCTGAATACGCCTTACTTGTGGGGAGGGAAGACATTGTGGGGAATTGATTGTTCAGGATTTACGCAGGTTGTTTATCGAATTTTTGACCACAATCTTCCAAGAGACGCTTATCAACAAATAGAACTGGGAAGAGATATTCTATTCGATGAGAAATTGCCCGGTGACTTGGCTTTTTTCATCAATGATGCCGGGAGAATACATCATGTAGGTATCGTGCTGGATCAGAATCAGATCATTCATGCGAGTGGTTTCGTCCGAATCGATACGCTGACAGAAGAGGGGATCGTGCGTCGAATTGATCAGCAATTGTCCCATCGTTTACACGCGATAAAACGGGTATAATTCAGGTTGTCAACACTTTTCTTATTAATTCCTACAAGGGCTGAGTAAATTCCTTTATTTTTGTGCCGTAAACACATACCATGCGCATATTAATCACAGGTGGTGCCGGCTTTATTGGAAGTAATCTTACCAGAAGATTGGTTCATGAAGGTCACGATGTGACGGTACTCGATAATCTACTACGCGGCAACAAAATTGAGCGTGAAATTTTTGAACGAATTCGCTTTGTTCAAGGAGATGTGCGGGATGCTGCTTTGGTAAATGAACTAACAGCAGGTTGCGACGTGATTTTTCACTTTGCGGCAGTATTGGGTGTGGATATCGTGGCAGACAACCCTGTTGAAACGATGGATGTAGAAGTGATCGGAACGCGAAATGTAGCGCTGGCCGCTTTAGCAAACAATGTGAAAAAGATCATGTATGCATCAACTAGTGGAATTTACGGACATTCTGCTTTCGAAAATGTATTGACTGAAGAAGTGTTGGTAGACCCTCGAACTTCCTATGCTATGGCTAAACGTTACAACGAGATCTATCTGGCATCCCATCACGAAGAAAAAGGGATCAATGTGATCTCGTTGCGATTTTTCAATGTGTATGGTTACAATCAAGATAATCGTATGGTTGTGCCACGTTTCTTCGAGCAGGCGATGGCAAACGAACAGCTAACCGTTTTTGGATCAGGTCAACAAACACGTGATTTCACATATATTGACGATACCGTTGAAGCTTGTGTCCGTTTGATGGATGCGAAAGGTTGTCATATAGTGAACATCGCGAACGAAGCAGAATGGTGTATCGAGGATCTTGCAAATAAGATTAAGGAAATCACTGGTTCAAATTCAACGATTCAATATATTGAGGCTCCAAGAAAACGCTACGACTATGAAGTTGAGCGACGAGTTGGAAGTTCTGATAAATTGTTGGAAATGACGAACTACAAACCAATGACTTCTCTGGAGGATGGTTTGCGAAAAATTATGGCTATTAACTACAGTAAATAGATAATCGTCCCTAAGGACATAAACACAAACAAAATTACAATGAAACGCGATCAAGAAGTATTTGATTTGATTACTGCCGAAAGACAGCGTCAGGAACATGGAATTGAGCTAATTGCCTCGGAAAACTTCGTTTCGAATGAGGTGATGGAAGCAATGGGTTCTGTTTTGACCAACAAATATGCAGAAGGTTTACCTGGAAAACGCTACTACGGAGGATGTGAAGTAGTGGATAAGGTAGAGCAATTGGCAATCGATCGTTTGTGTAAATTGTTTGGTGCTACGTGGGCAAACGTACAACCGCATTCGGGTGCTCAAGCAAATGCAGCGGTATTTTTAGCTTGTTTACAACCAGGTGATAAAATTCTGGGTTTTGATTTGAGCCATGGTGGTCACTTAACACACGGTTCTCCTGTGAACTTCTCAGGTAGATTGTACAAACCGTATTTCTATGGTGTGAAGAAAGAAACGGGATATGTGGATTACGACATGTTGGAAGAAGTAGCACGTCGTGAACAACCAAAAATGATCATTTGTGGTGCTTCAGCTTATTCTCGTGATTGGGATTACGCACGTATCCGTAAAGTGGCAGACGAAATCGGTGCTCTGGTTTTGGCAGATATTTCACATCCTGCAGGAATGATCGCTGCCGGATTGTTGAGTGATCCATTAGAGCATTGTCATATTGTTACTACAACTACACACAAAACTTTGCGTGGACCACGCGGAGGGGTGATCATGATGCGTCATAATTTCGAAAATCCATTTGGTTTGCGTTGGCAAAACGGAAACTTGAAGTCTATGGGTGCCTTGTTGGATGCAGCGGTGTTCCCGGGAATTCAAGGTGGGCCACTAGAACATGTGATTGCTGCAAAAGCTGTTGCTTTTGGTGAAGCATTGACAGACAACTACAAGCAATACATGGCCCAGGTGAAAAAGAACGCGGCCGTTATGGCTGAAGAATTCGTGAAATTGGGTTATGCCATCGTTTCCGGAGGAACAGATAATCACAGTATGTTGATCGACTTGCGCTCAAAAGGCGTGACTGGTAAAGATGCGGAGAATGGATTGGTGAAAGCGGATATTACAGTGAACAAGAACATGGTTCCGTTTGATACTGAATCTCCATTTGTTACTTCAGGTATCCGTGTTGGAACGCCGGCCTTGACATCTCGCGGGGTAAAAGAAAATGAAATTCCACAGATCGTTGCTTTGATTGACCGCGTATTAACGAACATCAATGATGAAGCTACAGTTGAAGCAGTTCGCAAAGAAGTGAATGCTTTGATGTCAAACCGACCGTTGTTTCAGTGGTAATAGAACTTAGATAGTTTATAGAAAAGGGGCACGAGTGATCGCGCCCCTTTTTTGTGAAAGACCTTGTTAATCATTAGACGTTGTATTTAAATTCTAACTTTTTGTTAGTTTATTGATCTTTCCCGTCTCTCCTTTGAAAGTTGTATATCAACAATTCGTAACTTTGCAGCGTAATTATAGAACTATGTCAACAATTCCTGCAAATAATCCAAATTTGAAATCGTGGGTAGAAGTACCCGCAAATTCTGATTTTCCAATTCAAAACCTGCCATTTGGTGTGGTGAAGAGTGAACAACTTACTCCACGTGTGGCTTCGCGTATCGGTGATAAAGTGATCGATCTGAAATCGCTGTTTGTTCTGGGATATTTGGAGAATTTGCCCTTCGAATTGTCTGACTTCGATACGTGTTCATTGAACGCTATGATGCGTCGTGGAAAAAAGGCTGTTCGTGATCTACGCAACCGTATATCCAAATTAATGGACGCTAACCAGCAGGATCTGCAAAAGAATGCGCATCATGTTGATCAAGTGTTGATCGGAGTGGATCAAGTGACAATGTGTATGCCGGTGGAAATTGGTGACTACACTGATTTTTATTCATCTCGTGAACACGCTACGAATGTGGGTATGATGTTCCGTGACCCGGCAAATGCCTTGTTGCCAAACTGGTTGTGGATTCCTGTAGGATACCACGGTCGTGCATCATCTGTGGTTGTGTCGGGTACGCCGATCTATCGTCCAATGGGACAGATCAAGCCAAATCCGGAGGAGAATCCGATTTTTGCGCCGTGCCGTAACTTGGACTTCGAGTTGGAAATGGCCTTCATTACTTTCGATGGAAAACCAATGGGCGATCGAATTTCTACAGGTGAGGCGGAAGATTTTATTTTTGGTTTATGCTTGTTCAATGACTGGTCTGCACGTGATATTCAAACCTGGGAATACGTTCCACTTGGACCATTCTTGGCGAAAAACTTCGCGTCTAGTGTTTCTCCTTGGATCGTTACCTTGGATGCGTTACAACCATACCGTGTGGATACACCTGCACAAGAACCTGAAGTGTTGCCTTACTTGAAGTTTGACGGACAATTGTCTTATGATGTTCAATTGGAGGTGTACATTCAGCCGGAAAATGCCGGTGAGACAAAGATCTGTACATCCAATTTCAAATACATGTATTGGAACATGGCGCAGCAATTGGCGCACCACACTGTGAATGGATGTAATATCCGCTGTGGTGACTTGATGGGTTCAGGAACGATCTCCGGTCCAACACCAGATTCTTATGGTTCCATGTTGGAGTTGGCTTGGAAAGGAACAAAACCACTTCCAATGAACGATGGATCTGAACGTAAATTCATCCAAGATGGAGATACAGTGATCATGCGCGGTTTCTCGCAAAAGGATGGGGTTCGAATCGGATTTGGTGAGGTAACTGGAAAAGTGTTGCCTGCGAAACCGTTTTAAGAAAAACTAAACAACAGAAAGTCCCGGTCTTAGCTAGATCGGGATTTTTTTATTCAGGCATTTTCGAATTCAAAAACAGCCTGTTGTAACTTCTGATAATTTTTCTGTTTTCATGATAAATTTCGTTTAACTTTAATAAAACGAATTCAATCGCGATCATGAAAAATTATCTCAACGTTGCCATTGTTGCAATATCAGTGATAATAGGTGCTTGGCTATTGGCAGGTGCCTATGCTAGTCGAAACCACCAGTCTGAATCAATCAGTGTGACGGGTGCTGGAGAAGAGAATTTTACCAGTGATCTCATCGTTTGGCGGGCAGGATTTTCTAAAAAAGCGATGGATTTGAAGGATGCCTATGCAGCACTGAATGCGGATCAGAAGAAAATTCGTTCCTACCTTACCTCAAAAGGAGTAAAAGCGGATGAGTTGGTGTTCGAAGCGGTAGATATTCAAAAGGATTATTACAATGATTACGATGAGAATGGTGTATTGCGCAATTCAGTCTTCAATGGCTATGTCTTGCGTCAATCTCTGAAAGTACAATCAAAAAGTGTGGAATTGGTGGAGCAATTATCTCGAGAAGTCACAGAGTTGATCGATGCTGGTATCGAGTTGAATTCCTATCCGCCGGAATACTATTACACCAAATTGGCTGAATTGAAGTTACAAATGATCGAGAAAGCTACCCAGGATGCTAAGAAACGTGCGGAACAGATCGCGGTTAATAGTGGCGGGCAATTGGGTCGATTGAAACAGGCTGACATGGGTGTTTTTCAAATTTCCGGAGAATACACTACTGAAGAATTCACGTGGGGAGGAAATTTCAATACCAGTGCAAAACGCAAAACGGCGAACATTACAGTGCGTTTGAAATACGAGATCGATTGATTTGATTTTTCTGCTCAGACTGTTTTAGACATTTACCTGTTAACTTATTTCTGCTATAGAGCACATTTCCGGTGTGATTCCTGTTTAATATTGTGCATCTATCACAGCGCTTGTACATGGAGCAGAAAATTGATCTTGAAAAAGAACGGAAAGAAATCCTTTTGGCATTCAAAGGGTTGTTGCGGGCTACGAAAAATCGTACGCGACAAGACACGACCTATATCCGAAAAGCATTCGACGTAGCAGTTGAAGCGCATAAAGAAATGCGCCGTAAATCTGGCGAGCCGTACATTTATCATCCGATCGCTGTTGCTCGTATTTGTGCTGAAGAAATGGGCTTGGGAGCTACTTCTATTGCCTGTGCTTTGTTGCATGATACCGTTGAAGATACGCACATCACGCTTCAGGATGTGGAAGATCTGTTTGGTGTTAAAGCCCGACGAATAATCGATGGTTTGACCAAGATTCCGGATGCCTTTGATCAGAATACATCCGTGCAAGCAGAGAATTTCCGTAAGATGATCCTGACGATCTCGGATGATCTGCGCGTGGTCTTGATCAAATTGGCCGACCGTCTGCACAACATGCGAACACTTAGTTCCATGAAGCCGGAACAACAAGTGAAGATCGCTTCGGAAACAAAGTTTCTATACGCACCTCTTGCGCACCGTTTGGGATTGTATTCCATTAAAACGGAATTGGAGGACTTGGCTATGATGTACACCGAAACAGAAGTGTACAACGACATTCAATCGAAATTGAAAAGCACGAAGGATGTGCGTAATCGCTTCATTCGCCGTTTTGTGCATCCGATCCGAGAGGCTTTGGCCAAAGAAGGATTTGACTTCGATATTAAGGCGCGTACAAAATCGATCTCTTCGATCTGGCGCAAGATGCAAACCAAAGACTTGCCGTTTGAAGAGGTTTTCGACCTTTTTGCCATCCGAATCATTCTGGATTCACCTATTGAACTGGAAAAAGCAGATTGTTGGCGCGTGTACTCTATCGTAACAGATTTTTACCAGCCTAGTCCGGATCGTTTACGCGATTGGATCTCTACGCCACGTGCAAATGGCTACGAATCGTTGCATACCACGGTGATGTCGCCGCAAGGAAAATGGGTAGAAGTGCAGATTCGCACCAAACGCATGGATGAGGTTGCCGAAAAAGGATTGGCGGCGCATTATCGCTACAAGGAAAATCAAAAAGACGATTCCAAGTTTGACCGCTGGATCGCTGAAATACGCGAGTTATTGGAGAATCCGGATGTGAATGCAATGGATTTCGTGGACGAGTTTAAAATGAACTTGTTCAATGATGAAATCTACGTTTTTACACCGAAAGGAGATTTGCGTGTGCTTCCGGTTGGTTCAACGATCCTGGATTTTGCCTACGACATTCACTCTGCCATTGGAGATAAATGTATTGGTGCGAAAGTGAATAACCGTTTGGTTCCGTTGAGTTATCAATTGCACAATGGAGATCAGCTAGAGATCATCACTTCCCCTAAACAAAAACCAACCGAAGAATGGTTGCGCTTGGTAGGTACAGCCAAAGCTCGTCAGCGCATCAAGAGTGCGCTCAATGAGGAACGTAAGCAGATTGCTATGGATGGACGTGAGATCCTTGAACGCAAATTCAAGCAATTCAATATCCGTTTTGCTTCCGAGAACATCACCATGTTGGAGCGTTTTTATGGCATGCCGACAGCTACTGATCTCTACATACGCATTGCCAAAGGCAAGATCGATCTGGGCAAGATGCGCGAATTGGATAATGTCAATGGATTGTTGCAAGTTGATCGCAAGTCCCAGCAAGGTAAAGTTCGCCATGAATTGGACATCTACCCGAAGATCAACAAAAAAGAGGATACGATCATCATTGGGGAGGATTTCAAAAACATTCAATATCAAATGGCGAAATGTTGCCATCCAATTCCGGGAGATAAAGTGTTTGGGTTCATAACCATTTCAGAAGGAATCAAGATCCACCGAATCAACTGTCCGAACGCCGAGCATTTGCAGTCGAAAATGGCTTATCGCTGTGTGAAAGCGCGTTGGACCGGCGATAGTTTAACAGAACGTGTGGCAGCTATTCGATTGATCGGGATCGATGATGTGGGGATTGTTAACAAGATCACTGAAGTAATTTCAAATGAGTTGAACGTAAACATGAAATCGATCAGTTTTGAGGCAAATGACGGGATGTTTGAAGGCCGTATTCGCGTGCTGGTTTACGATACGGAACATTTGGATACCTTGATGCGCAAATTTGAGCAAGTGGAGGGTGTGAAAAGGGTAGAGCGTTGGGATACGAGCCAAGAAGAAAAGGTGCGCGAGTAAAATGATTTAGTTGTTCATTCTTTGTGGAAAAGTGTTTGTCAGAATCCCCGAATAATCACTACTTTTGCCCTTTCAATTTGACGGATGCAACAACAAGATTTGCAAAGTACGGTTCGGAATATTTTTTCCGCATATCTGGAGCAGAACGGGCACCGAAAAACGCCTGAACGTTTCGCGATACTTGCGGAGATATACAATTACGAGGGGCATTTCGATATCGAGTCCTTGTACATCAAAATGAAGAACCAGAATTACCGCGTTTCCCGAGCAACACTTTACAATACCATCGAGTTATTGTTGGCGTGCAACTTGGTGCGTAAACACCAGTTTGGGAAGAATATCGCGCAATTCGAAAAATCTCACGGTTCCAAGCAACACGACCACGTGATCGTAACGGATACCGGTGAAGTAATCGAGTTCTGTGATCCGCGCATCCAAAATATCAAAGCAACAATCGAAGAAGTTTTTGGGGTGAAAGTGCAGCACCATTCGCTGTATTTCTATGCCGTGAAAAACGAATCGGAAAAGGAATAAGGAGTATGAGTGCAAACTACCACGTAAATGCATCCGGTGCAAACGGAGTTGTTATGATCAAGGGCCGTATCATGTCAGATGACGGGATGTCCACTTGCTTCGATGAAGTAGCTGCTGCATCTGCCAAAGGAACCAAGCATTGGATCTGCGACGCTTCCGAATTGGAATATTGCAATTCTACAGGCTTGAACTTTTTTGTGCGCATGCTTACAAGAAGCCGCAACAATGGGGGTGACTGTACTTTAGTAGGTTTGCAGCCCACGGTAGCTAAGTTGTTCCAACTATCCAAATTAAACGAAATTTTCACAAGTTACGCAACGCTCGAGGAAGCACAAGCGAACGCTAAATAATTGACATGAAAGTAGATGTACTATTAGGCCTGCAATGGGGTGATGAGGGAAAAGGTAAAATTGTGGATGTATTGACACCACAATACGATATCATTGCACGCTTTCAGGGAGGACCAAACGCAGGACATACCTTAGAGTTTGAAGGTGTGAAACACGTGTTGCATACCATTCCTTCCGGAATCTTTCATGGCCATGTGATCAATTTGATCGGAAATGGGGTTGTGATCGATCCAGTAGTATTCCAAAAAGAATTGGAGAAATTGGCTCCGTTCAATATTGATATTAAGAATCGCTTAATTATTTCGAAAAAGGCGCATTTGATCTTGCCTTCACACCGTTTGTTGGACGCGGCGTCCGAGGCGGCTAAAGGAAAAAATAAAATTGGTTCTACCTTGAAAGGGATCGGACCAACTTACATGGACAAGACAGGTCGTAACGGATTGCGCGTTGGTGATATCTTCTTGCCTAATTTCATGGACAAATACCGTGCTTTGGTAGAGAAACATGAAAATATGTTGAAACACTACGAAGGATTTGAATACAATTTAGCAGAATTGGAAGGTCCTTGGATGGAAGGCATCGACGTATTGCGCAATTTGACGGCCGTGGATAGCGAACAATACCTGAACGAAGCCATGAAAGCCGGAAAGAAAATTTTGGCAGAAGGTGCTCAGGGAACCATGTTGGACATTGATTTCGGTACTTACCCATTTGTTACTTCTTCGAATACGGTAACAGCTGGAACATGTACAGGACTAGGAATTGCACCATCTAAAATTGGTGATGTGATCGGGATCTTTAAAGCTTACTGTACGCGCGTTGGATCTGGGCCCTTCCCAACCGAATTGTTGGACGAAGTAGGGGAGCAGATCCGTCAAGAAGGACGTGAGTTTGGTTCTACTACCGGTCGTCCACGTCGCTGTGGTTGGATCGATCTTCCAGCAATGAAGTATGCGATCATGATCAATGGCGTAACGGAATTGGCAATGATGAAAGCCGACGTATTGGACAAGTTCGATACTATCCGTGCTTGCACCAAGTACCGCATTAACGGAGAAGAAGTAGATTACTTGCCATACGACATCGACGGAGTAGAGATCGAACCGATCTATGAAGATGTGCCGGGATGGAATACGGATCTGACAAAATTGACTTCTTTTGCGGATGCGCCACAAGCATTGAAAGATTACGTGACATATTTGGAACGACATTTGGAAGTGCCTGTGACTACTGTTTCGGTAGGTCCGGACAGAAAGCAAACGTTGGCAACGAAATAATGCAAAAATTGCACACATATATTCAACGAATTGCGCTTGTAGTGAGCGCAATTTTTGTGTGTGCTCATCACGCGGATGCTCAAAATGATTGGCTTGAATTGCAACCGGGTGCACAGCGACTTTCCTACGATGAAAAAACAGGTTTGGAACGCCTTACCGGAAACATCACCTTTACCTATCAGGGAAATATCATGTTCTGTGATTCGGCGCACTACAAACCCAAAACCAAAGAAGTTTGGGCTTATGGAAAAGTGCATCTGAACAAAGCGGACACGCTCAATCTCTTCTGTGATTCCATGTATTACAATGGAAAAACACGTATGGCAAAATTGTGGGGAAATGTTCGCGTGCGCGATCGCGAGTACAAGGTAACCACGGATACCCTTGAATACGACGCAAAGAAGGCAAAGGATATAAGGCAAACAAATAAAGACAAAGCAAAGGAAGCAAACACAATTTAAAAAGTAGACCAATAAATAGCAGAGGGATACGGAGGAAAGATCGAAAATATTACTACACAAGAAGTGTTGACCAGTCAGGTGGGTTATTTCCATCCGAATACAGAAGAGAGTTTCTTCAAAGGAAACGTGGTGTATAAAGGTCCGGACTTAAAAATGACCACCGATACGCTACAATATAACTATTTGAAGCACCGCATTTTCTTTTACGGTCCTACGGACATTACTCAGAAAAAAACGAAGCTTTTCTGTAAAAAAGGTTGGTACGATGTGAAAACGGAGGAAGGCGTTCTGCAAGGCAATGCCCGCATCGATCAAGCGCCGCGATTCATCACCGGGGATAGTTTGTACTATGCGCCAAAGACCAAGATAGCGATCGGTAAAGGAAACGTGACTTTGCGCGATACCACTCAAAAGGTGCAATTGCGAGGCGGTTATTTGCTTTCGGATGACAATAAGAAGTTTGACAAGGTCTATGACAAGCCCTTGATCACCTTTATGAAATCGAAGGATACGCTGTATGTGCGTGCTGACACTTTGTTCCATTACCGGGATACTGCAAATAAGACTTTGCGCTTGAATGGTCACCGCGATGTGCGCTTATTTCAGAATAACTTACAAGGAAGTGCAGATAGTTTGATGTATGACAAGGCTCAAGGGTGGATGGAGCTTTGGGGACAGCCTTATTTCTGGGCTCAGAATTCGGAATTGAGAGGTGACAGCATTCGTGTGTATATTCAAAATGACACCTTGATCGAGAAAGCACATTTGCGCTGGAATGCATTTGCCACCAATGAATTGGATTCCGGAGTCTATTACAATCAAATGACGGGACGCGAAATGTGGGCTTACTTTACGAAGAACGAATTGGTGAAGGCTAAGGTGATCGGTAATGCGCAGACCATTTATTTTCCGGAAAGCGAAGAACGCACCGATTCTTTGGTGACAATTAAACGCAGTGGAATGAATCGTGCTTTGTCTGCAGAAATGATCGTTTATTTGGATAGTGGTGAAGTGAAAGGCATTACCTTCTTACAAGAACCTGAAGGAACTTTCTATCCGATGGATCAAATTGAAGACGAACAAAAATGGCTAAAAGGCTTTGGATGGCATCCGGCTCTGCGCCCTAA
>CAYLJB010000014.1:0-21245 GCA_964383785.1 uncultured Fluviicola sp.
TGTTCATGTTGAAGGTTCCGGTAATTTGTATCATTATTGGTGAAGGAGCTTCAGGTGGTGCTTTGGGAATTGGTGTTGGGGACAAAGTTGTAATGTTGGAAAACACGTGGTATTCTGTTATTTCACCTGAATCATGTTCTTCAATCTTGTGGCGTTCTTGGGAATTCAAAGAGAAAGCGGCTGAAGCATTGAAATTGACCAGTACAGATATGAAACGATTGAAATTGGTGGATGACGTGATTAACGAACCACTTTCAGGCGCTCATAGAAGTCAGGAAGAAATGTTCTTCACGGTAAAAGAGAAGATTAAATCGTATTTGTCGGAATTGGATCCTCAAGACCCTAAAAAACGAGTAAACGATCGCATTGAGAAGTTCAATTCAATGGGAGTTTGGGTAGGATAATCCGTTCTTAATTCATTCAAGAGGGTTTGTCATTTTGGCAAACCCTTTTTAATTTCCTCGAAATGCAGATAACCACTCATGATATCGCCATTCCAATACAACTTCCGACTTCTTTTCAGTTTCGAGGTTTTCCAGATCAAGTCGAATTGGTATCCATTGAACACCGTATGTTCTTCCCATTCACCTCTAAAATTCACTTCTAAAACCACACGCACATTATTCAAAGACGCTGGCACTAAAAATCGTTCTTGTCGCTCTTTACTTAAAGGCATGACATCACCCGTTACAAGCAAACGTTCGTTCCCATAAATGCGAATCCTGCTCAAATGATCGTAACCTTCCGGAATACTCGAAAACCGCGTATGAATATAGACGGGAATTAGGTCGCGAGCAACAATCACTTTCGGCTGCACCCATTCCCAATAACTGGATTGCTCGACAACATTTAAATGCCATTTAAGGGCTGCATTGTCCGTTATTTCGATTTGCCTGAATTCAATGGCGTCTATGGCGTAATCGTTTTCTGAACTGTGTAATTCCCATCCTTGAGATTGTCTCACAAATAACCGAATTTCAAGTTGATGTATTCCAACTGTTAACGAATCAACCCAAGAACCAATACCATTCATAGAGAAGGTGCCCGATTCGGAAATGATCGTGTCGTCAATGATCACTTGTAACTTTGCCATGCGGGCAAAAGCAGGATCTAAGCGTTCCAATTGCCAATAAATTTGCAATTCTTTTTTCTGTGCTGCTCCGGCCAGATGTATTAAGGGAAATATACACAGCAAGATCAATCGCGCCATGTAGGAATCGTTTGGTTAAGATCTAAATGAAACAACAAAGTGAGGTTCTCCGATTTGGTGAATTGTTGATTGATCGTGTACCTGGCGTCTAGCGTATAGTTATTTTCCAACGTTTGTTCCTGCCAGGTCCCGTTGAATTGAACCTCGTTTTGCAAAGTAATCCGATGCTGACCTTCCGGAAAGGTTATAGAAAATTGCAAGCCTTTTGATTCTTTGTAGCTGGGCGAAACAGCGTATTGCTGACCATCCAAATAAACCACCAAGCGACAAGTATGATCTTGCCCGTCGTTGATCCCTTCAAACGCTATCTCCAATTTCAAAGTGACTTGCTTGATTTTTTCCTGTTTTGGCGTTGGTTTCCCCCAATAAAAAGAGGTTTTCTTATTCGCGAGATCCCAAGTTATGTGCAATTGTTGTTCTGCCCCGAATGTATGTTTCGTCGAAACGATCGCATCCATGGAATAGTTATTCTTCACCGTATGATCCTCCCAATTTCCTTTGTACTGGGTCAGTGCTATAATTTTCAAGGTGTGCTTGCCTTCACTGACTTCGAGGTTTAGTATTCCTTTTTGGGATTGTTTGTAAGCCTTTGACTCTGAAATACGCTTCCCATCAATGTAAACAACCAATTTACAAGGGTGATCAAATCCCGGATTGACATGGGTGAAACGCCAGTCAATAGTCAGCTTTCCTGCGGATGCAGCACCGCTGGAGAACAAAAAAAGCAATAACCATAGCAATTTTCTCACAAAAATTTCCGTTATTTGAGGTGTTACAAAGTAACGACAAAATCCCAATCCCATACTTTCTCGGCGAATTTCGTGTGTTTTTTTGAAACACAAATACTGCGCCAACCGAATTATCGTAAATTGCTGAACAAATTTCGAACCAAAACGAAGCTGCAAACATGAACTTAAAAAAAATCGGGTTTTTTATTCCCCTCATAGTAGCAATTAATTTTCCTGTAAGTGCGCAGGAAGAAGAAACCGACACACTTGTAGAAACAAGTACTGAAGAAACTGTACCGGATAAAGTAGATGCTACATTTCATTCTACGCGTATTATCAGCGGTCACTCCGTTGAAACGCTGCGAAAGGGCGTATTAGAATTTCGTGTAGAACACAGATTTGGAGATATTGCCGGGGACGAAGGTGGTGTTCAATCGTGGTTTGGGTTCGACAATTCAGCAGACATTCGTCTTGCCTTTGAATATGGGGTTACTGATAAATTCATGGTCGGACTAGGACGTAGTAAAGGTACAGGTGAACCTTACCGTTCATTGGTTGATGGGTTTGCAAAGTACCGCGTTTTTCACCAAGACAGAAAAGGGATGCCAATTTCTTTGGCTGTTTTAGGTACCACCAGTTATTCTTACATGAAGGCATCTGACGATCTTTCATTAGTAAGTAGCTTTCCGAAAACAAGTAACCGACTTGCCTATTCGCTTCAGTTGAATGTTGCAAGAAAGTTTGCAGATAAAGTTAGTGTTGCTTTAATGCCTACAATGGTTCACCGCAATTTGGTTACTGCTGATGATGTGAACACTCTTTTTGCGATGGGTGGAGCTCTGAGATGGGCTATTACTCCACGTTTTGGAGTAATGCTTGAATATTATCACTGCCTTGCTGACGATGATTTCCGTCAAACTAAAACTGCCGAAGGTGATAATCTTTATCAAAACAGTTTAGGAATTGCATTTGAATGGATCACTTTCGGTCATAATTTCACCTTGTATTTGACGAACTCGAGAGGATTCGGAGAGACTCAATTTATTACCAATACTTATGATCAATGGCAAAAAGGACAATTCAGGTTCGGTTTTTGCATTGGACGCAAATTTGAAAGAGAATAATAAACGTATTATGAAAAAGATAATTTTCCCTTCGTTGGCTGTGATTCTATTTACTGGATCAGCATTCATGCACTTTGCACCATCAGCCGATTATAAGATCAAAGACAACCATTCAATTGAATTTAAAAGTAAAGACCCAAATGGTTCATTTAAAACGATCAAAGGAACTGTAAAATGGGACAGCGAGAATCTAGGCGCTTCCAAATTTGACTTGACAATTGACGTTGCATCTATTTCAACGGGTAATGGCATGCAAAACAAAAAAGCACAAACAGCCGAATGGTTTGATGCAACCAAGTATCCAAACATCAAGTTCTCCTCTACGAAAATCGAAAAATCTGGTGCAGATTACATGATCACAGGTAACTTGACTATGAAAGGAGTTACGAAAGAGAAAAAAATTCCTGCAAAAGTTACTGCTTCTGGAACTGATCTTATTTTCTCCGGAAGCTTTTCAGTGAATCGTATTGAATACAAAGTTGGTAAGAAAAGTGACGCTGTTCCAGATGTCATGAATATTAAATACAGCCTACCGGTAGCTAAAAAGTAAAATCATGTTTGTTCGTCTGTTTACAATCACATTAATGGCAGCTCTTTTTGGGACAGGAGTTGGCGCTGCTTATACAACAGTATATGCTAAGATCTTAACTATGGATTTTTCAGAAGGTGCTACCTTGACTCAATTATTGATTTACAACATCATGTTTTGCTTTGGCACTGCATTGATCTATTTTGCAATCAGTAAAGCGATTAAAAAAGAGAATTTGGCATCATTCCTAACAAATTTTCTTGCGGCAGGTGCAGCAATTGCGCTGGTCTTTTATCAATTAACATTGCCAGATCCAACATTTAAGAATGAAAGCGTCCAAGGAATGGAATCGTTTTACAATACGTTTTTTATTCCCATATTGTTCTTCCCGGCTTTGTCCTGGATGACTTTTAAAACCTTACTTAATAAGAATTGACATGAAGAAATCGATCATTCTTTTCACGGGACTAATTGCTGCACTCTTTTTTACAACAAGTTGCGATAAAGACAAGACAACATTGACAAATGTGAATTTGAATTGTCCAGACACGATCTCATTTGCTGCAAAGATTCAACCCATGTTAAATGATAATTGTATCGGATGCCACAGTGCCGGCGGAACCGCACCTAATTTAACAACACACAGTTCGGTTTCGGCTAACGCATCAGCAATTTTAAATTCACTAAAAGGCGTCCCTCAATTAATGCCTCAAGGAGGACCTGCACTGGCAGACAGTCTTATCCAACACTTCGAATGTTGGATTAATCAAGGAAAACTAAACAATTAATAATCTAGATCATGAAGAAAAACTACTTTTTGGTAGCAGTCTTGGCAAGTTCGGTTGCACTTTTCAGCTTCCATAAAAACGATTCTGCACAAATTAAAAAATTCACAAACTTCCATAAAAGTACTTCTGGATCCCCAGGTGGGAAAACAGGCGCTCCCGGTGATGCAACTTGTACGCAATGTCATTCTGGAACTGTTCAAAATGGAGCTGCGATGAATACAGTTACTTTCGCAGATCTTAACGGACAAGTAACTTCTTACACTCCGGGTCAAACATATGCTGTAAACATTACGATGGCATCGAACAGTACTAAGAATGGATTCGAAATAGTTGCTCTTACCCCATCAAACACACAAGCTGGAACAGTTGCTGCAGTTGATGCAATAAACACAAAAACAGTTTCGGCTGGCGGTAAAACTCGCATCACTCAAAAAACAGCAGGAGCAGCATTAACTTCTTGGTCTTTTGCTTGGACAGCACCTGCTACGAATGTTGGAAACGTAACATTTTACTTAGCAACAAACGAGTCAAATGCTAATAACAGTGACAATGGTGATGTCATTTACACGTCACAACACGTTATTGGTTCAACGGCTGGAATTTCTGAAACTTCTGAGCAAATTGGAATTACCGCTGCTTACAATGCTGAAAATGCATCGATCCAATTATCGATTGACACGAAAGAAAATGGGGATGCCGCAGTTAATATCGTTGACGCAAACGGAAAATCTGTTCAATTTGAACAATTGGGCAAATTAAATTCAGGTGAGAACACCCGTTCAATCAAATTGGATAATGAGTTACCTAAGGGAATGTATATTTTGCATTTGAACGTAAACAACAACTTTACTTCTAAAAAGGTTTATATTTACTAAGGAAACCCAACACCTTGAAAAGCGCTTCAGTCTGAAGCGCTTTTTTTTGTACATTGAAGTAAATTAATCCCATGAATTGGAACAATCACTTGCTAGCTTTTGGTGCTATTGCCGGAACTTTAACGTTGGCATCCTTTCACTCTTCTAACCAAGCTTCTATCAATAAAAATGAGAATGTTCACCGTTGGTCAACCGGTTCGCCTGGAGGAAAAACTGGAGCTCCAATTGACGGAGTTTGTACAGATTGTCATGAAGGCACCGTACAAAACGGTTCAGCAATGAACACAGTTGTCATTTCTGATCAAAATGGACCTGTGACCGAATACACGCCCGGAATGGACTATGAAGTGACTATTTCCATGGCTACAAATAATGCCAAGAACGGTTTTGAGATCGTCCCATTAGCAAATGATAACACCCAAGCGGGAACCGTATCCACTCAAGATAACAATACGCAATTCATAGATCTAGGCGCAACCAAACGTATTACCCACGATTTTGCTGGAAACTCATTAACATCGTGGAGCTTTGCATGGACAGCACCGAACACCAATGTTGGCGATGTAACCTTCTATCTTGCCACTAACCTTACAAATGGAAATATGGGAGGAAATGGAGATGCCATCTTCGCTTCACAACACGTGATCGGCTCAACGGCGAGTATAAGCAATAACATAGTTAAACTGGGGATACAATCCGTTTACGATCCGACAACAATGTCTATTTGCTTAACGATCGATAGTAAAGCTTCGGGTGAAACTTCAATCAATATTATTGGTTTAGATGGTAAGTCTGTACAATTTGAGAAATTGGGAAAAGTTAGCGTGGGTGAAACTCAAAAGATGATCAAGTTGGACGGAGGAATTCCTAAAGGGGTATATGTGTTACATGTGAATGTGGGGAATAATTTCACCTCAAAGAAGGTTTATGTGTATTGAGGATTGAAATAAATCGATTTAAATTTTAATTCACTGATTTTCAAAACCTTTGCAATATGGCAATATTGCCAAATCGCTTTGGAAATTGATGAATTCCTCTCTCGATTAATTATCCGATTCTACGCATCACCAAATCATCCACCCGCTCAAAAAACTGAGACGGCGAATAGGTGCGCCATTCAATATCTTCCAAATCGCCACCCATCACAAAGTAATGATCGATCCGAGCCTTTTCAAACTCAGCTATAACATGATCGTGAAAATTCACCAGAGCGATCCACCCCTCCTCTACATCATCAAACCACTCTTCGTAATAACAATCATCTGAGTAATGAAAATTTAGTACGTTTTCACCAATCAATATAAACTTGTTGATTCCATGATGCATGATCGGTTCGATAATGTCTCGCTTTAATGTCATCACATCATTTTCAATGGCATCATTCCATTCTCCAATAAATTCCAAAATGGCATAGCCTTCATCGTAATCTACAAAGAGGATCTTGGTAAAAAGTGTTTTCGAACCAATGTTGTCCCATTGCGGGTGAAGCAAGTAATTATACACCCGGTCAGTAAACTCAAATTCGCTGTACTCTCGCTCAAAAAATGGCGAAAGCGGATCCTCCGAAGCGATATATAAGTGTCGCCATAAATAATAAGGCTCTATAAAGTGCACGAAATGAATCTATTAAGTTTGGAACAAAATTTGTCAACAGCTTGACCGAAATTAAAAAGAAAGTCTACATTTGAAACAACAAGTTGAAACAATTTTTATCCTATGAAACGTTTCCCTAAAACCGCCTTTGCAGGCCTTTTCGCCAGTCTTTTATTACTTCTGACTACAGCTTGCTCTGGCAATGAAAAACACAATGCGCACGATTCAACTTCCGCATTGATCCAACAAAACACGAATATTGTCGCTTTTGGCAAGGCATCTGTTATGGACATCTTAAATAAAGCCGACTATAAACACATTCCTAAACTGAATGTCATTCTAGGAGCACAATTGCAAACTTGGAAAAAAGGCTTTCAGATCGACGCTCCTGTTTACTTTGCTGCAGAAGCACCTTTTGAAGCAGACGGAACTCCTGCGGCGATCTACTTTCTGATGGACGTAACCAACAAAGACAGTCTATTATCAGTAATCAGCGAGATGGGTTACGCCTTAGAAAAAAGTGGCGAAATGAGCTGGTTTCAGGAAAACGACGTGACCTTTGGAGTAAAAGATCAGTTATTCATTTTACTAAGTAAAAAAGCCCCTTACGATGGAAAAGCGATCATCGAAAAGGCATTTAATGACGCTGGCGGAGATTTGAGTGAAGGCAAAACTTCCGAAATCTTGGATATGCCTGGAGACATCGTTACCGGACTTTCCATTGAGCGCTTATATGGTACCGCGAACACTTCATTGAACAAATTACCTCAGGCAAAACAGGACGAATTGAAAGGTTTGGTTGCAGATGGTTTTATTGCTAACACCGTCGCTTTCGAAAATGGAAAGGCTGTTGTCTCAATTAAGAACATGTTCTCCGAAGAACTGAAAGACCGTTTGTTCTTCCAGGATAATAATGGAAAAGCTCTTGTCAATAAATTGGGGAATGGAAAACCATGGATGGGAATCGCCGCGAATATAGACATGCAGAAATTTGAAAAATTCGTAACTGATTTCGCACCGGATGCAAACCGTAAGATCACTGAGCAATTGCCGGATGAAGCAGGGTTCATGCTAATGGCTCTTGGTGGAAATGCCTATTCAAGCATCTTCTCTGGACAAATGGGAATGGTAGCAACAGGCAATCCAAAAACCGACTTGGGCATGATCTTCGAATTCAATGCCTTCTTAGGATTGGGTAAAAAAGGTGACAGCATCAAGCAAATGATCACGGAAAATCTTGCCGGAGCACCAATGCAAGGTGATGCTTATGTGATGGACAACACTGCCATTGCTGCACGTAAAGATGGAATCTATATTTTCAGTGCTTCAGGTGCTAAGACAGGCGGTAAATTGGAATTCCCGTCATACGCCAAAGGATTCGGTGAAAAGACATTTAGCATGTTCATCGCATTCGAGCAAATGGATATGAAGAGTCTGGAATTGGATGAAGAAATGAAAGTTTTGGAGATCATGAAATACTTTACTGCAACTGCAGATCGTGATGGTGCTACTATCACTTTGGCCGCAAAAGACAGCTCAAAAAACATTTTGAAATCGGTTGGCGACTATTATGTCGGAATCATGCAGGACAAGATAGATCAGATCGTATTCTAAACTAATTCTTGACCAAATTGTTAAAAGAAGGCGTTCTAGAAAGAACGTCTTTTTTTATTTTCGAAATTATGAAGTCAAAAGAAAACTGGAATCAACTTACTACCGAAGAGACACGCATCATTGTTCATAAAGGAACAGAATATCCGTTTACAGGTGAATACAATAAACTACCCAAGCAAGATGACGGTTCTTACATTTCCGGAACTTTCGTTTGTAAACGATGCGAAGCACCATTATACCGTTCTTCTGATAAATTCGATTCGGGTTGCGGTTGGCCCTCCTTTGATGATCAGATTGATGCAAATGTGAAGCGCGTGCCGGATGCCGACGGTCGAAGAATTGAGATCGTTTGTGCACATTGCGACGGACACTTAGGCCATGTTTTTGAGGGGGAGCGCTTCACCAAAAAGAACACCCGTCACTGCGTGAATTCGTTAAGTATTCAGTTTATCCCTGATTGATCTGAGCTTCTTTCACCAAGGATTGCAACACCTCTCCCACGTCACTTTGGCGATGTGTTCTAAAAAGTTGATCGTGAAACAGATCTAGCTTCTTGAGTATGTTCACTAAAAACATCAGCTCATCATCACTCAGCTTCAAGGTGGCCAATTCGGAGATTTGCTTCGTAACGGTTGAAGTGGAATAAATAGCCGTTCGTCCTAGATCTGTTAAAGAAACACGCACCGATCGCTTGTCTTTCTCATCTGCAAATTCGTGAAGATAACCTTTGCGAACCAAGCGCTTGATGATTTCAGTACCCGAAGTTATTTGATGGGCATTGTGCATGATTAGCTCAGACTTTGTCATACTGTCCATCCCCAATAAAACTATGAGATACGTAAATTCATCGATAGATGGAACCATCGTCTGAGGTAAAGAACGTTTGGCATAATTATCCACATATCGATTTAACTTCCCAATCATCGAAGCAGCCATTTCGGCCAATGTTTGTCGGTCAAAATTCTTCCAACTTTCTATTCCAAAATCAATATTGTTTGTCGGTGTCTGCCCCATTTGACGATTGAGGTAGAGCACGAAACCCGTTAATGATTCCGGCTGAAGCCCTACATTATTCTCCTGACGATAGGCCTCGTATTGTTTCATTAGCTGAACTAAAACACTTTCCATTTGTTCTAATAGGTACTACGAAAATACTATTTTTTTATACGAATTTGTATCAAATTTGATTTTTAATATGTTTTCGTATTATTTTTGTCGCGATTTATTACGATAACATATCATGAAGCAAACAGCGTTTTACATTTTAATATTCTTGCTATCCAGTAATCTCTTTGGACAAACCACAGGAAACATCCAAGGATCTGTAAAGGATAAAAACACACAGGAACCCATTATCGGTGCGGTAATTCAAGTGATCGGAAGTAGTGCGGTAGCGGTGAGTAATGAAGATGGGGCTTTCACCCTAGTAGTTGCTACAGGTACTTACAACATCCAGGCGAGTGCAGTAACTTTTGTTTCTCAAACAAAATACAATATCGTTGTCACTTCCGGGAATGCGCAGATCGTGAATTTCGAATTATCCGAAGAAGAACAAACCATTCAAGAAATAGAAGTGACGGCGTCCAATGCAAAACGGGCAGATGCAACCGACATGATCACTCCCCTTTCTGTTCAACGATTGACCAGTGAAGAGATCAAAAGCAATCCCGGCGGTAACTACGATGTATCGAAGGTAGTGCAAACCCTTCCCGGAGTTGGAGGTTCGCAAGGTGGAGCTGCACGGAACGACATCATTATTCGAGGAGGTGCACCCAACGAAAATGTTTACTATTTGGATGGAATTGAAATTCCGGTCTTGAATCACTTTCAAACTCAAGGTTCATCTGGAGGGGCACAAGGGATCGTAAATGTTTCCTTCATTGAAGAAGTGAAGTTAACCTCATCCGCATTCGACGCACGCTACGACAACGCGCTTGCATCAACTTTTGTGATCAAACAACGACAAGGGAACAAGCAGAAGTTCAGTGGAAATGTACGTGCAAGTTTTACCGAGTCTGCATTCACACTAGAAGGTCCGCTTGGAAAGAAAACAGACTTCTTAGCTGCAGGGCGCATCTCTTACCTCGATTTCCTGTTTCAATTGATCGACCTACCGATTCGCCCACGTTACCAGGATTACCAATTGAAAGTAACGCATCAATTGGATGAAAAAACAACTCTTTCATTTATTGGTATTGGCGCAATTGACAAATTCAATTTTGGAGAAACACGTGAGTCGTCCCCTGAAAATGAGTTCTTCCGTCGTTCCTTGCCATTTATTGAACAATGGACTTATACCACTGGAGTTTCCTACAAGCGTTTGGTGAACAAAGGTTTCGTAACCGTAGCGCTTAGCCGAAATATGTTCGATAACCAGTTGGATCGTTTTAAAGACGCACAATATTTCAATGAAAACTTCCGCAACTTCGGGCTCAATTCGCAAGAGATCGAAAACAAATTACGCATCGATGTAAACAAGTATATCAAGGGATGGAAATATTCCTATGGTGTATCCGGACAATACGTGAAATACAATACAGACCTGTACAACTTGATCTCAGAAGAAATTCAAGATACTGCCGGGAACATCGTTATTCCACGAACAGAAGTGCGTTTCAACACGGCGATCGACTTCTTCCGCTGGGGAGCATTTGGACAAGTTTCGCGCAAGTTCCTTGAAAATCGTTTGTTGATCTCTGCAGGTGTACGTAGCGACATGAATTCCTGGACGACCAATGGGACCAATCCATTAGCCACGTTGTCTCCACGTGTATCCGCAGCATACACCTTGACTTCAAAATGGGAAGTCAGCGGTAGTTATGGTATCTATTACAAGTTACCAACCTATACGGTACTAGGCTTTCAGAATAATGCCGGGGAATTCGTGAACAAAGACACCAAATATATCCGTTCAGAACATTTTGTTGTGGGTACCCAATTCTTGCCCAATGAATCATTGCGCTTTACGCTAGAAGGTTTCTACAAGCGCTATAGCGACTATCCCATTTCAGTGAATACAGGTATTTCTTTAGCGAACCAAGGACAAGAATTCGGAGCAGTGGGAAATGAAGAAGTATCGAGCACCGGAATTGGTGAGACCTACGGTTTCGAAATCTTTGCGCAACAGAAATTGACGAAGAAGATCTTCTACTTCGTAAGCTATACCTATGTACGTAGTTTATTCTCCGGAACGGACGGAAAATTACTTCCTTCCGCTTGGGACAGTCAACACTTATTGAGCGGAACCATGGGATACAAATTCGGTAAAAACTGGCAACTGGGCTTAAAATTCAGATATGCGGGCGGTTCGCCGTACACGCCTTTTGATTTGACCGCCTCTCAACTCTTCTTCCCGATCACTTACTCCGGAACCTTGGATTATACACGCGTGAATGAAGAACGATTACAGAGCTTTTACCAGCTAGATTTGCGCATTGACAAAACTTGGAATTTCCGCAAAACAAGTATGGTATTTTTCGTTGACATTCAAAACGTCACCGGTTCCAAACAACAAGGAACACCTTATTACACATTTAAGCGCAATGATGACAACACGGGATTTGCGACAACAGATGGTCAACCGTTAAAAACCGATGGCTCGAATGGAATTCCGGTGATTCTGGAAAACACATCGGCTACCGTAACACCAACGATCGGATTGATCCTAGAATTTTAATTGCTTTCGTCTGTACAGGCGTACATACATTTTCCTTGACGCGCTAAGCGGTCTGCCAATTCCAGGTGGGCCGCTAATGCTAACTGGGAATAATTTTGGGAACTGTTTCCGAAAGAAGCCGCGGTCGTGTTCCACATGCGTTGGATCAGTTGTTCTCCCGTTGCAACTTTACCAATTGCCTGAACAACTGCCGAGACATTCCCTGCACCTGCATGATAAACATGCATTACCAATAAACGGAACCAGATCGCAGATTCATCCACCGTCAAACCGGCTTTTTGAGCAATCGAACGCGCTGAAGGAATACACGTTTTACTGATCAACTTTGCAGCTGCTCCGGCAGACTTAGAGAAATCAGTTCGTTCATCCACATATTTGTTCACCTTCAAACCCATTGCACGTGCAACACTTGGCATCAACTGAAAAGGTCCATAGGCTCCAACAGAAGACTTCTTGATTTGCCCCGGACTTTCGATCAACAAAATAGACTGGGCATACCAAGGATCCACTCCCAAGTCAGAAAAGGCTGCAACACCTTTTGGCAAACTTTCGAAAACGAGGTCAAAACGGTAAAAATCACTTTTCCCCGTTGTTACATTGATGCGTTCAGTGCCCGACAATCCCAATGAATTTCGCACACTGTCTTTGTAAATGCTTTTTTGAGCTTCGGTCCTGCGATTCCAATCTCTTGAAGCCATTTTACCAACAACTTGTCGCGTTGAGGCCACATTGATCAGAACAGAATCCGGAGAGAGTACCATCACTTGTTGCCAGAAACGCGGATGTTGTAATTCATCCCAATTGGCAGCTTCAATTGCACTAGGTCCTAGGATCACGTGCTCTTTTTCTGCATCGAGCACAGCCACCATTTCGCGTTCCCAATGACCAACTTGCGCAGAGGCTCCAATACTGATCAACGCGCCAAATAGTAAACAAACTCGGGTTTTCATGGTGTCTTTTTTGGAAATAAGTGATGTCAAGATACGATTTTTTATCAGCCAATGAAACGGGATTGGTCAGAAAAGTCACACAAGAACCTGTTGATTAATTGTATTTTTGCGCTATGTTTTGGATTGGTCGATTCTTCAGTGCCATTTTGATGATCCCGGTGCGTTTGTATCAATGGATCTTGAGTCCTCTATTCCCGGATGCTTGTCGTTACGACCCAACCTGTTCCGAATACATGATCCAAGCGTTGAAAAAACGCGGTCCGATTGTGGGTTTTTGGCTAGGCTTGAAACGCATTAGTCGCTGTCATCCTTGGGGTGGTCATGGTTATGATCCTGTCCCTGAAAAAGGTTGTTCGCATAAAAAAACCTCTTCCTGAGAAGAGGTTCCGTTGGACATTTTCGACTTGAGTGGTTAGCGATTTGTAGTTGTATAACTTCTTGAACGCATCACATTGATTCCAACTGACAGACCAAATGTGGTTCCGTATTTATTCATAGAAGCATATAAGTTTACCGGCACATTCAAAGCTCCAGTACGGAATGTCTTACCAAATCCAACCACAAAGTTTGTAGAGAAATAATAAGCACCACGTGTATCCGGACGATTGATGTAATTATATTGATCTGGATTTGAAACTCCCATTCGATACAAGTCGTGGTAAGAACGAAACTTACCATCGTACTCTGTTGTCCCAGCCATCAATTGTTTCGCAGAGAACGAAGGTCCTAGAGCAATCTCCCAAGCTCCCTTTCCAAAACGAATTCCATGAAGAACTGCAAGTGATGGGATCACTGTTCCCTGTTCCATTCCGGCAAGATTTCCGATGAATTCGAATAAACCACTGAAATTCTCTGTTCCGGCATATTGCTTTTCTAATTGATAACCCAGATTAAATAATACCGGCATGGTTCCACGACCTCCATCCAGTTCTGAACGCGTAAAGTACGCTGCATTTTGACCGGTGGTAACCCCTACTCCAATTCGAGGTCCGTTGTTATTCATTTTTCCTAATCCGGAACTAGCAGTTGGCCCTTCCTTGTAAACCAAAGTACGAGAAGCTTGATTTTCTGAAGAGATCTTCAACATGCGGTAGATCATTACATCAGTCATTCGGTTGATCTCGCGCGGTTGATTCTCGAATTGCTCCATTTCATTTTGTACGATCTCACCAGTGCGCACATCTACGATCTTCATACTGATCAAAATACGATCTCCAAGACCTTCGTAGCTAGCACTCATGGCGTAATCTGCATTCAATTCCTTTCCTACTCTGGC
The DNA here is from genome assembly GCA_964383785.1 of uncultured Fluviicola sp. GTDB lineage: Bacteria > Bacteroidota > Bacteroidia > Flavobacteriales_D > Crocinitomicaceae > Fluviicola. The sequence continues at coordinate 14,364 of CAYLJB010000014.1, forward strand.
AAGGCATTCTTTACCCAAACATCCTTTCAATTTATCCGGTCCGATCTTTTCTGCTACATCATACCGATCATTGACCACGTATTTTTTGGAGTTTACCAAACTATTGTAGATTACTGAACGCAACACATCTTCATTCGATTGCAATCCACGCACCTCAATTCCTCCCAACACCATCGACGGCGCATTCTTGGTTAAGGTATCCTGAGCCTTAACTCCAGATCCAATCAATAACACAAATAGTAAGAGCTTTTTCATAGTTGATCTATTTAGATTCTTGACAAAGATGCCGCTCATCCTATTTCCTATCAAACTGAAAAATGCACCTTAAAAAAAGGCAGTTGCGATTTTCCGTACAAGTGTTAAAACGCTTATATATGAAACAAATAAAGGCGAACTGCTTAGTCCTCCTTTCCTTTCAGGTATCTTTGATTAACTCAACTTCTGTAATGCAGTTCTCAAATTGCTGATTACTCCTGCGACATCTTCTTGTTTACAAGTACCAACACTCAAACGGTACCAGCTGGAATCTTCTGTAGAACCAAAAGCATAGAAAGGTACGATCGCTACTTTGGCTTCGTCCAATAAGTACTTAGTGATATCTTTTGTTGTTTCCAAAACCTGTCCGTCGGCGGTACGTTTTCCGTGTAAAGAAAATTGTACTGTCAGATAGATCGCAGCTTCCGGTGCAATGGCATCAACACTATGACCTTCCGATCGCAATGCTTGAAAACCTTGGTAAAATCCTTCCAAACGCTGGATGATCTCTCCTTTCATGGATTCCAAAAACGCATCGTATTGTGGCAAATTGTTCAAATATTCGGCTGCCGCCATTTGCTCGGCTTTTGGTGCCCAAGCTCCTACGTGCGTCAAAATGGATTTGATCTTGTTCATCAAATAAGCCGGCCCCATTGTCCATCCAACACGAACACCCGTTGCAGCCAAAGATTTAGAAATCCCATCAACGAATAGCGTATACGGGCGCATTTCCGGATTCAAGGTCACAGGATTGTAATGCTCAATTGCACCATAGGTTAAAGGCCAGTAGATCTGATCATACATCACATACAAAGGCTTCGCTCCCGTTGCCTCACGACGCTTGTTCTCCGCTAAAACCAAATTACAGATATCCTCCAGATCCGATTTCTTGAAAACCGTACCCGTAGGATTCAATGGGGAACACAAAGCCAATAATGATGCTTCCTGAATGAAAGGCGCGATCTCATCGGCTGTTGGCATGAACTTATTCTCAGGACGCGTCTCAATGATGATCGGACGAGCATCGTTTAAATAGGTATAGTGGTTGTTATTCCATGATGGAACAGGAAAGATCACCGCGTCTCCCGGATCAACAATTGCTTTAAAAATGGTATAGATTGCAGGACGTGCACCTCCGGTAACAACGATCTCATTCGGTCCGTAATTCAATGCGCAACGCTCACGCAACAATTGCGAAACTGCCTCGCGCAACTCCAACATACCATCCGCAGCAGGATAATTCGTCAGATCCTCATCATACGCAGCTTGGATTCCACGTTTTAATTCAGCAGGTATTGGAAACACCTTCGGATTAAAATCACCGATTGTTAAGTTGTAAACTTTTTCACCTTGCTTGATCTTTTCATTCACTTCTCCGGCCAATTTGATGATCTCGGATCCAATGATGTTTTCGGCAAGTTTTGAAACTTGTGTTGCTGTAAGTGTGGAATTGCTCATGATCTGCGTCCTTTATTTTTGCGCGAAATTAATGACAAAGTTTCGGTGTATAATGGACTTGGGACCTTTTGTTGATAAATTACTGAATCGATTTTTCAGAAGGCAAAAATTCGGGGTGAATGGTCTTACTGTTCCTTCAACAATCTCGATATCAGTCGCTGAACAAGTGGAGCTACAAACAACAATAAAGGAATCACGATTACATATGCGATCAACCAGGAACGCATCCAAACGAACATAAATTTTGGACCAAATCCCAAATTAACAGCAACCAACACGAACGAAATGATACATGTAGCCAAAAGCCCCATGGTAAACGCAAAAACGAGTCGCTTTTTCATGTAGCAAAAATAGCAATAGCCATCCAGTAATTGAGCAAAACCTGACAATTCAATGCCACTTAAAATTGTTATTTTTAAGTTCCAAATTTGAACGATGAAACAACTATTTTCCTGGACAATGATTGCAGCCATGCTGCTAAGTCTACAATGGCCAGTTCCGGCTGAAGAAAATGAAAACGCACCACTTTGGTTGCGCTATCCCGTGATCTCACCGGACGGTAAAACGATCGTATTCACTTACAAGGGAGATCTTTACAAAGTCCCGGCATCTGGAGGAAACGCAAGCGCATTAACGGTTAGTGAACATTACGATGCCATGCCGGTTTTTTCTCCGGATGGAAAATACATCGCCTTCGCTTCTGACCGCAACGGAAACTACGATGTTTATCTGATCCCGGTTGAAGGTGGAAACGCGAAACGATTGACTTATCATTCGAGTAATGACATACCACAGTCGTTTTCTGGAGATGGAAAAACGGTATATTTCGCTGCATCGCGTATGGATCAGGCTGAATACAGCCAGTTCCCGAATGGCGGATTGGGTGAGTTGTACAGCGTTTCCATTGATGGAGGTCGCGAAAAGCAAGCGTTAACCATAGCTGCTGAAGATGCGATCTGGAACAAATCAGGAACAAAATTATTGTTTCACGACCGCAAAGGATACGAGGATCCCTTGAGAAAACATCACACTTCCTCAGTAACGCGCGATATCTGGATGTACGAAACGAATGGTAATAATTTCGTCAAACTGACCGATTTCAAAGGTGAGGACCGCTCACCAAAATGGAGCAACGATGAATCCTCATTCTTCTTCTTGAGTGAACGCAGCGGTAGCTTCAACGTTTGGTCTTTGGAATTTAAAACTGGTGGAACCATGAATCAGATCTCTAATTTCAGCAAGCATCCGGTTCGTTCTTTAAGTGTTTCACAAAATAATACCTTGTGCTATAGTTACAACGGAGAGATATACACACAAACAGTCAATAAGACTCCTGAAAAGGTATCTATCACAATTAATACTGACGATCGTGCAGCAGAAGCTAAAACTGAAGTTTTCACAAGTGACGTACGCGAAATGGCACTATCTCCGAACGGAAAAGAAGTTGCATTCGTGATCCGCGGTGAAATCTTTGTTGCCTCTGTAGAAGGCGGAGCTACAAAACGAATCACAAACACGCCTGAAGAAGAGAGAAACATCAGTTTTTCACCGGATGGCAAATCCATCCTATATGCTTCTGAACGCAGTCAGCGCTGGAGAATTTACCAAACAGCGATCGTTCGCAAGGAGGAATCGTATTTTTACGCTGCTACCTTGCTCAAGGAAGAAACCTTGGTAGCCAATGATGATGAAGCTTTTCAACCACAGTTTTCTCCGGATGGTAAAGAGATTGCATTTTTAGTGAATCGCACCGGAATAAGTATTTATAACTTGGCAAGTAAGCAAATCCGTGAGATCCTTCCTGCAAACCGCAATTATTCCTATTCTGATGGCGATCAAAGCTTCAACTGGTCAGCAGATAGTCGCTACCTACTGGTGAATTTCTTACAAGAAGGAAATTGGCGTGAACAGATCGGCATGATCGATGTGACGGGAAAAGAAGCCATGTTGGAATTAACTAGAAACGGTTTCTCGAATGGAGGTGCAAAATTCCAGATGGACGGAAAAATGATGTTGTGGTATTCAAACCGCAATGGAATGAAAAACGTGGCTAGTCATGGCGCACAATCGGATGTTTACGGACTATTTCTGAACCAACAAGCGTATGACGTCTTCAAAATGAAAAAGGTGGAATACGACCTGTACCAAGAGGAATTGGATAAAGAAAAGGAAAAAGAGAAAGAAGCTACTCCAGCCAGCACAAAAACAGACAAGAACAAAGGAAAGGAAAAGGAAAAATCCGACGGTCCGAAACCGCTGCAAGTCGATAAAGAAGGTTTATACGAACGTCGTGTTCGACTCACTCCAACCTCAGGTAATTTGGGAGATGCATTTATGGATGCGAAAGGAGAACAACTTTACTATTTCGCGCAATTCGATGAAGGCATGCATTTATATGTGCGTAAATTCAAAGAAGATGAAACAAAAGTATTGGCACGCCTAAATGCCGGTGGTGTTTGGTCGGCTAGTATGGACAAAGAAGGAAAAAACTTGTTCTGTGTGATCGACGGTCGTTTGGCGAAGATCAATTTGGAAAGTGGTGAGCGCAAAGACATCTCTTTCTCGGCGGAATTGACAATCGACGGTTACGCGGAGCGCGCATACTTGTTTGAGCACATGTGGCGTCAGGCAAAAGCAAAGTTCTATAAAACAGATATGCACGGTGTAGATTGGGACGGTTACAAAAAAGCCTATGCCCGCTTTTTACCACACATCAACAATAACCGCGATTTCGCCGAAATGATGTCGGAATTGTTAGGTGAATTGAACGCATCACATACGGGTTGTTTTTACCGACCTCGTTTCAAGAATGCAGATGAAACCGCACAATTGGGCGCCTTCTTTGATGAAGCATTCGCAGGAGAAGGTTTGAAGATCAAAGAAGTGATAGAAAAAGGTCCATTGGTACGATCTGGATCAAAGATCAAAGCAGGAGTTATCATTGAAAAAATCGATGGTACCGCAATTACAGCAGGAACAAATTATTTCCCGTTATTGAATCGTAAGGCAGGTAAAAACACCCTGCTGTCATTGTTCGATCCGCAAAGCAATCAACGCTGGGAAGAAACTATCAAACCATTCGCGCCGTGGCAAATGAGCGAACTCTTATATGCTCGCTGGATCAAGCGCATGCAGACCTTAACCGAAAAATATTCAAACGGTCAGTTGGGCTACATGCATGTGAAAGGCATGGATGATGAAAGTTTCCGCGAATTCTACGATCAAGTGATGGGTAAATACGTGAACAAACAAGCTTTGATCGTGGATACCCGCTTCAATGGTGGTGGTTGGTTACACGACGATTTAGCGACATTCCTATCCGGAAAAACATACATTCAATTCGTGCCGCGCGAACAAAAGATCGGTATTGAGCCTGGATCGAAATGGGTAAAACCATCTGTTGTTTTGATGGGTGAAGGCAATTACTCCGACGCGCATATGTTCCCTGTTGTATACCGCACTTTAGGAATCGGGAAACTGATTGGTATGCCTGTACCCGGAACAGGAACTGCCGTGTGGTGGGAAAACCTGATGGATAATACGCTGGTGTTTGGAATTCCTCAAGTTGGCGTCATGTCTATGGATGGCGAATACTACGAAAACAACCAGTGTGAACCGGATGTTAAAGTGGAAAACGATTACAAAACCATGCTCTTGGGTGAAGACGCGCAATTGAAAAAAGCAGTAGAAGTATTGCTTTCGAAATAAACAAAAAAAGCTTCCGTTGGACCTGCCAGCGGAAGCTTTGAACCCAAAAACGATGTTTCCATCCCCTACTTCTTGAACAATGCAGCTTCGTAACATTAGTCACGCACTTCGCTTGAAAAATTAACGAACTTTGTCACATAATTTAAAGCAACATGCCAACTAAACAACAAACGATCAATTGGTTTAAAGGACAACTATTCACCATTCTCGGTGCGGTTGTGGGCATAGGAATTGGGTATTGGTATTATTTGGAATATGGCTGTACGGAAGGCGCCTGTCCAATTACTGCTAATCCATACAAGACTATGGGGATCTTTGGATTAATGGGCGGTTTGTTGGGAAGTTCCATCGAAACACGCAAGAAACATGAAAAGTAAATCATTCAACGAACTCATTCAAGGAGAAACGCCGGTATTGGTTGATTTTTTCGCAACTTGGTGCGGACCTTGTAAAACGCAAGCTCCGATCTTGGATCAATTGAAGCAGCGCATGGGAGAAAACGCGCATATCATCAAAGTGGATGTAGATAAAAATCCGGCAGCGGCTGCCAAATTTGGGATTCGTAGTGTACCAACCTTAATGATCTTTAAAAAGGGAAAAATTGCTTGGAAACAATCGGGTGTTTTCCCGGCAAATGAACTCGAGAAGCTATTGAAACAAGCTTAAGAGCAAACAACAAGTTGTAAGGCGGGATGCGAATCCTGCCTTTTTTGTTTATTTAAAATTCGTCAATTCAACGGCCACTTCATTGCGTCTTCCTACGACAGTGTAAGGCGGATTGTATCCGAAAAAAACAAACTTTCCGGTATGTTCTAATTTTTGAGATTTGAGTAACTGGATCAATTTCTCTTGGTGTTCCTTGATACGTTCATCGTTTGCCCACCCTCCGAAACGGATTACCGCCATGATACTTCCCGATTTCTTCTCAAAAAATATTTGATCATTGTTTGGTTTGGGTAGGTTGGTATCAGCATAATTTGTTGGTACCATAAAAGACATTTTTGCACTATCCCCAATTTCCATTGTAACCGGTGAAGTCATCGCGATCTTTTCCCCTGTTTCATTTCCACCAAAAATGTATCCTGCAAGTACTCGAAATCCCTGATTAGATGTTTCCTCATATGAAGAACTCTTAAGGTAAACACTGGAAAACAAGGCCGCTTCGTAGCGACGAACTTCAAAACCGTCGTACTCTTTAACAACTTCGTATTTTAACTGCTCTGTATCTGACAATTGGGGAAGAATATATGCCTGTAACACCAGAAAAAGTCCAACAGCTACAAGCACCACAACAAACATCTTTCTCATGCTTTTCTTGAATAACAAGCAGCAACTAAAAAGGTTTATATCAGTTGGTTAATCTTCCTCTATCAAAGTTTCATGTTTCCCGCTCTCAACCTGTTGAAGCAGTCGCTTTTTCAGATACAAAAAGTGCAATAACAGCCCCGGAATCGCATAACA
>CAYLJB010000014.1:21345-43237 GCA_964383785.1 uncultured Fluviicola sp.
GCAGTCGCTTTTTCAGATACAAAAAGTGCAATAACAGCCCCGGAATCGCATAACAAACCAACACTATTCCGAGCATATCACGATCGTATATAAAAACGACACCAATAACCGTAGTTATCGCTACTGCATATTTCCAGACGGTATATTGCTGCCAGGCCGTATCAAACGATTTCAAATGGTACTGCCACCACACTATTAATTCAATGATGATCAGAGGCAAGGTCCAAGCCATCGAAACAATAGCACAGAAAAAGGAAATTGGTAATGACACTTCCTGCTCGGAATACAAAGGCATCAACAAACTGCCGATTACCACACTCCACAACCAACAATATATGATTTTAGTCATTGCGTGTTCTTTCCTTAAAAGAACAAAAAAAGTCGGACAAACTGCCCGACTTTAGATTTAAAAAGACTATTGCTCCTCTCCCCAGTGTTGGATCTCGTTATCTGTCCACATTTTAGGGAAAAACTTGCGCTGTTGATGCATCGGATGCAGGTACTTTTTCCACTCAGATCCTCCGGTTGCTTCCTTGTTTTCGCCTTTGCTATCGAGATAATGTCTTGCGGTGTTCAAATGCACCATTGGCCATTCAATGTTGAACAAACGATCAAACTCACGCAATTCACGTTTCAGATCCTCTGAGACAGAAGGCAATTTCTGAACTCGTTCCTCTAAAGTTCGCCCTTCCATTTCTACGGCTAAACCTATGAATTCTTTCATGTAGCGCTCTTCGAACTGTCGCAAGGTCAATGATTGGTGCCCGCTATGACGACACGTGCCGGCATCTTTCCAATACAATTGAGCAAAGAAATCCTTGATTCCAGGATTTTCCGGTAAGCGTTTACGACCTTCTTCATTCACCAAATTGATCAAACGTGTACAATAGAATTCCACTTTACGAAACTGCGCACTTTGGAAACCACTAGCTGGTGCTAGAGATAAGCGGAAAGTGTTGTATTGATCGTAGTCCATCCCTTCACGCATCACATCGAAGGTAGTCATCAACATACTCGTGTAACGATTAATGCGGTGCAAACGGATGATCATTTCTTCTTCCGAAATGGTTTGAGGCTCTACGATCTGTTCCAATTCATGAATGATCAGTTTCAGCACCAATTCCGTCACCTGATGGTACATGATAAAGATCGGCTCATCTTTGAAATCAGTGCGTGGCTTTTGCAAGGATAAAAGCGTATCCACCTCAATATAGTCCCAATAGTTCATGGGTTTAGAATGCAACAATCCTTTCAAATAGGTCTCCGGATTCTCACCCAAGCGCTTATATTTCTGCTCGATCTGATCTAAGGTTCTTTCATTTTCCATAATCTAACGTGTTAATAAGAGAATAACGGTTATCAATAACAGGATCATCTTAGATCCTTCAAGTAATACATACAGGATATGCCAATTAGCGGGAGGTAACACTTCACCGGCGATCTGTGCTTTAGCGCGTTTATCTAATTTGGGCAATAACAAAAATGTTTGCGTTAACAGAATGAGCAATAGTCCCAAAAAGAGCAGGTGCAAAAATTCAGGTAGCTTGATGAAAAAATGAACCGTCAACACGACGATCAAGAAGAACCACTCCATTTTATTCAAGGCCTGAAACACGAGACGACCGATAGCGAGTGCTTGTTCCCTTTGCACACCCGCCGCTCTAAACTTGAGCCACGATTCCATGCCACTAATCGCAAGCAAACACCCGAACCAGGTGAAAAGTGCTCCTATGATACTAATTTCCTGGATTGACATAGGTTTCGGCTAAATTGTTCTTTTGGAGGTAATCGATCTTTGTTTGAAAGATATGTGCCATGAGTTGCGCACGATTCTTTGCTTCTTCTGCATTCGACCCTTCGAAATAAGTGTCTACGGTTTTTACGAACAAGGATTTCCAACGATCAAAATGACTCTCCCCGATTGGCATGGTAGCATGAGGCGGAAATGGAGCTCCCTTATACGTTTGTTCATGCAAGAGGATCGTTTGCCAAAAACGCACCATCTTGGCTAAGTGCTCGTCCCATTTCCCATCTAAACGCTCATTGAAGATCGGACCAAGCAACACATCTTTTTGCACCGTTTCATAAAACCGATGAACGAGTGTTTCCACATCTCCTAAGTGTTGAATATCGTGTTTGTCTGACATGGCTAACATTTGAGATGTAAATTTTGGTCGGAATTCAGCAAACTGGACATTGTAGTCTGTTGAAGGGTTTGCTGCAAAGCTTCACGAATTTTCAGCATTTCGGAATGAACTGGGCAAGGATGAACCCCTGAACACGCCTTCAATCCAAGGGCGCAACTTGTAAATAAATCATCTCCGTCAATTGCTGTTATGACGCGTTTCAAACTAACCGTTGAACGCTGTTCATCATCCATGTAAAAACCTCCATAAGGTCCTTTTATGGAACGTATAACGCCTGATTTCACCAAAGACTGCAGGATCTTGGCTGTATATGCTTCAGGAGAATCAATGGCCGTGGCAATGTCGTGCAAAACCCTACGATTACTCGCATCGCTATTCCCAGCTAAAAAAATTGCCGCACGAATGGCGTGTTCACCTGCTTTTGAAAAGAATCCCATGGAGCAAAACTAGAACTTCTCTTTTTATTTCGGATATTTTTATCCGTTTTAAACAAAAAAGTCATTTGATGTTGGAAAGTGAACAGATGAAAGCAGTAATGGAATCTAAATCACAGAAATGAGCTTTCTATACACAGTCCCAGATCCATCTGTGACGATCACGTAATAAGATCCATGACTCAATCTAGACACATCTAGTTTCGAAACCGTATCAACCAATTTACCTGAAGCGCACATTTCTCCTAAAAGGGAGCGGATCTCATAGTTTGCATCCACCTGTTCCAAGTTTAGGATCGTTAACGTTTCTTTTACTGGATTTGGATATAGGGTGAATTGAGGAACTGCCACTTCATTCAATGCATTTACTCCTGACAGCGTTATCGTGTCCGAAAAACCATAGCAGCCATCATTCACGGTTACATAGTATTCTCCCGGATAAAAAGCATCGTAGGTATCGCTTGTTGCTCCCGGAATCAGTGTTCCATTGTGATACCACTGATAGGTAAATGCTGCATTCACAGGCGCATTCAATTGAAGTGTTCCTCCAGTTGGGATCAGAGTTGTGCCTGGTTGGATCAATGAGGTAGTTGGCAATGGGTTCACAGTAACCACCACCGGCGCGGAAACTGAAGTATTTGGTCCTAGAGAGATCTGAACTGTGTAACTTCCAGTTGCACTTGCCAGATACGTTGAATTTGTACCACCTGCTATTGGGTTACCGTCTAAAAACCATTGATAGCTGTATCCTACTCCTTCAATAGACGTAAGCAATACAGTTTCACCTGTACAAACCGTAGTGGCTCCTTTAGGGATTATCCGATCGTCTACAATGATATTCTGATCCCCGGCTTGCGCATACATGTAGGCGAAAAAAACCAACATCATCTCATCATTCGTACCTTCCCCGGCAGTCACGTTTTGTGGCGGTGAGTTCGGATTTTCAGGATTATTCGCAGTATTGTCATAAAACGCTTCTGATCGGATTGTAGATCCCGTTGGTAAAAGTATGGTATTGGGGAAAATGAAATTATCCTGCCAATGAAACTCCCATTCCGGGATATTCACAAAACGCACCGTGTCATTGGTTAAAGGTAAATTTGCCCAAGATTTGATTGACCTGCCTATCAAATGCATATGAGGAAAAACATACAGCAATGTCGTATTGATCGGTGTGGTATATTGTTGGTTAAACGTTCTTGTCTGATCAGCTGGTATTGACAAAGGGCCGTTCGTCATGTTCTGATGATTCAGAATTGGTGACACAAAGATTTGTCGCTGAGGTCCTGCCACCGTTTTAAAATTAACTGTCGTTGCATCCGTTTGTCCTAGTGAACCAGGCGCATAATGTATCTGTAAAATAATACGCGTATTTGCCGGGAGTCTCAAACCTGTTCCGCTTGGTGTAAAGTATGGCTGCGAACCCGGGACATAAGAATATAACAATTTAGAAGCATTTGACCCTGTTCCACCAGCAGAAGAAGGACTGATTGGATTATTCGTTGAATCTTGGAAAACCAATACATGGTGCACTACGTTTCCATTACCGGGAATAATTTCAACAGCCTTTGCGAACATGGCTTGAGGCAAGCCGCTAGGCAAAACAAAATTTTGGTAAACGTCCGAATTGCTATTGATCGTAAAAGTAGGGATCGTTAGACTAAGGTCTGGTGTTCCCAATTGCGTTCCACTAGAAAACGTAGCAATACTTGGCGCTAAAGCTGGATTTCCTTCTGGTGCTCCATTATTAATCCAGTTATCAATCGTTGAAATATCCGCAGGATCCATGACACGTTGATGCGCAAAACTCTTGTAATCCGGATCCGGGCTCCAAGGTGGCATTGCTCCAGAATTGATCGAAGTTTGAATCATACTGACCATTGGAGCCACATCGCTGTAGGTCTCCAGAGAAAACGGTGCTATTCCCCCTTGACGATGGCATTTCACACAATTCTGTTGGAAGAGTTGTCCAACTCCATCTGCCCAAGTTTGACCAAATGAAGCAAAAACAGAAAGAAAAGTAAGGGTTAAAAAGGTAAATGTTTTCATAGCGTACGTTTTACCAAAGCTAAAAAATAAATTAGACAAGCAAATCGCTATTTATCAAAGACTTATTCTTAAAGAAGTACGCGAATTTTAAACTAAGATGGTCGTGATCAACAGACTGAATGTGCCAACAAAAGTTGTAAAATAAAAAAAGCCCGGTTATACCGGGCTTTTTTCAGCGGAGAGTGAGGGATTCGAACCCCCGGTACCTCTCGGTACAACGGTTTTCAAGACCGCCGCAATCGACCACTCTGCCAACTCTCCGCGGCAAAAGTACTGCACTTTTTCATTTCTGCAAGACTTTTCAGGAAAAAAAATCGGCTTTTTTTACATCTTACCTGATAATCAATACCGTTCACTCTAAAATTCGACATTCATGCAGGCAGCAGACTTATTCGTTTACCGCTTTTCACTAACTTTAAAGTCTCAAATAGCTCGTATGCGTATTTTTCAATTTGTGATCATAGGTCTTGTGATGCTAACTCCGTACTTCGGAAAGGCTCAAAGCGGACAACTTAAAGCATATATTGATCAGAAGTATTTCTTCGCACCGGATGCAGGAACTTTTCTAGAATTGCATTATCAATTTGTGGCTTACACCTTACGTTTCGATACTGTCCCAGGTGGCATGCAAGCTAAAATTGCCATGGGTTTTGCGATTACTAACCTTAAAGGCGATACTGTGGTTCAAGATCGTTATGTGTTGGCAAGTCCCTTAATGCGCGACTCTGTGATCGAAGACTTCTTTGATATTCAACGTATTGCTCTAAAACCAGGCAAATACAATGCATATATCGAATTGCAAGACTTGGTTTCCAAACAACCCGCACTTACCGGAAAACTGGAAGTTGATGTCCCCAATTTGGCTGAGAACATTCAACTTTCCTCAATCATGGTGGCTGAAGTTGCCACGCCATCAACGAATCAAACACCTTTCGCTAAAAGTGGCTACGAGATCTTACCACGTATTTCAAATTTTTATGGTCAAGAACTGAATAAATTGCCGTATTACGTAGAATTATACCATACCAATCTATATCCTGATACAATTTTCGGATTTCGTCAACGCATCATCAACACCCAAACGAACCAGGAAGTGGATGGATACACACGATTCGTAAAAATGAAAACAGCTCCGGTTATTCCGGTATTACGCACAGTTGACCTATCAAAACTTCCTACAGGCTCTTACCGTTTGGAGTTAGACGCAGTAGACCGTGAGAACAAAATGCTTACAATGACCGGCAGCTACTACTTTGAGCGCATCAATGAGATCGAAATGAACATGGACATTGCACAGATTGTCCTGGACCCTGCTTTCCAAGGATCAATTACGGAAGATTCTGTAGCCTTCTTTTTGGGAAGCTTGCTACCGATCTCGCGTCAGGCGGAAAGCAGAACCATTTTAAAATTGCTAAAAGAAAAGAATCCTGAAAATCAGCGTAAGTACATCCAACAATTCTGGGTACAAACGGCTCCGGAAAAAACCACTGAAGCTTGGACAAACTATAAAAAACAAGTATTACTCGTTCAATCATTGTATGCCAATAACTTTCAAGATGGATTTGAAACTGACCGGGGTCGGGTTTATTTGCAATATGGCCCACCAAATAACGTCATGCAACGCGAGACATCGCCAACAGAGTATCCGTACGAAATCTGGTATTATGACAAGATTAAAATGTATAGCAACAAGCGTTTCATTTTCTACAACCCAGATTTGGTAAATAATGCCTACCGCTTGTTGCACTCGGATATGATCGGTGAATTACAAAACTACAAATGGCAGATCGCACTTATCAAGCGTGATACACCGGATTCACATGTTGATGACACAAACGGTGGCGTTGAGCGCTACGGAGGAAATAGCAACTTGTATTACCGCCAATACTGATCCATGACGCCTGACGTAGCTGTCGTAATTCTCAATTGGAACGGTCGTGCGTTTTTAGAGCAATTCCTCGCTAATGTTGTGAGTAATTCACAGCCCTATCGCGTGGTACTTGCCGACAATGCATCAACTGATGATTCTCTGGCTTGGACCAAAGCGCATTTTCCAGATATGGAAATTGTTGTAAACACCGAAAATGGCGGTTTTGCAAAGGGGTATAACGATGCTCTGAAACGCATTCAGGCGGATTATTACGTGCTTCTCAACAGCGATGTTGAAGTCACTCCAAATTGGCTGGAACCACTTCTTCAAACCATGAAAGATCCGAAGGTTGCTGCTTGCCAACCCAAAGTGCTTGCTTACCATCAAAAGGATCAATTCGAACATGCCGGCGCAAGTGGTGGTTTTATCGATAAGTACCAATACCCTTTTTGTCGCGGCCGGTTGATGCATGTGGTGGAAAACGATCAGCACCAATATGACTACCCTACATCAGTTTTCTGGACTACCGGAGCTTGCATGCTAATCCGTTCAAATGTTTATCATGAAATGGACGGTTTGGATGAACGATTCTTCGCGCACATGGAAGAAATAGACTTATGCTGGAGAATGCAACGAGCAGGACACCAATTGATGGCCATTCCACAAAGCACTGTTTATCACGTTGGTGGTGGAACCCTGGCTTATCAAAGTCCAAGAAAAACCTTCCTTAATTTCCGTAACAGTTTATTGATGATCCATAAGAATCATCCGGGTTGGGTTTTCGGAGTGATCTTCCGAAGATTGTGTCTAGACGGTCTGGCAGGAATTATGTTTACGCTGAAAGGAGAATTCGCACATACCAAAGCGATTATTCAAGCCCATTTCTCTTTCTACCGGATGCTTTCAAGTAGTCGTGTAGAACGCAATAAATGGAAGCATTTACCTCACAAAGCGACACAAGGGGTATACAAAGGAAGTTTACTCTGGGCGTTCTATGCGCAAAAGATCCGCGCATTTAAAGATCTAAATCAACGCCGTTTCCATTGAAAACATACAAAAACCTGACGAAAATCATGTTTTAACGTAACCTGTATTACGCTTCGTTTTAAGTGGCTTATCTACCTTCGTTCTGTAAAATTTCAATTAACCAGTCATGAAAGTAGAACAAATTTACACCGGCTGTATTGCACATGCAGCTTATTACATTCAATCGAATGGCGAGGCTGCGATCTTCGACCCACTTCGTGAAGTTGCTCCTTATATCAACAAAGCTGAAGCCGATCATTCCAAGATCAAATTTGTCTTTGAAACCCATTTCCATGCGGATTTCGTTTCCGGTCACATAGACCTTGCGAAAAAAACCGGTGCTAAGATCGTTTACGGTCCAACGGCGAAACCCGGTTTTGAGGCCATCGTTGCAGAAGACAATCAAGAATTCAAAGTAGGAGATGTAACAATTCGCGTGATCCATACTCCGGGTCACACTATGGAAAGTACCTGCTATTTGATCATTGATGAAAATGGTAAAGAACACGGTATCATTTCCGGCGACACCCTGTTCATCGGCGACGTCGGACGTCCGGATTTGGCGCAACACGTCATCGCCGACCTGACACAAGAAAAATTAGCCGCACATCTGTATGATTCGTTACGCAACAAGATCATGCCTTTGAGCGATGACTTGATCGTATATCCAAATCATGGTGCTGGTTCGGCTTGTGGAAAGAAAATGAGCAAAGAGACCACAGATACTCTTGGTAATCAGAAGAAAACAAATTATGCGCTGCGTCCGGATATGACCAAAGAGGAGTTCATTCAAGAATTGCTTACAGGTTTAACGGCTCCTCCGGGATACTTTCCTAAAAATGTACTGATGAACATTAAGGGGTATGATTCCATTGACACGGTAATGGAGCGTGGGAACAAGGCATTATCTGTAGATGAATTTGAATTTGTGGCGAATGAAACAGGAGCGTTGATCTTGGATACCCGTGATGCGGAAATATTCTCTAAAGGATTTATTCCAAACTCAATCAATATCGGAATCGACGGAAGCTTTGCAATGTGGGTAGGAGAATTGATCACGGATATTGAACAAAAGATCTTACTTGTTGCAGAACCAGGACGCGAGGAAGAAGCTATTATCCGTTTGTCTCGTGTAGGATATGACCATGCGATCGGTTACTTGAAAGGCGGTTTCGAAAGTTGGAAACACGCACACAAGGAAATCGACAAAGTCACACGCATTGATGCTGCCGATCTTGAAAAGGCCTTCGAATTGCATCCAAACATCATCGATGTGCGCAAGAAAAGTGAATTCGATTCAGAGCATGTAGTAACAGCTACCAACATTCCACTGAACCAATTGGCAGGAATGATTGCAGAATTCCCGAAAGAAGAGCCGTTCACGTTGCATTGTGCAGGAGGATACCGCAGTATGATCGCTGCATCCATGTTGAAAGCACGAGGCTACGACAACTTTGTGGATGTACGTGGAGGAATGACAGAAATTAAAAAAACAGCAATCCCGGTAACGGAATATGTTTGTCCGACGACGTTGCTTTAACTCATAATCATGAGTGTTTTGATGAGACGCCTTTCTTCGGAAGGGCGTTTCGTTTTATAAGTTCTTATCTTCGTGGTATGGACAACAATTACCTTCACGTTAACAAAGCACTCTGGAACAATAAAGTTCCACACCACTTGTCTTCCGACTTTTATGATATGCCGGCCTTTCTTGCAGGCAAAACATCTTTGCGACATATTGAGTTGGGACTTTTAGGCGACATTACCGGAAAGCGCATTTTGCATTTGCAATGCCATTTCGGACAAGACAGCATTTCATTAGCTCGTATGGGAGCCCTAGTAACTGCCATTGATTTCAGTGAAAAAGCCATTGAAGCAGCTCGCGAATTGAATTCGCAAACGGGACAAAACGTGCATTTCATTTGTTCAGATGTGTATGCGCTCCCGGAAGTACTGAAGGATGAATTCGATATGGTGTTCACTTCCTATGGAACCATCGGATGGTTGCCAGACCTTGATAAATGGGCTGGTGTTGTTAAGCAATTTCTCAAACAGGGTGGACAATTTTTCTTCATTGAATTCCATCCGGTTGTTTGGATGCTCGACAACGACTTACAAGAGATTACATACCGCTATTTTAAGGATGAACCAATCGTTGAGATCACCGAAGGCACCTATGCCGACCCAAACGCTGAGCTGAAAGATGAAAGCATTTCCTGGAATCATGGAATGGCTGAAGTCATCTCGAGTTTATTGAACCAAAACCTTACACTCACGCATATTCAGGAGTATGACTACTCCCCGTACGCTTGTTTTCCGGATGTAATGGAAGAAGGTTCAGAAATCTACCGCCCAAAGCATCTGGGTAATAAGATTCCCATGACATATTCATTGATTTTTCGCCTGTGATCAGTCTTTTTTAAATTGACCGAAAGGAACGTTTACACCGAAACAAACCACATATTCCGCAAAAGCGAATTTTTGACTTGCCCGATCAGCTTTGTATTGAGTTGTTCTCACGTCAGGCATGTGAATGAATCCTCCCTTCAATTCACCTTGAATAAAGAAATACTTGTAGAAATTAATATTGATCGCTCCTACCCCAGCTAATCCATAACCTGCCAAATGAAATTCATCGTGTCGGGCATTATTTAATAACGTTGCATTCGTTTTTGGCATCAACGCCCCCAGACCTGCTCCAAATTGACCACTGATCCAAATATGTTTCCATCCCCAAAGTACGTCAGAACGTCGCAACTCAATATTTAGATAGTTCAAACCGTCTGTGTGTTCGTATAACAAGAAATCCTGCTTGATCTGAAAATCTTGTTCCGGATAGACACCATCGTAGGAAGTTCCACTATTTGCGATGCGCCCCATCATTTTGACAGTTTGATCATTTACCATCACGTATTTCATGTGATCAACAGCCATTGACAATTGCCATTTATCCTTGAAATAATATCCAAAACGCAAGTTGGTTTGAGGAATAGTTATGTTCGCAGGATTCAAGTATATACGTGAACTAAAAGGACTTTGTCGATCCTTAGCAACCACCTTATTTAACGTGAAATCGTAGTCGTCACCCGTAAAATGGATCGTAGATTTCGTGTAATTGGCGCGATTCCATCCCCAAAAAACATAGAAATTTCCTTTTCCATTAGGTGCAAAAGCATTCTCCTGAGCAACTAGCAACTGAACATTTAAAACTGTCAACAATAAAAGAACAACGAGATTTTTCACAGCGATACATTAATTAAGAAGGCAAAATTAAGTGCTAAGATTTCTTCGTTTTATGACTTAGGTCATTTTCTGGCTCTTGGATTTGCACCATCTTCGCGGATTCGATGGAAATGGAGGATAAATTAGCTCGGTTGCGAGCAGAACTGTTGGAACATGATTTACGTTTCATCGCTATGTTGGGCGATCGTCATAAGATCGTAGCAGCTATAGGTGCATTGAAAGCAATTGACGGCACCCCGGTTCTTCAATCGGATGCGTTCCACAAAATGCAAGAAAAACGCCTTGCTTTTGCACGAGAAAAAGGTATTTCCAAGGAATTGATCAACCAATTATATGATCTGATCCACCAAGACTCCATCGACCAACAACAGAATCAACAATGAAAACAGGAAAACTTGAATTGATGGCTCCAGCGGGGTCTTACGAAGCTATTGCAGCAGCGATCAAAGCAGGAGCAGATTCGATCTACTTCGGTGTAGAACAATTGAATATGCGTACCAAGTCCACCCATAATTTCACCTTGGACGACTTGGAACAGATCGCAGAGATCTGTCAGGAAAACAACATCAAAAGTTACCTGACATTGAATACCATTGTGTATGACCACGACATTCAGTTGATGAAACGCATCATTGAACAAGCAAAGGAAAGTGGAATAACGGCCATCATTGCTTCAGACCACGCGGTGATGAACTATTGTCGCAAGATCAATATGCCCGTGCACATTTCCACGCAAGCCAACATTACCAATATTGATACGGTCGAGTTCTATTCCGTTTACGCGGATGTGATGGTCATGGCGCGCGAATTAAGCTTGTTACAGGTGCAAGCGATCAACAAAGAGATCGAACGACGACAGATCACAGGACCTTCCGGAGAACTGGTTCGAACAGAAGTATTTGGTCATGGGGCCTTGTGCATGGCCGTTTCAGGGAAATGTTACCTGAGCTTACATTCCAATTTCTCATCTGCCAATCGCGGTGCATGTATTCAAAACTGCAGAAAAAGCTACATCGTGATGGATAAGGATGACGGTGTAGAATTCGAAGTAGATAATGAGTTCATCATGTCGGCTAAAGACCTGTGCACCATCGATTTTCTGGACAAGGTGATCGAAGCCGGTGTTTCCGTTTTGAAAATTGAAGGACGAGGTCGTAGTGCAGATTATGTATTCACGACTACACAATGTTACCGCGAAGCCATTGACAGTGTTGCTGATGGCACTTATTCTGGGGAAAAGATCGAAAATTGGCGCGAGCGTTTGAGCACCGTATTTAACAGAGGATTCTGGGATGGCTACTACTTGGGACGCAAGATGGGCGAATGGAGTGAAGTTCCTGGTTCAAAAGCAACAAAGCGAAAAGTGTACATCGGAAAAGGCATAAAATACTACGATCAGGCCGGAATTGGTGAATTCCTGATCGAAGCACAAGGCTGTAAGGTAGGTGACGAGCTGATCATCACGGGACCAACAACAGGTGTGATCGAAACGGTATTGAAAGAAATGCGCTGCGAGGACGAACCCGTCCAAGCTGTGAAACGTGGCGAAACCATCACGTTTGCGGTTCCCGAAAAGGTAAGACCAAGCGACAAACTCTATAAATTGGTTCCGAACGAATGATCCGAGTACTACAGCATCGCCACAAATGTATTGGTTGCAATGCCTGTGTTGAAGCCGATAAATACCGCTGGCGCATTTCCAAAAAAGATGGCAAAAGCACCCTGATTGGAGCTACGGAAAAGAAAGGTTGGTTTTCGGTGGTGGTGGATGATGATGAAGCGGACAGACTGGAGGCAGCAAAAGTGCATTGTCCTGTGAATATCATTCGTTGGGAGCAACTCTAGATCAGCGATCCATCATTCCTTTTCCCGCCAGAATGTGCTCGTAATATTTTTCGATGCGATCCAAACGTGTTTTACTTTGTTTGGCCTGGGCAAAAAACAGCAAGTACCCTTTTTGACGTCCGGGAGTCAAGGCTTTGAAGGCCTGTTCGAACTGCGGATCTTCTTGAAAAACTTGGGTGAGTTCTTCGGTCATTTCATATTCGTCTACGGATTTGTACGCAACCTTTTTACCCGCTTTCTCTACTTCGACCGCCTGATTGATGAGCTCCAAAATGGCTTGTTCGTTGTCGATTAAAAACGCCAGATCAACGAATCTAAGTTGTTTACTGCTTTGTGAATTCTCCGAGGGCAATGTCAATAAATTGTGTGGATCCGGAACCAACGCTCCTTTTACGAAATTTAAAGATGCATAATCTTTGAAGGCTCCAATTAGCAAAACATTTTTCCCGTTAAAGGTGTAGCATGGGTGTGACCATTTCAATTCTTCTTTCAGAGCAGTTCCTTGCAACATCATGCGCAGATGATCCAAAATCTCGTCCCATTTACGCACAGAACAAGCCGGAGTTGCGAACTTCGAGCAACGCCCGCAACCATCGATGAAATAGGAATTTACTGCAGGATTGAATTCCATGGGTTATTTTTTACTGTAGCCAATCGGCGTACGTTTAGCTCCTTCATACCACAATAACGCCAAACGATATCCATCCAACCCAAACCCCATGATCGAACCCACGCAAACTGCCGTGATCAAGGAATTGTGTCGGAATTCTTCGCGTTGAGCCAAATTCGTAATGTGTACTTCCACAACCGGAACCATGATCGCCGCGATTGCATCGCGTAAGGCAATACTCGTATGCGTGTAACCACCGGCATTCAGGATGATCCCGTCATGATCAGACTGGTGCAGCACATCGATCAATTCTCCTTCGATATTCGATTGGAAGTAATCAATATTGCATTTGAAACCCAGTTTCATGTCCTCTAAATAGTCCACAAAGGTTTGATTTCCGTAAATATCCGGCTCGCGTGTCCCTAAAAGATTTAAATTCGGGCCGTTGACAATGAGTATACGCATACATGAAGCATTGGGACCGCTATATTAAGCAATTTGTTCATTACTTGAAAATCGAACGTTCACTGGCCGAGAACTCGGTTTTTGCCTACCAACAGGACGTATTCAAGTTGAAAGATCTGTGTGCTGCCCTTAACTTGGAGCCTGAACATGTGCAAATTGGTCATTTAAAGCAGTTTATTGCCGGTCTTTTCGACTTGGGACTCAGTGCGCGTTCACAAGCACGCATCATCAGTGGATGGAGACAATTCTTTGAATTTTTGTTATTGGAAGACATCCGCAAAGACAACCCTTGCGATGGTTTGGACATGCCGAAGATAGGTCGCAAATTACCGGAAGTACTTACCATTGAGGAGATCGACCGCATGATGCAAGCCATAGACCTAGGAAGCAATGAAGGTCAGCGCAACCGTGCTATTCTGGAAACATTGTACAGCTGTGGTTTACGTGTCAGCGAATTGGTTTCCCTGCGTTTTGAGGATTGTTTTTTCCAGGAAGGCTTCATCCGCGTGATCGGAAAGGGGAACAAGGAGCGCTTAGTTCCGGTTAGTCAGGCCGTGATCGACGAGATCGGTTCTTACGTGGAGCACGACAGACCACGTTTAGCCATTCAGCGGGGACATGAGCATTTTGTATTCCTAAATCGACGTGGCGCTCAGCTGACGCGCGTGATGATCTTCACGATCATTAAGCAGCTGGCCGCTTTGGCAGGTATTCAAAAGAATATTAGTCCACATACCTTTCGCCATTCCTTTGCCACCCATCTTATTGAAGGCGGAGCAAATTTACGTGCTGTACAGGAAATGCTCGGGCATGAAAGTATTACTACCACCGAGATTTACACCCATTTGGATCAACGCTTCTTACGCGATGCCATATTAAACTTCCACCCGCGAAATAATCCTTAGAACTTAAACGCAACTCCAACTTGTGGTGCCAATAGGATGCGGCTACGCTTTTCGAAATAAGCATTCGGTGAACTCAAGTGGTATTCAAAGCGACTATTCAATCCGGCCATGAAACGGAAACGTCTATAATCGTAGTAGGCGAAGAATCCTAAGCGCACTTGCATGGAATTCAATTTGTACTGCGAAGCCAAAGAATCATCCAAGGTATAGCGCACTTGTCCGTAACGCAAACCCACCTGACTTAACACACCCCAATTTGTACCGGAGTAAAGCGGGAATTGTCCGTTAATCCCAAATCCAAATCGTTGGATAGTTGCGTTAGTCAAGATCTGTTGTTCGTTTGTTACTGCATAAGTTGAATCCACCAACATGTATCCAATGATGGAGTCGATGTTGTTCGTGTCGTAAATGGGAACGCTGATCGTAACCGTTGTACTATCAATAACAAAACTTTTCTCTCCGAATTGCTCTCCAGACTTTCCGTAATCGAAGTCTACACCGGCAAAGATCTGTTTGTCGGAAAACAACTGACGTCCACCTCCTACTTCGATGCCATACCCCCATTTATTGTAAACTTCCACTGACGACGAGCTACCGCGCATGCTGTAAGCCGGGCCACCCAAAGCATAGATGTTCCAACGTGGAGTCTTGTTATTTGAGGAAGCTGCTGGTGCAGGATTCGTTGTAGTTTTATTCGGTGCAGGGTTTGAAGCCACTGACCTGTTGGATGAATCTGCCGGATTTCCTGCCGGGTTTGTTTTCACCGGAGCAGTACTTGAACCGCTATTAGCTGCCAATGGAGCATCCAACGAATCCAGCGGTTTTACCGGAATGCGGTCGCTTGGTTTCTGAGTAGTTCCTTTGGATTGTTGTGATCCTTGTGTCGAATTATCACCCAAGGTGTTCACTTTAGTAGTCCCACTTTTAACATTTATAATTTCGGCAATTGGATCGTTCGGGTAAGTAGTTGTTTGTTTTTTAGCTTTCGCAGGCTTTATGTTGTAAGTTTTATTCTTCTGTTTTTTATTCATTGGAGCCAAACGTTCGCTGGAAAAAGTAACTCCTGATTCAGTTTCCGTATTTTTCGGCTGAACATTTCTTTCAGGATCCATAAAAGAACCAACCGGTTCTGAAGTTTTGGCAGATTGATGTTCTTGATCTTTCAAAGCAGAAGGGGCTGAAGACAAATCCTTTTGAGTGGATGCTTCAGTCCCGCTGCCCTCAACTTGTTCATTGGCAATAACTGGTGATGTAGCTTTCGTGCTTTGAGCAGCGTTTGGCCAAAACCACCAGGAAATAGTAGTGAGTAGTAGGATTACCGCAAGGGATCCAAACAACCAATAGCCACCTTTGCGTTTGGAGCCAATCTGCTGATCAATGGTCGCTTTGACCGAATCAGGCGGAGTGACTTCGAACCCTGCAAAGGCATCCTGAAACAAGCGATCGATGTTGTTTTCCTCTTTCATGCGCGTTGTGTTACAGACTCCAGTAGCGACTGAATCATCTTCTTTGCTTTGAAGTATTGGGTTTTACTAGTATTCTCTGATATACCTAGGTATTCAGCTATTTCTTTGTGGGTCAAGTTTTCAATCACGTACAGGTTAAAAACTGTACGGTATCCGTCTGGTAATTTGTTCAAAATTGAAAGTAAGTGATTGCGTAATGCCGCTTGATCTTCTGCTTCGGTCTCCATCTCAAGCTGCGCATCAAAAATGCGGTCTTCATCGTGCAATTCAAAACGGTACGTGCGTTGAATGTAAGTAAGCGCTGTATTGATCATGATCGTCTTTATCCAGGCTGCAAGCGGTTTGTCTAATGAATATTGACCACAGTTCTTGTAAATCTTAATAAATCCTTCCTGCAATACGTCTTGCGCATCATCCGCACAGCGGGTATAACGGAGACATAGGCCGTACATGGCCGCTGAAAAAGCAGCATAAACCGCATCAAATGCTTTACGGTCGCCATCCCTGAACTTACGAGCTATGTCCTCCGTTATCACACGCTATACAATCATTTAATTTCCTCCTAAGGTGTCATTTCCTCCGTTTCCACCACCCCAGTAAGTAGAATCACTTCCTGAAGATCCTCCGGAGTTTCCTCCTCCCCAGTTGGTAGAATCACATCCATTCGAGCCTCCTCCAGAGCCTCCTGAATTTCCTCCACCCCATGAGGTTGAATCTGTGCCGGAACCTCCACCTCCTGTAAAAGTGCTATCTGTTCCATTTGCTCCTCCGCCGTTTGGTGACGGATTGTCCTTCTCACAGGACACGAGCACTGTCATTCCTCCCAAAAGACAAATGCTCACCAACATAACTACTCTTTTCATAACCAACATTGTTAAAGTGTTCTTTCCTAAGTTACTCGAGCACTTTTCAAAGGGTTGTCTGGTAGTAATTTTTTTTAAAAAAGATCTGTACGCTCAATGCGCATCTTAGCTTTCTCTACGTATTGTTGCAAACTTTCGAAATAAGCGTTTCGCTGGCGCGGATTCTCTTCACTGATCTTGATGCAACTTTTGAGCATTGATTGGAAGACCGCATAAGATTTATTGACGTAATCCTGATCGATCGTATACAGGTAATTCAACATATTGTGCGTAATGTACAACATGCGGTAGGCATTGGTCTCTGCAATCACTGTATTATCTTGAATATACGTTTGATGCATGTACAACGAGAAATTTCCATCTTCAGTAATGACAGGCTGTCCTTTAATGAATTTGCGTCCAATCTCCGCTTGTTTTTGAATGTGCTGAATCAATTCAGACAATTCATCAATGAGGTACAAGGCATCTTCAGCCGACTCAAAATATCCCAGTTCATAGAACGAAACGATCTCACGCAACAATCCTTTACCTGCATCCAAGCCAATCACCTCCGTACTTTTGATGCGCACGTAGAATTGGATCATCTGAGATAATTGTTCATCCGAGATCTCGCCTTTCCAGCCTTTGTGGTACTTCACATTATCGAGAGAAGGAATTTTCAAATAACATTTGGCAAAATACAGCAGTTTAAAGCGGATCAATGCCGGCGAATTAAGCAATTGAAAAATGATCAGATCTAGGTTCGACATGAACAACTCTTGCGAACGTTGGGATGCCATGCGCTTGTATCCATCCATGATTCCGCTCAAGTAATTCGAGAATGTGAATTCCGAACGCTGAATTGGGTTGTATTGAAAAGTCACGCTTTGGCCACTAACACCAATGATCTTATCGATTGAAAGATCGAACTTGGCACATAACAACTGTATTTCCTCTGGCTTTAACGCCGTTTCACCGCGAGCGCGTCTGTAAGCAGAATCGCGAGACAAGTCGAGCTCGTCCATCAATACTTTACCCAATGAGGTTTCTGGCGGAAGCTTAGCTTTCAGCTGATCTAATAGTCGATTTTGAATGTCCATAATTTCGATTGATAAACGAATATAAACATAAAAAGCCGCACCCTTCCCCGAAAAAGATGGAGATTGAGTGCGGCCTTTGAATCCTAAAAGAATTCTTATTGCTTCACAAGCTTATATACATGTGTTTTATTATCAAGGTTAACTTGCAAATAATAGATTCCATCTGCAAAATTACTCAAGTCGATCTCCCATGCCCCGTTGGACAATTCATTCCAAGTAAGATCTAAGACCTGTCCATCCCCTGTAATACACTTAAAATCAGAAGCATTCAACTGAACTGAAGGTGCTACCAAAACCTTTCCGGACGTAGGGTTTGGAGAGATTGTCATCGTGAACCCATCTTCCTCCAAGCTCGCACAAGCGTCAACTGTGATTGATGCAGTAGCACTATTCGAACATCCGTTACCGTCTGTGAAATCGTAGGTAATCGCAGTTGATCCAACTCCAGCTGTTGCAGGATCAAAAGACCCGGCACTCACGCCAGTACCTGAATAAGTTCCTCCCGCCGGGCTACCTCCACTTAACGCAAATGCATTGTAATTCACACAAGTAGTTGTTGTTCCTAAATTCAATGAAACTGTAGGAGCTGTATTCACAGTAAATACTTGAGATGCTGAAGATTCACATGCTGTTCCACCACCAACGGTATATGTGATGGTTTGAGTACCAACACTTGGGTCGAAGTCTGTTCCTGTTACACCTGTTCCAGAATAAGTTCCTCCTGCTGGTAAGCCACCTGAAAGCGTTACTATCCCATCATTAGTACAAACAGCTGTGAACGCTGCTAATGTCGCCGTTTCAGAAGGAATAACGGTAATGCTTACTGTAGCACTGTTCGAACAGCCATTTCCGTCTGTATAATCGTAAGTCAATGTTTGTGAACCAACAGTAGGATTAAAATCAGTTCCACTTACCCCTGTTCCGGAATAGGTTCCTCCTACCGGTAATGCTCCAGTTAGTGCTGTTAATCCTGCGTTTTCACAAATATCGCTAATTGGTGCATGAGTAACAGTTGGAGCAGTATTCACAGTAATTGTCTGGGAAGCA
Organism: uncultured Fluviicola sp.; assembly: GCA_964383785.1. GTDB lineage: Bacteria > Bacteroidota > Bacteroidia > Flavobacteriales_D > Crocinitomicaceae > Fluviicola. The sequence goes on from CAYLJB010000014.1 coordinate 40,395, forward strand.
TTGTTTGAACAGTTGTTTAAATCAGTGTAAGTATATGTTACGGTTTGAGTTCCTACACTTGGATCAAAATCAGAACCACTCACACCTGTTCCAGTAAAAGTTCCTCCTCCCGGACTAGCACCTGAAATGGCGTACAAAGCATCGTTTGAACACAAAGTAGATTGTGTCCCCAAGGTTACTGTTGGCGCAGTGTTAACGGCATATGTGCCACTTGAGTTGTGCGCACAACCGTAAGCATCTGTGTAATCGTACTGGATGAGCTGTGTTCCAACTGATGGATCAAACACTCCGGCAGTAACCCCTGTTCCAGAATAGGTTCCACCAGCAGGTGAAAACTCAACTAAAGTATGGTCTGATGCATTTGAACAGAACGTTGGCAAAGATGTATTGGTAATCGGGTTCGCTGGACACACAACAGTAATTGAGTAGGACTGAGAGCCACTACATCCACTTGCATCACTTACTGTAACAGTGAAATTAAATGTACCGGTTGCTGTTGGTGTACCTGAAATTGTTCCAGCCGTTGATAAAGTTAATCCGGTTGGCAAAGCTCCAGCAGTAACTGCAAAAGTTGGTGTTCCAAGAGCACCTGTTTGTGACAAAGTGTTTGAATAAGCTGTTCCAGCAGTAGCTCCCGGAAGTGCTCCCCCTGAAGTCAACGTAAATGTAGGACAAACATATGGTGTATAAACAACATTATCGATTCCAATGTAATCGGAATTCGTTCCAGTAGGACCACCGTTAGTAACAAAATAACGAAAGGCAATTCTACCGGACGTTGGTGCAGGAAGTCCGGAAAGGGTAATGGTGTACTGCTGCCAAGCTGTTGGATAAACTCCAGTAACTAGAGTTGGATTAACTGAGAGTAACAAATTTGTAAAATCACCAACAGAAGCAGAACTTGTACCAACATCAGTGCTTGCGCCATTTGTGCTTAAACGTACTTCAAGACGATCAGGATAGGTGTCAGGTGAAACCTTTCTTGTATAAAAAGTTAGCACATCACCATTTCTGTAGGTCCGATTAGGTGATATCAACCAACCACTAATGGTGTTTGCCCCAGAAACAAAATTGAAGTTCGCTGCGATATACGAAGTTCCAGCTCCATTGAATGAATTAAAAACAGTTGTATTTCCTTGGAACCAATTTGCCTGAGTTCCAATTGGCGTGCTTAAATTCGATGTAGCCCAACCACTACCAGCTAATGTTGTGATGTCGTCGAAATTTTCAGTAAAAGCTTGAGAATACAAAAAAGTTGGAGATAAAGCAAACAAACAAGCGCCTGCCATCCATTTTTTCCAAGTAGTCATTTTTTTCATAGTAGTAGTGATTTAGTATTTCGTTTGACCTGAGTTCAACTGTTGTCGGGCATGGTCCAATTCCGCTCTTAGCGCATTTTTCAATTCTTCAGACGTTGATAAGTTCATTTGCTCTTGAAGTAAACGAATGTAAATCTCGAGTTGCGTTTGCAATTCTTGTTGTGCTGCATTTGAACTTGAACGTGAAGACTGAGCTAGAACTGTTTTCGCCTGGTCAACTTTAGAAATCTGCGCTTTTAGGATGGGATTCTCTGCAACAGCTTGAGGCGTTTGGTAGCCTTGATCTTGAGCATAGGTAATTCCCAAGCATAGCGACATGCTAAGTAATAATAGATACCTCTTCATAGTAGTGATAATAGTTTAAAAATTCGTCTTAATTTAAGCAGAATTAGCGAACCACACATCACTCATCGATGGTAAATAAATGATTATCTATCTAAAACAGGATCTAATCGAATAATTATGGGTGTAGAATGATCAATCAACTAACACACCATACAGGTCATAGTGATCCGCGCTCGTAATTTTCACGTTTGCAAAATCACCAATGCGCACATACCCCTCTGATTTTTTAACCAATACTTCATTATCCACTTCTGGAGAATCGAATTCTGTGCGACCGATGTAATAATCACCTTCCATGCGATCAAAAAGCACTCTAAAAGTCTTACCAATCTTTTGTTGATTCAATTCATAAGAGATCCCTGATTGCAATTCCATGATCGCATCTGCGCGTTCACGTTTCACTTCTTCTGGAACGTCATCATCAAGTGTATAGGCATGGGTGTTTTCTTCATGCGAATAGGTAAAGATTCCCAATCGTTCGAAACGCATACGCTCCACAAAGTCAACCATTTCTTGGAAATCTTCTTCGGTTTCTCCAGGATATCCTGCAATAAGGGTTGTACGGATCGCTATTCCCGGAACTTTTTCACGGATTGCATGTACCAATGCTTCGGTTTTTTCGCGTGTAATTCCACGACGCATGGATTGAAGTATCTTTGTAGAACCATGTTGTAAAGGCATATCCAGATAATTACACACATTTGGATGCTGGATCATTGAATCTAAAACATCCATTGGAAAACCTGCCGGGAATGCATAATGCAAACGGATCCATTCGATTCCTTCAACAGCTGCCAAACGATCTATCAATTCTGCCAAATTGCGTTTCTTGTAAATGTCCAAGCCATAATACGTCAGGTCCTGAGCGATCAACAACAATTCTTTCACACCTTGTGCGGCAAGCTGTTTCGCACTTTTCTCAAGATCTTCTATTGAAGTTGAAACATGTTTTCCGCGCATCAACGGAATAGCACAAAATGAACATGGTCGGTCACAGCCCTCTGCGATTTTGAAGTAAGCATAATGCGAAGGCGTAGTTAATAAACGTTCACCAACTAATTCGTGCTTGTAATCTGCTTTCAACGTCTTCAATAAACGTGGCAGGTCACGTGTACCGAAAAAGGCATCCACCTCTGGAATCTCCTGCTCCAGATCGTCTTTGTAGCGCTCCGACAAACA
>CAYLJB010000014.1:43337-44599 GCA_964383785.1 uncultured Fluviicola sp.
CCTGTGGCTCATCACAGGTTGTGCCATGAAAAAAGAAAACGATACAAACCCTGGTAATGACAAACAAGAATTTGTCGTTCCCTTAGCAAAACTTGGTTATTCAGACACAAAACCTGAAGACTTGCTCCCGGTTTCCATTGTCGCCTTGCGTATCAAAGGCTCTATCATGGAAGTGGACATTGAATACACCGGTGGATGCGAAACGAGCAACTTTCAGTTAGAAGGTTCTGATGTCATTTCTAAATCCATGCCTCCGATCCGTAATATTCGATTAGTGAGAACTGGTCCGGTTGACGCCTGTAAAAAACTGGTTATGGAAACCTTGCAATTCGACATTCGCCCATTAGCATATACTGCTGAAAAAGGCAGCCAAATCTATCTTCTGGCAGATAAACACCCAAAGATCCTGTACACATTCGAATAAAAAAAGGCTGTTCCATTGAACAGCCTTTTTACTATGCATTTAACGGTGAGTCCACCAAACTCTTATAGGCTTCCTTATCCTCCGGCTTTTGTTTACGGAAGAAAAGGTATAAACCGAGAATAACAAAAGGGATACTCAACAACTGACCTGTATTCAGTGCCACCCCTGATTCATCAAACGAAGATTGACCTTCTTTCACAAATTCAACGATGAAACGCGCCGACCAGATCAAGATCATAAACGCTCCGAAGATCTTTCCTTGCTGGTAACGAGCCTCAGTTTTCCAATACATGCGGTAAAGGATCACAAAAGATAACATGTACAAAAGAGCTTCATATAATTGCGACGGATGGCGAAAAACGTGTTCTCCATTCACCAAGTATTTCATTTCTTCGTTGTAGAACTTGAAACCCCAAGGCAAATCCGTTGGAACTCCAATGATCTCATGGTTTACCAAATTTCCTAAACGAATACAACAGCCAGCCAGGGCTATTGCCACAACTACGCGATCCAAGATCCATAGCATCGGGCGCTTTACGACTTTCTTGCTGTATACATACAACATCAACAGAATTACCAAAGCTGCCCCGTGACTGGCTAATCCACCTTTCCATATTTGAAAGATCGTTTCAGGATGACTGAAGTATCCTTCTTCGAATATACCTTCACTGTTGTATCCATCAAACCATGGACCGTAGAAAAGCACATGACCTAATCGTGCTCCAATGATCGTTGCAGGAACCACGTACAATAGTAATTTATCCAGGTATTGTTCATGAACCAATTCGCGTTTGAACATGTTGCGTACCAGGTAATACCCGATCATCATTCCACCCAC
>CAYLJB010000015.1:0-44573 GCA_964383785.1 uncultured Fluviicola sp.
GTGCGAATGTTATTTCAACAACCACGGTTCTAGACCTTCAGCTCGCAACTTCGGAGCCAAGGAGTTGTAGGCAGAACCTGATCCGGCAGAAACACGAATGGTAGAACCGTTCTCCAAAATCACGGCATCAAATCCCTTTTGACGCAAGGATTGAACAAGAATATCGGCATTGGCTCGAGATGAAAAACTTCCAACGATAATTTGGCTTCCAGATGTTGATGGTGTGCCAGTGCTTTGAGGAACTTCGATAACCGCTTCAGATGGTTCATTGGAAGTAACTTCCAGTTTTGCTTGGTAGTTTCCACGCTCATTCACATGAATTGGAATATACGTGTCTTCATCTAATTCATAAGCAAAGGTCGAAACATGGGCTGGTAGATCTTTTAATTGTGGCTCCACACGATCCGTTGCAATTTCGTAATGACCTGTACTTTTATAACTTGGTGCAGGGACCTTGTAAAAAGGATTGAAATCATGAAGGGTCAGTACTCCCGACTCTAAAACGTCTGTTTTCATCGGAATCCAAACCGAATAGAACACAATGGGTAAAAGACAAGCTGCCGCCACGTAGCGCATGGCTTTTCTGGTGCGTGAACGCCCAATCGGTACAATGCGCGTTTCTTCAACCACATGTAAAATAGGAGCCGTTTGCTCGGCAATTACTTCGTGATTTTCAGTAAGCTGGTCGGCTAACTCTTTGGTATTTGCCAGTGTTTCAGTAGCTACAACATCTTCTGTGGCTATAAAATGTACGGCACTTAATCCATAAGACTCAAGCAACAGATTGAAAAAGCGATCTTGTTCAAAACACAAGTTTCTTTCGGCGTCCATGTACAAGATTCCAACACGATCAATCGTAATGCGTTGGCCTTCCTGCAATTGCCGCTGCCAATTGGCAACCGCATGATCAACCTCGTTCGTTGCTTGCGGATATGAAAGCTCATTTTGTTGCGCCAATGCTGTGACCAACAAGCCATCATTATTGATCAAGGAACGATTGAACAACACCGATTTTCGAGCAGGTAGCATAACCCCCTTCTCAAAATCGATCTGAGCAGAAACACGTTGAGCCACAAAGCCCCCAAAATTGGGAACCACAACACAATTGTGCTGGAGTAATAAATCACCGATCAGGGTTTCAACTGTCATCATATCACAAAGTTAGGAAATGAACCTGTGGGTATACGCAGTTTTAACAAAAGAGTTGCAGAAAAAAGCAGATTATCGAATACGCTTCAATAAAGCCCTAGGAGAAATACCTTCCACGAAAAAAACTAGCCTTATAAATAATAGGACAAATATGTTTCCGATCAGCAAACTTAACCAGGTAATAGAATCCGGCATTAAGGCATTAGCAATGAAGTAGATCACGATGCTTCCCCCTACATACATGGCAAACTTGCGGCGGTTGTACTTTATTGGATAATATTTTTGACCCAAGAAATAAGATAAGACCATCTGAACCGCATAAACGATCATCGTCGCCCATGCACTTGCCCGAAAACCAAATTCGGGAATGAATAACCAATTGATGATAATCGTAAGCCCTGCACCAATCAAGGAGATGTAAGCTCCAAACTTGGTTTGGTTGGAAAGTTTATACCAGATACTTTGATTGAGGTAAATTCCCAGAAAAACATTTGCCAATAAAAGAACAGGAACAATATCCAACCCAACCCAATAAGCCTCTCGGGAAATGAAATGTTTGAAAATATCTACGTTCAAACTAACCAACAAGAAAACAAAACAAACAGTCGCCACGAAGTAGTTCATCACTTTGATATAGACCTTATTTCGATCTTCGTTCCGCATTTGATTGAAGAAGAATGGCTCGGCAGCATATCGGTACGCTTGTAATAAAATGGTAACAAGCATAGCCAGTTTGTAACATGCACTGTAGATACCGATTTGCTCATCCGCGTAATCAGACCCTTCGGTGTAAAGGAGTTGTTTGAGCATAATCCTGTCGATCGTCTCATTAATAATTCCAGCAAATCCAGCAATCACGATAGGATACGCATAACGTAGCATTTTGCCCAAGAGTATAAAATCGAATTGAAAGCGGATGCCCACAAAACTCTTGTAGAGCATGAGTGGTTTGACCAAACTGGAAAGCAGATTGGCAATCAGGATAAACATAATGCCTTCTTCAGGACGTGACGGATCAAAAAACCCGAGTAATAGGATCACATTGAGCAATATGTTGACTGCTATCGCTGCAAACTGAATAAGGGCGAACTTCCTTGCTTTTTCTTCAGCACGTAATTGTGCCATGGGAAGCGCGCTGACAGCATCCACTACCACGATCGCACACATGATAATGATGTATTCCGGATGATCCGAAAACAGGAGCGCATCTGCTAGTGATTGATTGAAGAAATAAACGAACAGAAAGAAAACAGCATTCAACGAAAGTATTGTCAAAAAGCTATTTCGAAACACTTGTTGCTTGTCTTCAGCATCTTGAATGAATCGAAAATAGGCTGTTTCCATCCCGAAGGTCAGCACCACCATCAAGAAAGCAACGAAGGCGTAAAGCTGAGAGATCACTCCATAGTCACTAGGCTGCACGAACACGTAGGTGTACAGCGGAACGAGCAAGTAGTTGAGCGTTCGTCCCAGAATTGTGGAAAGCCCATAGATGGCTGTTTGCCCCAGCAGCTTCTTGAGTGGATTCAAGAGATCAATTTCTGAAATTTGGCTTTCTTTTTTCTAGAAATGCGCCGGTTCCTTCTTTAAAATCTGCTGTCCCAAAACAACGACCAAACTCATCGATCTCTGTATCAAAACCGGCTTGACCTCCTTTGGAGTACAAAGCATTCACTGATCGGATAGCAGACGCGATAGCGGTTCCTGAATTGTTTAGGATCTTTGTAGCCATTTTCTCAGCTAATTCCAATAATTCCTCTTGCGCACAAACATGATTCACCAAGCCCCAAGAAAGTGCTTCATCAGCACCGATCATTCCAGCTGTGAAGATCATTTCATTTGCTTTCCCTTTTCCAACAAGTTGGGCCAAACGTTGTGTTCCACCATAACCGGGAATTACTCCAAGTGAAACTTCCGGAAGACCAAGCTTTGCATTGGAAGATGCAATTCGGATATGGGAAGCCATCGCTAATTCCAATCCTCCACCTAAGGCAAAACCATTTACAGCGGCGATTACCGGAGTTGTCATGTTCTCAATAAACGAGAACAATAACTCTTGACCTTTTGCTGCTAATTCTTTCCCTTGGTTCACGTCAAAATCCGCAAATTCTTTGATGTCAGCACCGGCTACAAAGGATTTTTCGCCAGATCCAGTTAAAATAACCACTCCTGTTGATGCATCGGCATCAGCCGCGCTCAATGCCGCATTCAATTCGCTAATTGTCTGCTTGTTCAACGCGTTCAATTGATTCGGACGGTTGATCGTAATCACTTGGATCTGTCCTTTTTGCTCTACCAAAATATTCTCAAAAGCCATATCTATTGTTTTCTATACTTTTTATACAAACGAATTCCCAGCATCAATGCGATACCGGTTCCAAAAAACCCAACAATGCCACCTATCCAGCCCAGCGTTGATTGTAATTCTACCAGAAAAACAATTGCAACAAGCAGCAGGGTGGCTACTTCGTTCCACAATCTCAAATGTCCGGAAGTCCACCTACTTGTTCCCGTTTTCAGTTTATTCATCAATCCTTGACAGATGAAGTGATAAACCAAAAGGATCATCACAAAACCTAATTTCAAATGCATCCAGGGAAGTTGCAACAAGGCCGAATTAGCCAGCAACATGACGGTTCCAAATAACACAGTTAGAATCATTGCCGGAGTGGTAATGATATACCACAAGCGCCATTGCATCAGGTTGAATTGTTGATGCAAAATGGTTTTTTCCACCTCAGTTTTCGTGTTTGCCTCGGTATGATAAATGAACAAGCGCACCATGTAGAACAGGCCAGCAAACCAACTCACCACAAATATGATGTGCAGTGATTTCCAAACAGCATAATTCTCGATCAGAAACGTTGTCATACCCTACAAATATAGCAAAACAAAAGGGACATCGATTTGATGTCCCTTTCTATGCGTTTGAGATGAGGCTTACACCTTCATTCCTTTTACAATTCTGTCTTTGCGTTTTTTACGAGCTAATTTGCGTTGTTTTACCACAAGGAAAGCTGAACTTCCGCCTGATTGAACGTTGTAGGTAATGTTACCATACTCAACTGTCCCTCCGTTTTGCTTCCAATCAGCAACCAGGTAAAAACGTCCATTTGTTTGAGTTGGTCTTGTAGCAAAGCTCAAGGTTTTACCATTTCCAACTTCGAAACGAACTATGATTTCGTTGTTAGGACCTATCTTTTCAAATCTTCCCGGGGTGTTTTTCGGAATGATCACACGTTCTTGTGTTGAACTTGTATTGGACACCAAAGTACCGTCGTTTCCTGTAGTTTGGTTGCCTGAGCTACTACTTTTTTCAAGAATAACGTTCGCTGAAGTGTAAAATTGAACTTTTACTAAGTTCTCCGGAGACAGATCGTATTGCTCCTTCAATGATTCTGTATAAGGAACCATTGTACCACAACTGGAAACCAATAAAGCTACAAAAGCCAATCCTAGAAATACTCTCATGTTGTACGTGTTTTTTTGCAAATGTAAAATTATGAACACAAATAAAGTGCCACTCTGCTCACTTTCTTTGAATTAGATTAAACCTCTTCCTGATTTCTATGCAATGGAAACAAAAGTGGTCTGCTTGGAGTGGCATCATTTTCAAAGGGCGCAGTCTGAAGATTCATCAGGTATTCACCATCCTTGATCTCCTCTGGAACAAAGACTAACTCCGTAATTGTTCGGTCAAATCTTTCATTTCCTGGAACACCCCAATAAGCATGATGGAAAGCCAACGCTCCGTTATCTTTTTCTCTGTCAACAGATGGTGTATCAATCAATAAATGAAGAATGCCACACTCGTTTAGTAATGCAATCGTATCCACATCCATGTAAGCTGGATTCGTTTCCGAATAGTGTCTTGAACATTTTTGTGCATCATTGGGCAATGTTCGAATTACCAATGCTTCCACTGAAACATCCTGTAAAACAGGTTCCAGTACGGCTCTGGTGATCACATGATCCGTATCACCATCGGCATGTAATCGCTTTTCCGGAGTTACGCTGATCAAAATGGTTCGATAAAACAGTTTTTTAATCATGCCATTCACCGAATATACCTTTGGAGTAATATGCCCCAAACATTCCGTATGCGTTCCATGTCCATGAGGATTGAAGAAGATGTCTCTAAAGTTCACGGATCCTCCTTCAGCTACGGCACCAATCCAGCCGTTTGCCCGCACAGGCTCAAAACGCGGTTCTGAAACGTACCATGCCGTCGGGTTATCGGATGTCGGTCGGAGAGACAGGGAAATATCCAGTCCTTCATTCATTAAAATATAACTGCCGTCTTCTTGAAATAACTGCATGATCTATTTCGGTAGTTTAGCTACCATCTGTTTGTAAATACTGGCATAATCAGCAGATCCCTGACAGCCCATTTCGTACTTGTAATTGTGAAAAGCTTCTATACGTCCTTCAGGACTTGGGTGTGTGCTTAAAAATTCCGGAACACGCCCTGAACCTGAAGCGGTTAGTTTTTCAAAGAATCCGGCACCACCATCTGCTAAGTAAGGTGTTGGACATAAATAGGTAACAGATCCTTTATCTGCCTCTGATTCGTGTTCCCGTGAAAATTTCAAACCAATAATTGCTGTAGTAACCTGTCCGATCATTTCACGATTGCCTGCAATGATCCCAACCAAAGTTTGAATGCCGTAGATCTTAGTCATTTGACGTGTGGAGTGGCGGAAATCTGCGTGGGCAATTTCGTGAGCAAGTACACCCGCCAACTGAGCCTCATTATCCAAATATTTCATGATCCCCGTGTACACATAGATGTATCCACCCGGAGTACAGAATGCATTTAAAGTAGAATCGTCGTGGATGATCCGTAAACGCCATGCAAAATCTTCTTTGTGTTTCACCTTGCCACTGTTCAAAATGTTGTCTCGGATTTTGTATAAGTATGCGTAAACCTCTTTGTTCGATGCGCTATCTAGTAACGGATACTCTTTGGTATTACCATCGATCTCAGCAGCAACTTGTGCTCCCAGCTGACGGTCTTGATCAATCGTGAATAAATTGAAACCGCTTCCCAACTCCTTGTTGTTGTTGCAGTTGGTAAGCATCGAACTCAAACTCAATGCCGTAATGATGATAAAAGCAATTCTTTTCATGGCAGTTTTTTTACAAAAATAGATTTTTTCGTGGAAGACCAGAATTGGTTTATCAAACAACGGGCCACACAAGAAAGCCATGAATTGGTTATTTTTAGCGAGATGAAATCAGGATTGAACGAGTTATCTATCAAATTGCGCACACTTCCCGAAAAACCAGGGGTGTATCAGTACTTTGACCAAAACGGTACGATCCTTTATGTCGGAAAAGCAAAGAATCTGAAAAAGCGGGTGAATTCGTATTTCACCAAACAACACGATCAGGCAAAAACCCAGTTGTTGGTTAAGCGTATTGCAGATATTCAGTATATCGTGGTTGAAACCGAGATGGATGCCTTGCTCCTGGAGAACAATCTCATCAAAAAGTACCAGCCGAAGTACAACATTCAACTGAAGGATGACAAGACTTATCCTTGGATCTGTATTAAAAAAGAAGCTTTTCCGCGTGTTTTCAGCACCCGTCAAATGATCAAAGACGGATCACTCTATTTTGGGCCCTATCCAAGTGGAAAGGTCATGCACGCCTTATTGGACCTCATCCGAGAATTGTTTCCATTGCGTACTTGCTCCTTGGACTTAAGCGCCAACAAAATTGAGAAATACGACTACAAAGTTTGTTTGGAGTATCACATCGGAAAATGTCTTGGTCCTTGTGAAAAAAAACAAACTCCCAACGAATACAACGAATACATTGAACAGATACAAGGCATTCTCAAAGGAGATATTTCAAGTGTCATTGCGCAATTAAAACGGATAATGTTGGAACACGCTGATGCTTTTCGTTTCGAGGAGGCGCAATTATTGAAAACGCGCATTGCAATCCTAGAGAATTACAAAGCCAAATCTACAGTTGTTTCACCAACAATTCACGAAGTAGATGTACTGACCATCGTAGAAGATGGCGATTTGGTTTTTGTAAATTATCTCGTTGTAAACAATGGTGCCATCGTTCATGGTATTACCTTGGAAGTGCAACGAAAATTAAACGAAGCACCGGAAGACATCATTACTTACGTATTGCCCGAATTGCGTGAACGGTTTTCCAGTGTAGCTAAAGAAATTTTGGTAGAAAATCCTATAAACTGGGAAATGGAGGGATATCGCTTTTTTGCCCCGCAACGTGGAGATAAAAAATCACTTGTTGAATTATCCTTACGAAATGCCAAATTTTACCGCTTAGAAAAATTAAAACAAGAAAAGATCAAGGATCCGGAGCGCCATACCAATCGCATTTTGGAAACCATGATGAAGGACCTTCGCTTGAAAGAACTGCCGCGACACATTGAATGTTTCGATAACTCAAATATTCAGGGTACACATCCTGTTTCGGCTTGTGTTGTTTTCAAAGATGCCAAACCGAGCAAAAAGGATTATCGTCATTTCAATGTGAAAACAGTGGAGGGACCGGATGATTTTGCCACTATGCGCGAAGTCGTTTATCGCAGATACCATCGTTTGATGGAGGAAAAGCAGGAGTTGCCGCAACTTATAATCATTGATGGTGGCAAGGGTCAGTTGGGCGCTGCATTAGAGGCACTTGAAAAATTGAATTTACGTGGAAAAGTTGCCATCATTGGAATTGCGAAACGTCTGGAAGAGTTGTTCTATCCGGGAGATAGTTTGCCGCTTTACCTGGATAAAAGATCGGAAACATTAAAGGTGATACAGCACTTACGCAACGAGGCCCATCGCTTTGGGATTACCCACCACCGTAACCGTCGAAGTAAAGGAGCGATAAGCAATGAACTACAAGAAATTCCGGGAATTGGTGAGAAGACCGTTCAGGATCTGATCAAGGCATTTAAATCTGTAAAGCGTGTAAAAGAGCAATCCGAGGAGGCGTTGGCGGGGGTTGTTGGGCCAGCGAAAGCGCGTATTATTGCGGCATTTTTTTCAGAAAAATGACCTCACCAATTTGCAATATTGCAATATTGCCAAACACTTGGAAAACGCTTTAAAGTTTATAGCTAATTTGCATCAAGAACGTCCGCGGCGCCTGCACATCTCCCGGTCTGGTCGTGTATTCCGCATTTGCCAAATTGTTGATAATGAACGCCACTTTGTAGTGCTCTTTCCATTCATAGCCTACGCGGGCGTCGAAGACCAAATTTATCCCATTGTTCTCTGCACGGTATTCTTTCAGGCCCACCAAGATCTGTTGTCCCAAAACACCATTCTCAAAAGTCGCATCAATGTTTTCCATGAAACTGTTCATGCGCATGGATCCACCCAAGCTGATTCCTTTCCAAAGCAATTGCACATCTGCTTTTGCCATGTGACGAAAACGGTATTTCAACATTGTGGAATTCGTGTCTGAAAACGTTTCTTTGTATTCCTGATCAATGTTCAAGGCAATTGGATTCATATATGTGTATCCCATCAGTGTTTGAACCGTTACCGGACCTAATTTACCTTCTCCGGCCAATGAGAATTCGAAACCGGTAATTCGTGCTTCCTCTGCATTTTCAGCACGGAAACCTAACCACTTTAATGGATAACCCGGATCATTTGGATTGAAGGAATACGGAATTGAATCTGGCTTGTAGTTTCCGAAGGTAAATTCCATCATGTTTTGATACTGATTCAAGAAAACTGAAGCATCCAAAAATCCTTTCCAGTTTTTGATTTTAATTCCTTGTTTGATACCAAATTCAACCGCTTGTCCGGTCTCGGGTTGCAAATTCGGATTTGGGAAGATCAATAAAGAACCCACCGCGGTTTGTGTGTAGCGTTCTGCTACACTCGGATAGCGCACCCCTTGTCCGTAAGATGCACGTAGATGCGTGAATTTGAATAGTTCATAATGCACACCTGTGCGGAAGATGGGTGTAACTTTTTTGCCGGTTGTATCCACAGATCGACCGTCCATTTCAAAGTATTCAGCGCGAACACCGACGGTGATATCGAACTTCTTCCATTTCTTTTCAAGTTGTAAGTAACCCGCAAAATTATTTGAATAATGATCGCCGAAGAGACTGGAATTCACAACACTCCGTATGGCAGATGTTCCGGCTGTGACCACAAATGGTTGTTTACCAAAAGAGCGTTGGAACTGATAATCTCCATAGTAAACTTGTGAATTTGAACTTTGCGCCAAGTTGGTAAAGTTGCGGTTGTCGATGTAATACAAACGCGAACGCAATTGATGGCGGTTCCCGAATTTGTCAAAGTACTTCAAACTTGGATCAATTGTCAATCGATCTCCTCGATTGTACGTAAGTGTAGATCCTGCAACCGCCGTGTCTGCTCCTCCTGCCGGCTGATAGGCAAAAGTATCGCTCGCCCAAATAATGAAGTTTCCGGTCTTTTGTATCTGAGCGTTCCAACCCAAGCTTACTTTCAATTTTTCGATCTTCGCCGGTTTCCAGTAAATAGTTCCGTTAAAACGAATGCGGTCCTCTGTTTCCCCTTGGCGGTATCCATCATTGGTAAATCCATAAGCACCCACGTTTAGTCCGATGCGCTTGAACTGCTTGCTGAATGTCACATCAGCTTGATGTTGCATAGGGTTTTTATCCCACCACTTCAAGGTTGCGCGTCTTGGATTGTCGTAAATTCCTGTTTGATAACGTGCCGAAAACGCCGCTTCGGGACTTGGTTCGCGTTCGATAAGAGAAACCATTCCATTCAAGGCGCCACTACCGTAAAGAACCGAAGAAGCTCCTTTGATAATTTCTATCTGTTGTGCTTGTTCTATCGGAATCGAGTTCCATTTCGTATCTCCCGCGTCTCCTGAAAGCAACGGAACTTCATTCCATAAAACCAACACACGGCTTCCAGCTCCGTATGAGAATCCACTTCCTCCACGAATGGAGATCTGTCCGTCCATGGCGTAGGCGCCTGGCGCTTGATCCACGGCCTGTTCCAAATCCGTAATTCCTTTGTTGGTGATCAAATCCGGTTTGATGATTTCCAGTGAAATGGGAACTTCCTCTATGGCTTGTTTTCTCCGTGATGCTGCAACAACCACCATTCCGATCTCTTCCGCTTCGATCAATTTCAAACGTATTTGTACTGTCCAGGAATTCACCTCGATCGTGTCGGTTTGATAATCCGCTGCAGTAACGATTAGCACTGCCGGAAGCGACTTCAATTCAAGCGTAAATTCTCCTGACTCATTGGCAACAGCCGCCAATTTTTCTGGTGTGATCACTTGTGCAAAAGGTACCGGTGCAGACGATTCATCGTCCAAAACTACCCCTTTCAGTTGTTGTGAAAAAAGTGCAAAAGGGATGCAAAAAAGCAGGAGTAGTAGTTGCTTCATAATGGTAAATTGTTGTAAATTCAATAGACCAAAATACCATTTCTTTTGAACTTTACAACCTTACACCACCAGATTGGTCTCACACTTTTAAGTGGAATTGGAAGCCGACGAGCCCGTACAATCATCGGGCATTTTTCTGACTTAGAGGCCTTTTTTAGCGAGAAAAGATTGAATCTTGCGAAAATACCCGGAATTCCTGTGGATAGTATTTCCTTTAGACAACGCGTTGAAGCGCTTGTAGAAGCCGATAAAATTGTTGAGGCCCTCGAAGCGCGCAAGGTGCAAACCTCGTTTTTCACCGATGGGAGTTATCCACGCAGATTGAAGCAGTGTGAGGACGCTCCTTTGTTACTCTATGCGCAAGGAAATTTCAATTGGAATCCGGAGCGGATCATTGCCGTCGTCGGTACGCGCAATGCTACAAATTACGGAAAACAGATCACCGATGAATTGATCGATGGTTTGGCGCAACACGATGTTACCGTGGTCAGCGGAATGGCTGCTGGTATAGATGGTTTTGCGCATCGTGCAGCGTTGAAGAACAAGCTTCCTACCTGGGGCGTTTTGGGACATGGCTTTGATTTTATGTATCCGGCGGAACATCGCGGCATGGCGCTTAAAATGATGGAACAGGGTGGCTTGATCTCGGAATTCATCCCGATGCAAAAACCAGAACCGCCTCATTTTCCGATGCGCAATCGGATCGTAGCCGGTTTGGCCGACGCCACCTTGGTGATCGAAAGTGGTGAAAGTGGCGGATCCTTGATCACCGCTCAATTGGCCTTGGATTATAATAGGGATGTGTTTGCTTATCCGGGTGACGTTCATCGCAATGCTTCCAAAGGCTGTAATAAATTGATCCGGGAAGATAAAGCCCGATTGATCACCTCTTCCAGCGACTTGATTCGCGAAATGAATTGGGGCGTGAAAACACCAGCTATCACACAACGGCAATTATTCGTTGACCTTACCGAACCCGAGCAACAGATCGTGAAAATCCTGCAAAATGAGCAAGAACTTTCTGTAGATGCCATTGCTTATCTGGCGGAACTAGCTGTGAGTTCCGTTTCGAGCCAATTGTTGGGTCTAGAATTCAAAGGAGTTGTGAGGTGTTTGCCCGGCAGACGTTTTTCACTCATTTAGACAAGTTTGTAATACAACGAAAATTGTAACTTAGTCGAAAATTCCCACACATGAAAAGAACACTTTTAGCTCTGGGGTTGGTTTGTTCATTCCTCACAGAAGCGCAAACCGTAACCAATGCCCCTGATAGCAAATATCAATTTACAAAGGTTTACCATTTGGATGCAACTCCGGTTCAAGATCAAGGAATGACAGGAACTTGTTGGAGCTTCTCTTCACTTTCTTTCTTTGAATCTGAATTGATCCGTTTGGGTGTGAAGAACCCAAGCAACCTTTCGGTGATGTACATTGTGCGTAAGGCGTATGAGGCAAAAGCTGATCGTTTCATTCGCATGGATGGAAAAACGAACTTTGGTGAAGGTGGTGCTTTTCATGACATTCCGTGGGTGATCAAGCGCTACGGTATCGTACCAAAAGACGTTTACACCGGATTGAACGGAAAAACAGAATACGACCACGAAGAATTGTTCTCAGTTTTGAACTCATTCATGCAAACCATTTTGGCTCAAGTACAAAAAGGAGAAGGAATTGGTAGCGAATGGAAAGTGGCTTTCAACGGTATTTTGGATGCATATTTAGGAAAAGATATCACGGAATTTACCTACAACGGCAAAAAATACACGCCAAAGACCTATGCCGAATCATTGGGTCTAAAAATGAACGATTACGTGTCGATCACTTCGTTCACAAACGATCCGTTCTACGAAACTTGTGAGATCACTATTCCGGATAACTGGACGTGGGGAGACAGCTACAATGTGCCAGTGGAAGACATGGTAACTGTAGTTGAAAATGCTTTGAAGAATGGTTACACCTTGGCTTGGGGTGCAGACGTAAGCGAAAGAGGATTTAACTTCCGCCAAGGGATTGCTGTTGTTCCGGAAGATCCATCAACCATCCAAGTTCGTGGTCGCGACAACAAGTCGTTCAACAATGCAGGAGCTGAACGTGTTTCGAATGCGTTTTTAGAGCCTGTAACCGAATTGAAGGTGACACAAGAAATGCGTCAGGAAGGATACGACGAAAAATTGACTACTGACGACCATGGAATGCACATTGTGGGTATGTACAAAGATCAGAATGGCACACGTTATTTCTTAGTGAAGAACTCATGGGGAACTGAAAACATGCCTCAAGGATATTTGTATGTTTCTGAGCATTACTTCCGTTTGAAAACGATCAACGTGTACTTACACAAAGATGGTTTGCCGAAAGAATTGCGCGCGAAGTTGAAAATCTGATATACATGGAGCGATTAACCCCTGCTGAAGAAAAGGTCATGTTGCGCTTGTGGAAACTTGAAAAAGCAAGCGTGAAGGAAATTCTGGCATTATATCCGGATCCGAAGCCTGCATACAATACGGTTTCTACGATCGTGCGTATCCTGGAGAAAAAGAAGTTCGTACGCCACAAAGAAGTTGGTCGTGGACATTTGTACATTCCAAAAGTAGCTAAAACCGTTTACCGCGATTACCTAGCGGAAACCTTGTTGGAAGATTATTTCGATGGAAACCGCAACGAACTCATGAGCTATTACAACAGCAAGAAATCGCTCGACGATATTCTATAAAACCAACCCCGTCTGAAAAGATGGGGTTTTTTATTCGACTATTATTCGTCACACATTCACCACTTCCTGCAAACGCTCAAATGCCTGATCCATGTTCATCACGTTGCTGTAGATCAAGCGCAAACGGTCGTTCTTCTCACTCATTTTACAATCCTTTGGTGCCGTTTGAACGTAGTTCAGCACACGCGTGAAATTCGTGGAATCGTAGTATTTTGATTGCGGATTACTCACGAAATAACCGATCATCGTTCCGCTTTTGATCACCATGCGCTCAAAGCCGATCTCCTGCGCCAACCAACGCAATTCGAAGGAACGGAACAATTCTTTCACCACGCGTGGCAACGGACCAAAACGATCGATCAATTGTTGTTTATGCTGCTCCAGTTCTTCTGTCGTAGTCAAGCCATCCAATTCCTGATAAATACTCAAGCGCTCCGCAACGTTGTTCACGTAATCTTCCGGGATGCGCAACTCGAAGTCGGTTTCCAGCACACAATCTTTTACGAAGAAATGACCCATTGTTTCGGTATTGCGGTCTTCGTACAGATCCTTGAACTCTTCTTCCTTCAATTCGTCCATGGCCTCGTTCAGGATCTTTTGGTACATCTCGAAACCGATCTCGGAAATGAATCCACTTTGTTCTCCACCCAACAAGTTTCCTGCTCCGCGAATGTCCAGATCTTTCATAGCGATGTTGAATCCGGAACCCAGATCGGAGAATTGCACCAAGGCCTCCAAACGCTTGCGGGCTTCGGTAGTGATCATGCTAAATGGCGGCGCGATCAGGTAACAGAATCCTTTTTTGTTGGAACGTCCAACGCGACCGCGCAACTGGTGCAAATCGCTTAATCCAAAGTTATTGGCATCGTTGATCAAGATCGTATTCGCATTCGAAATGTCGATTCCCGATTCGATGATCGTTGTGGCCAACAACACATCGTATTCTCCCTGAATGAAGTCCATCATGATCTTCTCCAGCTGTTTTCCATCCATTTGACCGTGACCAATCGCCACGCGCACTCCCGGACACAAACGCGAGATCATTCCGGCCACTTCTCGAATGTTTGCCAAACGGTTGTGCACGAAATATACCTGTCCGCCTCGACTCACTTCATACGCTATCGCATCTCGGATCTGCTCCTCATTGAAGGTGATCACCTCGGTCAAAACCGGTTGACGGTTTGGCGGCGGCGTGTTGATGATACTCAGATCGCGTGCACCCATCAATGAGAACTGCAGCGTTCGCGGAATTGGAGTAGCTGTTAAGGTTAAGGTGTCGACGGTTGTTTTCAGGGTTTTCAATTTGTCTTTAACCGCTACTCCAAACTTCTGCTCCTCATCGATGATCATCAAACCCAAATCCTTGAACTTCACTTTTTCACTCACGATCTTGTGGGTTCCTACAAGAATGTCGATCTCGCCACTGGCCACTTTCTTCAAGGTTTCTGTAACTTCTTTCGCCGATTTGAAACGGTTGATGTAATCCACCTTGCACGGGAAGTTCTTCAAGCGTTCTTTGAAAGTGCGATAATGCTGGTGCGATAGGATCGTTGTTGGAACCAAAACCGCCACTTGTTTGCTATCTGTTACCGCTTTGAAAGCAGCGCGAATGGCTACTTCCGTTTTTCCAAAACCAACATCTCCACACACCAAACGATCCATCGGAGTGGATTTCTCCATGTCCTCTTTAACAGCTTGTGTGGCTTTCAACTGGTCTGGCGTATCTTCATACATGAAGGAAGCTTCCAATTCGTTTTGCAAGTACGTGTCGTGTGAAAACGCAAATCCCGGTTGACTTTTGCGTTTTGCATATAATTGGATCAAGTCGAAAGCCAATTCCTTGATCTTCTTCTTAGTCTTTTGTTTCAGTGTTGCCCAGGCTTGTGTTCCGAGTTTATTCATCTTCGGCGCCTGACCATCTTTGCCAGTAAACTTTGAAATGCGGTGCAGGGAGTGAATGCTTACATACAACACATCTCCATCTTTATACACCAAACGAATAGCCTCCTGAGGTTTTCCGTTCACGTCGATAGTTTGCAGTCCGGAGAATTGTCCCACACCGTGATCAATGTGTGTTACGTAGTCGCCTTTTTGCAAATTGTAGATCTCTTTCAGGGTCAACGCTTGTTTGGCCTGACGGAATCCTTCTTTCAATTTGAAGCGGTGATAACGCTCGAAGATCTGGTGGTCGGTGTAGCACACCAATTTCAATTTCGGAAGAATAAATCCTTCGTGAAGTGCCACATTGACCGGCTTGAAATCCACTTCTGCACCGATGTCCTCAAAGATCTGGTAAAGGCGTTCGATCTGTTTCGGTTGATTGGAAAAGATCAAATTTGTTGCTCCGGCCTGTTTTCGAGCGATGAGATCATCCTTCAGCAAATCGAAGTCCTTGTTGAAGGTGGGTTGATGCAGCGTTTCAAACTGAATGGTTTCAGATGCTTTGAAATGGTATTCCGGTCCGATCTCGATGATGTTGTGGCGAGCTACTTGTTCTTTCCAATCCGAAGGATGCATGTATAACTCCGAAGGCAAGCTATGCTTAATGGTATTTTGAGGCAATTGCTCGTGGATACGCACAGCTTTTTCGTAGTCTTTCTCAAGGGCATTCTTCACCAAATCGTTAGAGGCCAACCAGATCGTGGCTTGTTTTCCAATAAATTCCAAAAAGGTTCCTGTACCGGATAAAACAAGCTGGCGTTGCACATTCGGCACGATCGAAAAATGGATGTGGTTAGCAACAGAAAGTTGCGAAACCGGATCGAAGGTACGGATCGAATCCACCTCATCGCCAAAAAATTCCACGCGGAATGGTTCGTCATGCGAAAAGGAGAAAATATCAACGATCCCGCCTCGAATGGAAAATTGCCCCGGTTCGTACACGAAATCAACCCGATCAAATCCATACTCCAAAAGCAATTCGTTGAAGAAATCGATGGAATAGGTTTTTCCACGTTCAACGCGCATGGTGTTTTCGGACAATTTCTTTTGGGTAGGTACTCGCTCAAACAAGGCTTGTGGATACGTGATCACCCAGGTGTTTTTCCCGGAATTGATCTTCTCCAACACCTCAGCGCGAGCAACAACATTGGCATTATCCGTTTCTTCCAACTGATACGGCGTTCGGTAAGATGCGGGATAGAACAAAATATGCTTGTTTTCCGGATACACTTGTTCCAGGTCATTCAGGAAATAAGCTGCTGATTCTTTGTCCTCCAGGATGAACAGGTGATGTCCGGGAACTTGTTCGGCCACGCAAGATGCGGCCAATGATTTCGCTGACCCGATCAATCCCTTCCAATGGATGCGCATTTCGGCTTGTTGTAGTACGTTCGCTGTTTCGTCTAGTCCGTGGAGCTTTTTGAACTGTTGTAAGAAGTGACTTATTTCCATATTGTGTAAAAACCATTAAGGGGCACCCATTTTTTGGGAGCCCCTAAGAGTATTACAAAAGTACTGTGAAAATTATTTCGCGCGATACACTAATCCCGCCCCAATGGTTAAATTCTCCATTTCTTTCCCTCTGAAATAATTTGCGAGGTCAAAAGTTGAGATGTTAAACGTAAAACGTGACTTTTTACTTCCGAAGGTTATCCCAAAAGGCACGTTAAACTGTCCAAAATTGTTGTTTATACCAGTTGTTAACCCAAATTTATTCAACTCTAATTCTAGTCCTAATGCAGCATATACGGTTTCCATACTCCCAACAACACTTTGAACGACCGGAGTTATTACATCTAAAGACACATAGAATGGTTTCGCGACCAAATATTTGGCTCCAATTGCAAAAGTGGCCGGTGTAGCCGTGTAGAATTTACCTTTTTCCGTATAATTCGTTCCTGTCGAAATGAACAAATTAGACTGAGCCCATTGGTCATCAAAACTGACGTCAGGAGATGCTCCAAAAAAATAATCAAACACAAGTTTATCATCCTTTGAGTTATAATCTATCACCCCGTTTTCTTCTGAATATTTCCATCTGATACCCCCTAAATTTCTAACACTTGCTCCCAAAATCAACTTTTCATTTTTTATCAAACTCAAACCAAATGTCAAAGAAAGACCCTTGCCCGGACTTCGCTTTTTATTCGTGTTCTCAACTGTTACTTCGCTCGCATCACGCATGTAGAACTCGTTATCAATAGTTTTCCAGTCTTGATAGACACCTCCTTGAATGAAATTAATACTCGCTCCAATATACGTTTGCCATCCTGCAAAGAGTTCCTTGTAAGTATTACCCCATCCAAATGTGAAATTTCTTGTTTTCATGAATTGAAATAATGAACCATTTAATTGCTGGCCTACAGTAATTGGATTGTTTGAAAACGCATGCACAATTTGTGACAAAGTATCATTACTAACAGATGGATAGGTGTTTGGAATAACAGTACCATTAGCAAGAACGAGTGAATCAAAATATGGATTAACCTTGCCAAGTAACAACAAATTAGCGGCATTCTCACTCAATTGAATATTGCTGTAAACTTCATTACTTACCTGGACCGCAAAGGTTCCATGACCAGGGCTAACATAGCTGGCCCCAAACAATACTCTATTAAAACTCAACGCAGACTTTTCTTGCAGTCGTTTACTCATGTCTGCACGTTCCTTCAAAGTAAAAACCGTATCATGTCTGAAATCCTTTGTGTTGTAACTCCACAAGATCTCACCTACCGTATTAAATGGTGTTTTAACAGTTAATTCATCGTTCATCAAGTCTGCGTCAACCACCTCATTCAAGATGTAATTCGCGTTCACCGGAGAATAATATGACCCAGAAACATCAAATATCTTAAAAGAAAATTGGTGTTTGTAGTAATTGTGTTGCCAACCCAGGTTGGATGGGTTACTAAGAAGTGCGGCGAAATCAATATTCGTTGTTATGGATGTTCCTAATCCAGCAGAATAACTGTTCGGAGGCATGTTTAACTGTCCAAAAGATTTAACAGTTATAAGCATCATTAATGAGGCGTAAATTTGTTTCATCTGTCTAGAATTTAGAATTTATAAAACACTCCAAACTGCAACCAAGACAAGGCATAACCTGCTTCCAAATGAACTCCAAAATTTCTTAGAAATTCATATTCCGCTCCTACAGTTAACTGAGCAACAAAGTATTGATTCTTCAGTTCTTTTTCCTGAAAAGCTCCGTTATACAAAGAATCTGAAACTCCAAAAGACCTAGAAAATCCCGCTCCTAATCCAATTGATCCGTAAATCTTGAAACTTTGCAATACCCTGCTTTCTGCGTCCTTGAAAGTTAGGTAGTAATTACCTTTAATTAAAAACTGGCTTTCTCTGGCCGAACCAATATATTTAATTGGATTATTTTGATCTATTGCTAAATCCCAAATTGTTGCTGAATAAGGGCGTTTTTGAAAGTTGTACTGTAAACCAAGGGAAAAGTTGTCTGTAATAAACCTTTGGGCTTCTATACCCCAAGGACCAAAGCCCTCCTTATCTCTCAACTGTTCACGAATACTAAACAGTGAATATGTAGTTGCTACCCGATAATTAACTAGTGTGTCTCGAAATATTGATTGGCTGTAGCTTGTCTTTGATAGACCGTGAAAAATCAATATTAAGCATAGAATTTTTCTCATGTTATAAATATTAGGTTTGTGATTTTAAACACTTTGTTTTCTTGTGAAACATGTAGTGATTAAGTATTTAATTGATTGTCACAATATTAGTGCCATTGAATAATATATGACAGCCTAATTATGTGGATAACGGGTTTGATTGAGTCAATGTTACTTTTTGTTAAATAAATCGACCCTTAATGTTATCAAAAAATTCCTTCCGGGAGCAGAAATATTGGAAGCGAAAGTACGGTAATTGCGATCCAGAATGTTCTCGCATGATGCTTGTAATTGGATGTAGCGATTCAATCGGTATTGGACGCGAGCGGTGATTACGTGCCAAGATGGCATTCCATCCGGAGTAGCGAATTGTAGATTGTCTTCTCCGCTTGAGGAGTAGTTTTTCAAATACTTCCAGCCATTGAACTGCGAAACGATCGCGGCGCCAAACTTTCTCTTGGTGTAGGTAAGTTCAGCTTTTCCAAAAACCGGTGGAATATGGTCAAGAGGCTGTTCTCCTGTTTCTGTTTGCACGCGACCGTAGGTGTAATTGATGGTTCCAACAAATTGCCAGTGTTTTGAAAAAGCTACTTCCACTTTTCCCTCCACACCAAGAACAGTTCCTGAATTTGCGTTTTGAGAGGAGTAAACACGATTCATGTTTCCTTCGTATAAGATGGAATCTGATCCATTGAAGGAACTTGGAAGCACCGTTATGATATTATCGATCCATGTAGCATAGGCCGTGCCGCACAGGCGCAAGCGATGATTCCAGCGATAACTAACCGTAAGATCCGTTGTATATGCGAATTCGGGACGTAAGAATTCATTTGGTAAAATCACTTTACCTGGAACCGTTTCAAACACCTTGGCCAGATCATCAATATTCGGCGAACGAAAGGCCGAACCACCATTGAGCGTAAACCTCCAAGATTCGCGGGGCATGAAGACAATTCCAATTTGTCCATTGATGGCGTTGTTCTGTTGCTTCACTCGATTAAAAGGAAAATCAAAAAAGCTCTTACTCATGAAATCTGCTTGTAGGTAGGTCCAGTTTAAACGAATACCGTCATTCAAAACCCATTGCTCATTGATTTCCCAGGCATGCGACAAATAAGCTGCAGCTTGAGCCGTCGAGGAGCCCCCATCGGGATAGCGGGTGTCTAAAGAGCTTACAACATGCGTCACAATATCTTCCGTAAACGCGGTTGAATTGACCAGGTTTATTCCAACATTTAGCCCGTAGCGCAATTCTTGTTTGTTAATTCGCTTTTCGGCATCCAATGTGATGTTGTATACCTGCACTTCTTCCATGCGGTGGTTCTTGACCGTATTCTGATAGCGGCGATCGATACGGCTTTCTTCGATCCATTGAGCTGATGCCTGTATTTGTAGCTTATCGTACCAAACTCGTGCTGTGGCTTTATTCCATTTGTAGCTCACTAAGGATCTGAATTGTGGACCGTAATACCATTCCGCAAAGCGTGGCAATCCATTTTGTAGTTGAGTCAAGCGGTCGTAGCGCGGTACATCCGTACTGGTGGATAATTGAAGATTTATTAAGTGCTCACCCTTCTTCTTTCCTTGAAATTTCAGTTTTTGCAGCACATCGATCTGACTGTAGCCGGAGCCAACTTGCACATTTGGATCTGGATTAATAACCATGGAATCTGCATCGTTGATGCGTTCCACGTACCACATGCGTTTACCAAAATCCGGATAGGCAGTTGACCGCACACTTCCTTGGCGTAAATCTGAAAGTTTGGAATAACTCACCGCCGTGAAACTTGCCCAAGACTTGCCGCTGA
Organism: uncultured Fluviicola sp.; assembly: GCA_964383785.1. GTDB lineage: Bacteria > Bacteroidota > Bacteroidia > Flavobacteriales_D > Crocinitomicaceae > Fluviicola. The sequence goes on from CAYLJB010000015.1 coordinate 20,646, forward strand.
TCTCGGCCGAAACGTGTCCTGTGAATCCATTAGCCGCCGAATGATAACACATGAATCCACGGGCATGCACCGTTGTTCTTTCGGATGCACTGAACTTCGGGTCTTTCGTTACAAAGTGCATTACCCCACCCATGGCGTCCGAGCCATAAACGACCGTTCCGGGACCAAATACAAGTTCCGCTTTTTCCAAAATGGACGGGTCGATCGTAATTGAATTTTGTAGATGTCCGCCACGGTAGATCGCGTTGTTCATCGTTACTCCATCAATAACCAATAGCACCTTGTTGGCTTCAAACCCGCGAATGATCGGACTACCACCTCCTAACTGACTTTTTTGAACGGCAACCTGTCCGCTCATGGCCAACACATCAGCCGTACTTGTTTGATTCCACTGAGCTATATCTCGTGCACTGATCTGTTCGATCTTTCTGGAAACATCGCGTTTTTTTTCCTGAAAGCGACTGGAAGAAATCACGATTTCATTAAGTGAAAAAGCATTGGGATACAACACAAATTCGCCTGAACGTCGCAGCTCATCCGTCGTGGTAACGCATACTTGTCCGTCGGGTAAAAGCGCACTGAGTGTCCCGGAAATTTCTTTTGAAAGCACAAACCATCCATCCCCATCGGAAAAGGAGATCTTGGTGCCTTGGTGAAAGATTATCACACCCTCAACCGGCATTTTGGTCACTTCTTCCACGCAACGGAACTTCTCCTGTGCAGAAGTCAGTGCCGCAACCAGTATCAGTAAACTACTGCTTAACCACTTTTTCCAATCGTTCATAGCCGTTTTTGAGCACGCGAATCAGGTAAACTCCTTGCGTTTGTGCCGACAAATCTATGACTTGTTCATTGAACTCAGCGCTTGTTTTGAATGATTCGATCATTCTTCCTTGTATATCCCACAATTCAACTGCATCCGGTTGTAAGCCCGCATTCCAACGAACAAGTGTTTTGTCTGTACTTGGATTCGGGTACACATTGATTCCCCAATTGGCTTGAAGGTCCGTAACCGCCACAAAGTTTCCATCCAGATTTACATTATCGATCCAAATGTGATTTCCATTAGTTCCCAAGTTTTGGAAAGCGAATTGAACACAAGAGGACCCATTCAGGAAGCTTAGGTCAAGCCAAGTGTTGTCCCACACAATGGTTGGAGTGGTATTGTACCAGAACCAAACGTCATTCCCGGCAACAGAAAGATCGGCTCCACCTTTGATCCACAAACGCTGCCAGTTAGATCCATCCAAGGTATACACCAAGGCCAATGAATCGGTATAACTTCCATTGTTGTGGTAAGTGAAGTCGAAGGAAATTCCCGGATCGATGGCGTTTGTAAAATCCAAAGCCGGCAATGCCAATAAATGCGTTTGATTTGTTGCGTCTTCCCAATAATTTGGAAAGGAAGCAACTTTGTCGTTCGGATTATCTTCCGGCCAGTCTTGCTCCCAAGATTGTCCTTCACTATCCAACAATTTCCATCCAACCGGAGGAAAACTTCCTTCAAACCCTTCGGCAATATGCGGATTCGCAAAGTTGGAGGTAACCGTAATGAAATCTGTTAATACGATCGTATCTGCACCGAATGCATCTTCCACGATCAGCTGCACATCATACGTTCCCGGCGCATTGTAGGCAATCGTTGGATTCATTTGGGTAGAAGTGGCAGGACTTCCGCCTTCAAAACTCCAATTCCAGGTTGCTGAAGCGGTGCGTACTGTTGAATGATCCACAAAATGAACAGAATCCCCGTCACAATCTGAAGCCAAATTGATGGCTTGAATGTCTGCAGCCGCCATGGCCACCGGTGGTGCGTCTTCGTACAGATCACACTGATAAACGCCGCGTTGTGTTGCCGTACGGATCTTTCCCTCACCGTAAAACGGTTCCAAAAAGGCACAGGCAGTACTTGCCGGCAAATTGTTGTTGAACAAAACCCAATCCGTCATACTTGAGTTTTTGTAGTACACCGCGCGTTTTGTTCCCAAATACAAACCATCATTCGATCCGTAAGCATGCGCAATTGAAACTACGCGCTCATTCTGAATGCTTGCCGAAGAAATATTTGTCCAGGTAGCACCGCCGTCAAGCGATTGAAACACCTTGTTTCCCACTTGGGACCCCATTAAGATACACCAGATTTTGTTCGGGTCTTGCTCATCCACTTCGATGTATTTCGCGCGGTTTTGGTTGTTCCCAGTTTGTGCGCCAGTTGGTGTAACATCCGTCCAGGTAAGTCCGCGGTCGATACTTTTCTTGATCTTCGTAGCTGATCCGGATATTTTGTGCGTCACGTAAAGAATGTTCGGATCTGACCAAGCCACTTTTACCTGAATCACACTGATCCCACCGAAATCAAAAACTTCTGTAAAGCTCAATCCACCATTGTCTGTATAAAACAATTTGGCATCAACCGGTGAATAAAAGCAATTGTAATTTGTCGGCACAAAAGCATAGTTTCCGTATTCTCCATCGATGTACGAGGTGTTGCATTTCTTGGACCCATCAAAACTGCGACCACTTATTCTAGTCGCACGATCTGTAGAGAATTGGAAAGAACCATTGTCGTGGTAACCAATATTGTTGTCGCCAAAATTGACAAAACCACGGAAGTTGTCGCCGCCCAATTCTGCTAACCATCCGCCGGAATTTGGTGTGTTCAATCCACCGTGATAAATGTCGTTATATTTGATCAGCGTACCATTGTGATAGGTTCCTCCCACCATAATATCGCCACTTTTGAATCCGGCTTGAAAGCCCCAGAAATCCGTTCCTTGAATACCATGCATGCGCGGAACTAGCGTGTCTCCCTGATTGGAAGAATAGTAAACACCACCATCTGAACAAACCCACATGTCCACTCCACCTGCGTGTTGAAAGAACTTAATATCGTGCACGTCTGCGTGGTTATAGCGGTAAGCGGTATGCTGTCCGACCCACGTTACCCAGTGCGCATTTTGTTCCCAGTTTTGTCCGCCATCTTCTGTACGCCATACATTGATCCCTGCGCCAAAAACGCGGTTTGCATTTGTTGGTGATACTCCGATGCACAAGTCGTAGTAGTATTGACCACCATTTTCGTCTCCCAATTCGGCATAGCCCAACATGTTTGGGTCTTGTGCAGAAGCCGTTCCACCCGGACCGTTACCACAGCAGGTAAATTGAAAAGATTCACCGGCATCCGTACTTTTATATACGCCGTACAAACCTTCGTCAACTCCAACCACACCGGCAGTCCAAATGTAGATGATATTCGGATCCGCCGCAGAAACGGCAATCTCGGTGCGCTTTTGTTCGTCACCAACAGCAGGAACCGGCCAACCATTGGTTTTAATTGTCCAGGTAAGACCATTGTCCAAAGACTTGAAAAATTCCGTTTGCTGACCGCTCAAGCGCACGGCATAAACGATCTGTGAATCGTTTGGCTTCAGTTCGATCTCCATGTGTTCGCCCGCCTGCACCAGATTCCAGTTGGTTCCATTATCTGTAGACCTGTAAAGACCCGTATTAGTTGCTGCCAACCACGTGTTTGGACCCAAATATTTCAAATCGCGGACCCATCTATTTGTCCCTTGGAATGCCAGCGTACCCGTTTTTACCCAGGTCAACCCGGCATCTTCCGAAATCCAGATTTGACCATTTTCCTCTCCAAAAAGGATTCGGGAACTATTAGACGGATCGATCGCAATGGAGTAAACAGAGTTGATCAACAAGTTTTGAGATAGTAAATTCCAGTTCAGTCCTTTGTCTGTGGTTTTCCAAATCCCTGCCGTTGCTGTTCCAGCATAAACGATCTGCGGATTGTTTGGATCTTGTTCTACGGTGTAGACATGCGCCGATCCCGGAGATTGAACCTGGAATTCCATGGCTTGTTCGTGATCGTACTCCCACGGGCCCATTTCCTCCCACTGTGAATTCGATGCTTTGGATTGCTCCAAAGCGGTTTTTTGATCCAAATATGCTTGTTCTTCCGCCGCCTGTTTGATGCTTTTATCGATATAACCGTTGGCATCTACATAACTCCAATTCTCCTTCATGAGGCGTTTGAAGTATTGCGTGTGCTTGTTTTTTACGAATGGGTGCGTTTGATAATACGTATGGTATAATTCGCGCAGTTCGAACAAATTTGGATTTGGTTCATAGAGTTTTTGAACCCACAATGGGTCAGAAACAGAAACCTTATACGTTTGTTGGTTTTCTTGAGCAAATCCTGCCCAAGAGAAGGTTAGCGCACTGCAAATAACTGCCCATTTCATATGCTTCAATTTTTCAGAAAAACGAAGCTAACAGAAATAAAGGAGTTGGGAAAGCTAAAATTTAGTAACTCTTGGAATCTAAGTTGGTCTTAACGGGCATTTTCCAAAGCACGTGCTTGAACCAAGCAATCAAGCGCTTTTTCCATCATCTGCTTCGATCCAACGAAGAATCCACAACGCTGGTGCAATTGTGTTGGCTCCACTTCCAGAATGCGGTCTAAGCCATCTGTTGCCAATCCTCCTGCTTGTTCAGCGATCATTGCCAAGGGATTGCATTCGTACAATAAACGCAACTTTCCTTTTGGACTTTGATTGGTGCGTGGATAGATATAAATTCCTCCTTTGATCAAGCTGCGGTGAAAATCTGCAACCAGTGATCCGATGTAACGACCAGAATACGGTTTGCCATCTGCTTGAACTTCCTGACAAAAACGCACATAATCACGGATTCCTTGTTCGCACTCGTGGATGTTCCCTTCATTCATGGCATAAATACGGCCCGTTTCCGGCATTTTCATATTTGGATGTGAAAGGCAGAATTCACCGATCGAAGGATCTAGTGTAAAACCATTCACGCCATGACCTGTGGTATACACCAACATGGTAGATGAACCGTAAAGAACGTATCCGGCAGCAATCTGTTCCGTGCCTTTTTGCAACATATCGTCCAAAGTTGCCAGAGTTCCTTTCGGGGATTTGCGTTTGAAAATGGAAAAAATCGTTCCGATCGAAACATTTACATCGATGTTCGAAGAACCGTCTAATGGATCGAATAAAACCACATACTTTCCGTTCATAGCACGCTCACCTGTAAATGCAACGAAGTCATCATTTTCTTCAGAAGCAATTCCACAGATCTCACCGCTGGATTCAAACACTTTGATGAACTGATTGTCGGCTACGACATCCAATTTCTGTTGTTCTTCACCCTGCACATTCACTTCACCCTGAGCTCCCAAAATGTGGTCAACCAACCCGGCGCGACGCACATCGCGAGAAACGATCTTTGAAGCGATAGAAATGTCATTCAAAATACGCGACAATTCACCGGATGACCCCGGAAATTCCGCTTGACGTTCCATGATAAAATCGCTCAGTGTGGTGATATGTGACATATGCTGTGTTTTTTGCAAAGATAGGGAAAAGTCAAACGTCATGGACGCCTTGCTTTCAATACCGTGCATGCCAAACCTGCGAGAATACTATCTTTGCACCATGCTGCAAACATTTCGGTATCATATCCTGATGCACCTCATCATTTTTATGTGGGGGTTTACCGGAATTTTGGGGAAATTGATCCACTTACCAAGTTTACAGTTGGTTTGGTACCGCATCCTGATCGCGGGTGTTTCCATGTTGATCGGACTGTACTTTTTGGGATTGCCCATGCGCATACCAACCAAAAAACGCATGTGGCAAGTATTTGGCGTTGGAATTTTAGTTGCCACTCATTGGTTGACCTTTTATGAATCGATCCAATTATCAACGGCTTCTTTAGGGATCTTGTGCTTATCCACAGCTACTTTGCACGTAACTTGGCTGGAACCGATCATTTTCAAAAAGCGTTTCTCCTTTCTTGAATTCACCTTTGGTTTGTTGGTGATCGGCGGGATCTATTTTGTGTCTTCCGATTTCAACCCGAAGCAATATACTGCTTTGGCCTTGGGCCTATTCTCTGCGTTGTGCGCTGCCTTGTTTTCGGTATTCAACGCCAAAATTGCCGAAGACACGCCGGCACCCGCCATTACTTTTCATGAAATGATCATTGGGTTTGTGGTGCTGACAATTGCTTTGGCGGTTCGCGGAGAATTGAATCAGGAAAACCTTTCCATGACTTGGAGTGATTTCTGGTGGCTGTTATTTTTAGGGATCATTTGTACGTCATTTGCCTTTATTGCCACGATTGAAGTCATGAAAAAGCTGGGGGCATTCACCGTTTCTCTCAGTATCAATCTGGAGCCGGTTTACACGATTTTGTTGGCTATTCCGATTTTGAACGAGCATGAATTGCTGAACACAAATTTTTACATTGGCGCGGCATTGATCATTTTGGTTGTTGTAGCCAATGGTGTGGTGAAGGGGCTCATGAAGCGCAACAGCAACAAGGTCGAGAAGTCCAGTTAAACCTCACCAATAAACAGTTTCCAATCATTGGCCTGATGCTGGGTCATCACCCGTGGAAATTTCTGTTGAGAACCAAACTTTCCTCTCGTTTCCATGAATTCATAGAATTTAGAGATCGGCAAAAAATGTGCTTCCGGATCGCGAAGGGTATTGTATTTTCTGCAGGAGGCATAATCGTCGTTCAAGGCACACAACTCTTGGTCTATCGAATGCATAATCTCTTGAGAAGCAACTCCATCCGCAACTCCAAAGTACCAACAATGTTTTTGGTTTGCCTCATCCACACAAATACAAAATTCAGGAATTGAAACACCAGTTCTCGCAGCAGTTTGTCTGATTGCATTGTTGATATTGTCCAACGACAAATGTTCACCAGTTAAACTTAAATACTGCTTAATCCTTCCCGAAATGATAATCTCATAATTCGCAGCATCGGTAAATTGCACCAGATCGCCTATGATATAGCGCCACAATCCTGCGTTTGTTGAAATCACCAAGGCATAATCCACACCTTCTTTCACTTCATCCAAGGTATAGGCCCTGGCATGTGGTAAAACAGATCCGTGTACATCGAAATTGTCGGAATTGAACGGGATGAATTCAAAAAAGATCCCGGATTTAGTAAGGAGTTGCATTCCTTTACTTTCGGGGTTGTTTTGAAAGGCCATGTAACCCTCAGACGCCAAATAGGTGTTGAGTAAATGAACTTTCTTCCCGCAAATTTTCTCAAAACGATCCAAATACGGCTCGATGTACACACCGCCCCAAACATAGAGTTCAAAATGCGGCCATAGTTCGTGAATGTGTTTCAATTGGTAGCGCTCCACGATTCGCTCCAGCAGCATAACGCACCAAGTTGGGCTACCCGCCACGGTTGCAATATCCCAATTTGGAGCCATTTCCACCATTTTATCCAGTTTTTTCGACCAATCTTTTATAGCCGCAGTCTTTGGATCAGGCTTGGTTAAGGGCTGCAAAACTACTGAGGTATGTTTTTTCAGAATCCCCGATAAATCTCCTTCGAAACGCGGTCCAACCTTTTCGGGTTGACTAGAACCTCCAACAACTAAAAATGATTTTTGATAGAATTCGTCGCTCAAATCAAAACGAGAAGTAGAAGCAAATTGTTTGATCGAGTTCTTTTGGAACGAGCGGATCATTTGTTTCGTGATCGGAATTCTTTTGGACGGCGATCCGGTGGTTCCGGAAGACAATGCATAATACTTGATCTTTCCGGGCCAGATCACATTTGGAGCTCCATCCATTGCACGATGAATCCAATGTCGGTACATGGAGTCGTAATCCGAAAATGGTACATGTTTCTGAAAGGCGCGGATAAAATCTTCAGATTCCAAACAATGGTCAAAACGGTAATAGATACCAAACTCAGTCTTTGCAGCCGTTTTGATAAGTTTATGAAGTGTTTTTACCTGACCTTTGAAGGTGGGTTTTTTTCCGGCACTGCGTTTTGTCCCTAATTCAGATGTTTTTTTGACAATTTTTCCAATTACGGCCATACTACTAACAGATTCGATAACAAATGTCACAAAAATTGAAGAGTTATTGATTTATTAACGTTGATTTTTTAATATTAACCTCATTTTGAGCACTTAATTTTTGGCATTATCATTAATTTTGCCTCACTATTTAGAACCCCAATACACACTCCTTATGGAAAAGAAAACGATCATTGTTCCCCATGATTTCACATCGGTTGCTGACAACGCCCTGGCTCATGCCATTAATACGGCCAAAGCTACTGGTGCAGAGATTTATCTATTGCACGTTGTTGCGAAAGAAAAATCCATTTCAGAAGCTCAAGAAAAATTAAAAGCAATCATTGATGCTTTAAAAACTGACATCGCTATAACACCGGTAGTTCGTGTGGGAAATATCTTTGATGATATTGGTGACTATGCTTCAGAAGCGAAAGCTGATCTAATCTTTATGGGTACGCATGGTGCTCATGGTTGGCAGCACATTACAGGTAGTCACGCATTGAAAGTGATCACGCATTCTACAGTTCCGTTTATCGTTGTTCAGGAAAAAGGCATTAAAGAAACCGGTTACGATGATATCGTTGTTCCTTTGGATCTAAATAAAGAAACCAAGCAAAAGTTGGCTTATGTTGCTAATATTGCTACCTATTTCAAGTCGCGTGTGCATTTAATCACACCGGATGAAACAGATGAGTTCTTGCGTCATCAAGTTAAAGCAAACATTCAGTTTGCAGTGAAGTTCTTCCACGAGCGAGGTATTGAAGTAACCACTAAAGTTGCTCCAAACAGTGGTTTCGATAAGGAGGTTGTAAAACACGCTGTTAGTTTGGATGCGGATTTGATCGCGATCATGAACCTGAACCGCAACAACATGTTGGGTGTGATCACTGCTTCACACGAACAGTACATTCTTACTAACGACGCACAAATTCCTACTTTGATCGTGAATCCGGTTGAAGGTAAATACGGAAGTAGCGTATTGTTCAGTTAATAATTAGCTTACAAAATAAAAAAAGCGGGACCCTTTTGGATCCCGCTTTTTTTATTTCCGTATAAATCTGTAAGTATACCCGTCTATAACATCCTCCACCAATTCTAGCGTGTCATTTTTGTGTTTGACGATCATGCGCGTGGGATAATTCTCCAGAGTTAACATCATTACGCGTTGATTCAAAACAACGGAGGTATCCATCTTAGAATGATATCCACCGTTATGGATCAGGGTGTCGTTCTTTGTCCAGTCGTAGGTATCGTCAGTGTCAAACTGAAGGGTCATCCGATCCGAACTGGTAGCCGTATCTTCATAAATGCCTCCAATTCCCCCGGTTTTTTGCCACCACTTCCAAGATCCTTCAAACGAAGAAGTTGGTTCTATTTCTACTCCCTCTTTCACACATGCTGAGAGTAACAAAATTCCGAACGTAATTTGTAAAAAGCCTTTCATAACAATTAAGATATGCGCTGCAATTTACAATTATTCATCGACAAAAATGAATTGTTCCCATTCTTGAGCCCATCCATTTTGTTCGGTATAAACCTTTACAAGATAAACCCCTTTTTCTTTCGGTAGGAAGGTCTTCCAATACTGAGTACCTTTTTTGAACTTCTTCGTTTTTTGATGAAATACCTTTCCGGAATGATCAGTAAATGTTACTGTTACCGGCGCGTCTTCTTGTAGGTCAAAAAACACCATGTATCGGTTCTTCTTTCCGTGCTTCAAAAATTCAACATTCAAAGGATTCGAAGCATAGGTGTTTAAACGGCCTTTGGTTTTGGCTTTGACCAATCGTACGCGATAAACAGTTGGAACCGCTTTGCTTTCCATTCCTTCATTGATCCAGAAAACGTTGCGTGCATTCGGAACTATTCCCCCAACCAAGTAGCCCAAATCCAATGATTCCGGATTTGTTGTATCCCAGCGATAGATTGCCCCATCCCAAGAAGCGCCTTTGTTTGGAATAAAAGCTGAACCAGCACCCAGCAAAGTGGGCATTGTTCCCTCCAAAAGCCATTCTTCCATTTTTCCATCAGGTAAGATCGACAAACGCGTTACGGTTGAGACAAAGGGGACGTTATCATCTTGTAAAGGAATTCCAAGCGTATCATAATATTGGGCTATTCCTCCCATCATGAACAAATGTGTTGTCTTCGATGTGGGATCATAAACTACCAGTTCTGGACACTCATAATGGTTGTAGAATTGTCTGAAATTAGCTTGCAAGCGAACAGAACCGTCGGCTGAAATTCTGGTAGTCGTTTGAAACGGAAGGTCGAAATCTTGCTGAAAAACTCCGGATAGTGCCAATAACTCGTATGAACCCGCCGGTGTAGGAACTTTCACCAAATTATAATCTCGCTTGTGTAAAAGCTCCACATTTCGCGTTGCATTTTGGAAATTTGGCTTGCCCTGATCCATGGTGAACATACGCACTTCATTCGCGTATTCCTGCACAAATGACGGGCCGTTTCGCGGATTGTAACGACCATCAAAGCGATGTCCTCCAACAAGATACCACGTGTTGTTTATATGATTCAACTGACCTCCGCACACTGCAAATTTGTCGTTCTCAAATCGCTGAAACAAAGCATTGGACAACTGGTTTTTCTTCACAGCCGCAATTACTTCAGAAACTGAAAAATAGAGCGCAGTAGTAAATGTGGCATGATCATCCGCCAAAGTGCGAATACCGTAGCCTCCAATCAACATCAAACTGTCATTAACCTGAAAGAAACAATGATTGGTAGCCTTTAGCTGCTCACTTAAATCCAAGTCTAATCCGCTTCCAGTAACCTTTGTCTTCCACACTTGCTTGGTAGAAATGTTTATGACGATCAACAGATCATTATGTCCTGCAGCATCAAAACTTGCGTTTGGCATGCGCTGATGCAAACCATCCAATCGCCCTCCAAGTACCAGGATCTCGTCGCCTGATCGCGCGTAAGAAAACGATTGTACACCTACCATTTCTGGTATTGAAACGGGTTCAAAAGAAAGGGTGTATTGTTCCGGGCCTTGGGCAAAAACCGAGGTGCTGCAAAGTAGACACCACAACCATAGCTTTTTCATAGCGCGAAGTTAGTTCGTTTTCGTAGAAGAAACTATGACGAGGGTCATTAATCGGCGTATTCGTTGCGCTCCAAACGGGCTTTCACCTCTTCTAGATTTTGCATTTTTTTAGCCTGTCTACTCGCAATGGCAGTAGGAGTAAAATAGGCATGCATATTCAAGAAGGCGACTTGCATTTCATCCCACTGGCGATCGCTGTTGATCTTACCGTGTTCGCGTAATTCGCGGCGCAACTTGTCGGCAATCTCATGGAAATCATCTCTTCCAAGGTAGTCGAGGTCAGCATCGCAAATAATCTCCTCCAGTTTATTTTTTGGTTTGTGTGGAATCTGTGTAACGAAGATCAGTTCTTTTATCTGTGCTATATGCTGCTCTGAGTAGCCATATTTCGGCAAGATCTCTTCAGCCATTCTCGCACCAATCGGTTCGTTCTTTTCATAGCTTTCCACAAATCCGGCATCGTGATATGTTGCTGCCGATTTGAGTAAGAAGAGACCTTCATCTGTCACACCCTCTAACAAGGCATATCGTTCAACGGCACGAACCACGTCTTTGGTGTGCGCAATACTATGATAATGCAGCTTCGGTGAAAGCCCTTTCTCCAGAACTTTGATAATATGGCGTTCTGCTTTGTAGTAATTGATACTTGAATACAAATGCAGGTTTACGATTTGTTGGAAGCGCTCATTTGGTATCAATCCTTCCCCATTAATCGAAAGTTCTGGTTTGATACGCTCAACCGTAAACATATCTATCAGTCCTTTACTTTTCGATTGTACTTTACCGCGGAAAGTGCATTCGAAATAAGGCTCAATGAGTTTGAAAGTCGCTCCGGAAATGGTTACACGACCTGGTTCACCCATCATTTCCATGCGTTGGGCCTGATTTACCGTTGCGCCCCAAATATCGTAAGCGAGACGTTCGGAACCAATTACACCCGCCGTTACTTCACCCGTATTAATTCCCAAACGCAATTCCCAATATTCTGTTCCATTAGCGATTGCATCGTGTTTCAACTTATGCATGAAATCCTGAATCTGCAACGCGGCAAGAACTGCATCGATCGGGTTCGTGTTGTTTCGCACTGGTACACCACCTGCACACATATATGCGTCACCAATCGTTTTGATCTTTTCCAGGTTATTCCGTACGATGATCTCATCGAATTTGCGGAAATAAACATCCAATCGGTTTACCAATTCCGTTGGCTTTAAGCCTTCCGCAATCTTTGTAAAACCTACAAAATCCGTAAACAATACCGAAACCGTTTTATATGCTCGTGCACTGGCTCTACCTTTCGTTTTTAATTCTTCGGCCGTGGATTCCGGTATGACATTTCGCAAGACGTTCTCGGTTTTGTCTTTTTCAATTTGCAACAGACGTTTTTGCTCTTCTACTTTATTCTTTTCTTCTTCAATGATGCGTTTTTGCATCTCGATCTTTTCATTTTGGGCCCTAATTTCCTTTGTGCGTTCCACGATCTTCATTTCCAAACGCACCTGTTCTCTTCGTGCTTGATCCACGCGTTTGCGAATAATGAAGATGACTGAGAAGAAAATGAAGAATGCCAATAACACAAAGAACCACCAACGCATCCAAAATGGCGCAGCAATTTCAATATCCAATACGGCAGGCACCTTACTCCATTCACCACCAACTTTCCGAGCATATACCTGAAGCGTATAGTGTCCGGGCTGAAGCGCATTAAAACGAATCTCATTCGAGTTACCTAGCTGTACCTCATCCTGATCTGATCCCAATAAGCGGTACTTGTATTCGATCAATTCCGGATTCATCAGTTCTGAAGAAACAAAACGAATGGAAAAGCTTCGTCTGTTATAAGGAAGCATCAATTCACGAACTTCAGAAAATGCCGTTTTAAAGGGAGCGTCTTTTTCGCCCGGGATCAACCACTTATCGTCAAAACGAAACTTTAAAAAGGCTACATCAACGGTGTTTTGCTTCACTGCCAATTTATTCGGATTGAAGAAGTTGTAGCCCGCAATTCCACCAAAGTACAATTCTCCCGTTTTAGAGGCCATGTAAGCACCTGTGTTGAATTCGTTACTCATCAACCCGTTCATTTCAGTGAAGTTCTCACACTTAAAGTTGGTTTGAGAGAACCGACACAAACCTTTGTTGGTACTTAACCAAAGATTTCCGCCATGATCAGCTTCGATGCCGTAAATGAAGTTGTTTGGTAGCCCGTTCTTTCGTTTAAACTGTTTCAAGTCGCCGGTTACCAAGTTCAGACAAAGCATTCCAGAACCGGAAGTACCGATCCACAATTCATCGCGTGTTTCTTGAAACAAACACGAAATGTAATCTTTCGAAAGGGCTAGGATCTTGTTGTTCCATTTATGAGGGACGATCAGGGGATCGCCCTTTTTATCATTCAAATAATACAAGCCTCCGGCACTTGTTGCGAAATACATGGTGCCATCAAGACCTTTATAGGCAACACGACATATTCCCGGAGAAATGGACTTGCTTGGTTTTTTAGGATCGGCTACAAATGGTACAACTACATTTGTCTTGATGTCGTACAATAGCACCCCACTTTTTGTTGCCAAAAAGAACTTATCTCCTTTGTAGTGTGCAATACGATAAACACGTGTAAAAGCTCCCGGGTTATCGATTTTCTTCAACTGGATCTTCTTGATCTTGTACATCGGACCGAAGAATTCCAACAAGTAAGTTCCGTCTGTACATCCAACCAACAATTGGTGATCATTCACATAACAGATCGAAAGGATAGTCGTCTCGTTTTTTCCGGAACCTTTCGCGATGTAATATTGTTCAAACTCTCCTGTTTCACGATTTAAGTGTGATACCGCAAAGTCCGATGCTACAAACAAGGATTTCGCTTTAGGGTCTTCTGCGAAACCCCATACACTAGGCGACGGAATTCCTTGCTTTAAATTTCCGGATGGTCCCACTCCCAAAAACCCGCGGTTTTCCGGATCGAAACAACTCAACCCGCGTTGAGAAGCGACCCAAATCACTCCGTTCTTGTCCCACATGAGTTTGTTCAACTCATCATACAACAAGGCGTTCTTTTGAAAAATATCTTGGTGGCTTTGAATGATATTGTATACACCATTTTCCTTGCGAATCGTTAACAACCCCTTGTTTTGTGTTGCTACAAACATTTCGTTGTGCGAATTGATCAGCACATCAGAAATTTCGAAAATGCCGAAGTTCTTTTCAATTTGCGTCAAGAATGGTAGTAGGTTTCCGCTGGCATCATCCAGAAGGAATAACCCTTTGTTACTTGCCATCAAATGCACTCCGTCAGAAAAGACCTCTACATCATTGACCATCCAAGTTTCTGCATCCAGATTCTTTGGAAAAAGCTGATTGGATTTACCTGTTTGAAGATTAATCCTTACCACCCCTTTATCCTCTGTAGAAACCAATAAGTAGTTTTTCGAAAGAATGGATAAATATTGAATGCGCTTTGAAGGCACTTTTAGCGCCAGGGGGACGATCTTTTGTTCCGACGCTTTGAATAGCATGAGTCCTTCCGTAGAGGTCCCCAAATAGATGTCTCCATTTGGAGCAAGCGCCATGCTTTCAATAGACAAGGTTTTTCCCTTGCGGAGATGAAAGGTTTTAAAGGTTTCTTTTTTTGCTGAATAACAAGTGAGCCCGTTTGCTGTACCAAACCACAGGTCTCCGTTTTGGTCTTTAAGTGAGGTGTAAACATATTCACTTTCCAGGCCTGGGGTATCATCTGATGTAAAAACTTGAAATTGCTGTCCGTCAAAACGATTCAATCCATCTTGTGTACCCAGCCACAAAGTACCGACATCGTCTTGCAATACGGTTAGTACACAACTTTGGGAAAGTCCGTTGCTGATATTGAAATTACGGAAGCGGTAGGACAATTGACCTAAGGCCGATTGACTGATCGCTATGATAACCAAAAATGTGAGTAATTGCTTCAGCATGAACAAGTAGAGACAACCAATCTACGTATTTTTTTGCAGAATGGTTCAGCTAAATAAAAAACAAACCGAACCTTACTCTCCTGTCATAGTGGCTGCTGCTTGAGCTGCCGTTGTCTCTAAATCGCGATCGAACAGATAAAGACCCCCTTTATCTCCACCAATTAAGCGCAATTTATCCAAGATTCCGCGAGCCAAAGCTTCTTCTTCCAATTGCTCGGAAACGTACCACTGCATAAAGTTGTGCGTAGAATAATCTTTTTCTTGCAAACATACATCTACCACATTGTTAATGCTCTGTGTCACACCTAATTCGTGTTCTAATAACAGTTCAAAAACTTTCTCAATAGAATCAAATTGAACAGGTGGTTGTGGAACTGCTGGTACGATAGCAACTCCTCCGCGTTCATTTACGAATTTGATCAGCTTAAGCATGTGAAAACGCTCTTCATCCGAATGCTGGTACATAAATTTAGCGGTCCCGTTCAAGCCATTATTCTCAGCCCAAGAAGCCATGGCTAAATAAAATTGAGAGGAAGATGATTCTTTCTCAATTTGTTCATTCAATGCAGTTTCAATGCGTTTGTTCATCATAGTTGTAAAATTTACTGAGCCTATTGGAATCAAAGGTACGAACTTTTGTAGAGCTCTGGTAATCTGTGAACAGTCTTTTTCAATTCATCACGCGGATTCAATTTTAAAGGCCGAACAATTATCTTTGGCCGTTAGAAAGATGCGGTTTCTCACACTTACATATTTCTTGCTGTTCACGGCACTTCGCGGCATAGCCCAATATCCGGGCTACTTCCTTTACGATGACGAAAATGGGGTTCCTAGTAATGAGATCTACAGTCTTGTTCAAGACAAACAGGGCTTTATCTGGTTTGGCTGCGATGCAGGTTTGTACAAGTTTGATGGTGTTCAATACCTGCCTTTTAAATGTCCGTCGCAACTTTCAAAGGCAATAACGGGTCTAACATTTAGTACATCAGGAAAACTGTATTGTTATAATTTTCAATCACAACTGTTTCTTTTAGAGAATGGTATGTTGAAGAAGTTACCCATAAAACTTCAGCGGATCTCCAAAATTACGGCAGATGATCAACACCATGTTTACATTCAGCACGAAACGGGTTTGGCTGTCTATTCCGAAAAAACAAAGAAATGGCGGCATATCCATCAGTATGGTACGGCAACAGCGGGTGTTTTCGATGGAAAAAAAACCGTCTCTTTGTTAACTCAAAAAGGCGTGTTACACTGTAAAAACACATCATTGAACCTTACCCCTTCCTCATTGTTTGAACAGACCGGCTTTTACATGATGACGCGCTTTCAAGGACATCATGTGATCTTATCTGCTTATCAAAACTTATTGTTGTCAGAAAAAAATGGAAAAGTAAAGCCTTGGGAAGTCCCGGTGTTGAAAAAACTACTGTTTAACCGAAAGCCCACTAATATCAAGGTCTTGTCAGACGGTAGGCTATGGATTTGCACCTACAATGGTTTAATCGTTTATTCACCGAAAAACAAAACTGCGCGCTTGCTTTATCCTGACCTTTCCTTTTCCGATTGTTTGATCGACCGCGAAGGAAACTATTGGTTCTCTACCTTACAAACCGGAATGTTACGAATTCCAAACCTGAATTATTTGTTGTGGAATAAAACGACTGAAAATACCGATCTGAAAAAGATCACGCATCTGGACACAGATGGCGAACATGTTTACTACAGCACCGGTACGGGTGGAGTCGGTTATATCAATTGTTCCACAGAGGTCCTGACCTCATTCTCCACCGGACACCAATCCGACATCCAGAGTTTTGATTACATCGCGCAGGAAAGACGATTATATTTTAATATAAACAAGCACTTATATTACCTGAGCAATGATCATATAAAGGAAGCAAAAAACGATATCAGCTCCCTAAAAATGCTATACACCTTTGACGACCAAACCTTTATTCTGAGCTCCTTTGGAACCTACTTACCAACACATTCAGACACCTTAAAGCTAGACGCATCCTGGTCACGTGAAATAACTTCTGGTTTTGAGGGGGATGATGTTTGGATTGCGACAAACAATGGGTTGATGCAGTTTAAAAAACGCGCGAATAACTGGCTGAAAAAAGTTCATTTGTGTCGAGGTTTGCAGGTTCTGTCCGTTGTAAAGGATCCTTTTGAGAGAAAAATATTCGCACTCTGTTTCAATGGTGTTATTGTAGAGGTAGACGCTGAAGGGAAGCATGCCTTTCTGGCCAAACTGCCTTCCTATGTTCAGGGAAATAAGTTACTTTTTTATAGAAAAACGATTTACGTCGCTTCAAACCGAGGGCTTTGGATCTTTAATTTAACTAGCCAAAAATGGTCGCAAATTTCCTCCTTGTACGGGCTGGCGTCAGAAAATATATTGGACTTATTGGTTTGCGGTCGTTCTTTATGGCTGGCAACCGGAAAGGGGATTCAAAGAATTCCGATAGTACAGAACAAAAAACCTGTTAGAAGTTTGATCTATTTGGAAGAATCAACGAAGCCAATCTCACTGGATCATGACGGTTCGTTGCGTCTACACCCTGCTGTTTCAGCCTATAGCAGCAATGGCAAACATCAGTATGCTTACCGTTTAAAAAAGGAGGATTCACAGTGGACCTTCTTACCAGGATCCACCAAAGAGATCTTCATTCAAAACTTCCCTGATGGACGTTATGATCTTGAATTGAAAGCGATCGACGCATACGGATATGATTCACAAAACATCATTGCAATCCCCTTGATCATACATCCTCCATTTTGGCAAAGTTGGTGGTTCATTGCACTGGTCTTTATGTGCGGGACAATGATTGTTTTCCTGATCGTGCGATACATCATTAACGGTATTCGGAAAAAAGAAGCACAAAAAACCCTTCTGGCAAATTCACAATTAAAAGCCATTCGGGCACAGATGAATCCGCACTTCATGTACAACACCCTGAACTCGATACAGGATTTGATCTTGCACAATGACATAAAGAACAGCAACTATTACTTGTCAAAATTCAGCCAATTGATGCGCCAGATCCTATCCTTCTCAGAACAGGAAAAGATATTGATCTCGGAGGAAGTTGATATGCTAACAAATTACCTAGAACTCGAAAAGTTGCGATTTGGTGCTGATTTCTCGTTTCGAGTTACTTGCGAAGAGCAGATCGACCAGGATCGGGTGTACATTCCCAGCTTGATCCTACAGCCTTTTGTAGAAAACGCCATTAAGCATGGCCTTTTGCACAAAAAAGGAAACAAGGAACTACTCGTTGCGTTTCATGCCAATTCTAAAGATGAGATCTTGATCAAAATTTCGGATAACGGCATAGGAAGAGTGCTTTCTGCTGCGATCAATGAACGACGTAAATTGACCCATCGGTCATTTTCCACAAACGCAATTAAGAAACGTATTGAAATATTGAATGAATCCGGAGAATTCAACATTGAAGTACAGATCAGTGATGGAGATAATCAAGCTGATGATTGCGGAACAATTGTACAACTTCGCATTCAATATCTTCGTTCATGAACTGAAATGCAGGACTTATGAAATAGTCAATGCCTAATCTCCTACTTATTTGCACCTTCGTAAGATAAAAGTTCAAACTTTTTTGAAACTACCACTATTCACTTAATGCTCTCCCCTTGCGGGAGGGCTTTTTTATTTCAATGTATATATCTTTGACGCCATGAGTAAACTGAAAGCCATATTGATCGACGACGAACAACGGGCAATAAGTTCACTAACTCTCCTACTACAGCAATACTGTCCGGAAGTTGAAATAATTGACTCGGCAAACAATATTCCGGAAGGAGTGATCGCAATCAATAAGGGGAATCCAGATGTGGTTTTTCTTGATATCGACATGCCGGAATATTCCGGTTTCGAGATCATGCATTTTTTTCAGGAAATAAAGTTCGAGATCATTTTTGTAACGGCCTACAATGAATATGCGCTTCGGGCTTTTGAAGTTTCGGCGCTTGATTACATCTTGAAGCCGGTTGACATTGATAAGCTAAAGAGTGCTGTACAGAAAGCACTTGACAGAAAGGGACAATTGGCCATTCAAGAACGCCTGACTGTATTGAAAGAAAGTTTGCAAAATCAGCAATTTTCAAAGATCGCTTTACCAATGTCGGATGGGGTCGTGTTCATTCAAACCACAGAGATTGCTTTTTTAGAGGCAGATGGGGCCTACACGCGCGTTTGGCTCACTGACGGATCGAAAATTTTAGTGAGTAAAAAACTGCGGTTCTTCGAGGAGGTCCTGGCCAATAAACCCAACTTCTTTCGTTCACATCGATCTTATATGATCAATGTGAACTATATCAAGAAATACTCAAAGTCTGATAGTGTAATCGTGTTGGAAAACGACCAAGTTATTGCTATCTCTCGCGAACGCAAGCAAGAATTCGAGTCTTCTCTGAAAGAAAATGGCCTGCGCGTAGGCTAGATCGCGCTTCATGAATTCGATTCAACCATTGGTGAAAAAACACGTGTTCGAGAGGAACTGTCCCCTCTATTTTTGAGCCCGAATCAAATCACAATTAATAACACATGAAATCACTATTCACTGCGGCTGTTCTAGTTTGTACAGCGCTGCACGTTAACAGTCAAACCGTTGGTGACCTTGTTGGCGGAATCAAAGGAAAAAAGAAAACAGAAGAAAGTAGTTCCGCTACACCGGTAGTAAACGTTGATCCGGGAGCCAATCAATTTGACATGATTGAAGCGTTTCTCTCCAATAAAGGCAAACTTTATCAAGCTGTTGAAAATGGTGCTAGTTACCGTTATGCGGGAGAAAAGTTGGATTACATTATTCGAGATATCAAACGCAACGAGAAGAACCAGGTTATCAGTTTTTCTTCCAGTATCGGTGTAGATTCTGAATTTAAAATTGAGGAAGGTGAATGGCCAAGATATTTTAGAGGAAAAAATGGGGGTGCTTTTTACTTCAACGCAAATTACGCGATTTACAGCAATGAAGGAAACCTCATCTCGACACCTGAACAAGCAGAATCTGAACGAAAATTTGGTTTGGATGGTGTTGTTTATGGCTATGACAAAGAGATGATCTATGGAATAACTGCAGATAAACATGTTGACCTGTTGGTTGCCTATTTAACTGAGGTGAACAAAGGGACTCAAAAGATTGCTGATCAGAAAAAAGCAGAAGGCGATAAAGCTGAAGCTGAAAAGCGCGCCAAGTTCACAACAAAAGATAAGGCCGTTGTTTCTATCAGTTTGTCTACTCCGGTGAAAACATTCAAGCAAGGCGAAACGCAGAAGTACGATATCGTGATCAAATTGAAAGATGGCTCAACACTTTCAACAGCCACCGGAGCTTACCACGATGAATTTGAAATTGAAGTAAGTGGACTTCCAGCAACCTACAAGAGCTCTTTCGGAGACATGAAAACGGTTGGGAATGGAACGATCACTATTCCAGATAATGCTGTGGTTAGTGGGGACCAGGTAACGATTAAAATCAAGTCAAAATTTCACCCGGCTGTAACAAGTACTTCCACATTTGTCATGGATTATGGTCAGGCATGGACCTTGGATTACAACGGTCAATCTCAAAGTACCGCGTGTCATCAAATGATTCCTGGTGCAGTTCGTGTTGAGTTGAAAGGTGTAAAACACGGTGTTACGAAAGCTGATCTTATCGAATTCAAATTATACTCCATCAAATCCGGTTCCTTATTAAAGCATTTCCGAGTAAATCCAACAACAGCAATCAACCTTTGGTTGAACGGAGCAAAGGGCTGGACTGGTACTCCTGGTGAAAGTTGTTCTCGCGCGCCAAAAGACGGTAGTGCTGGAGGAGATGTAACATTGATCGTTGATCCTAGTGTTAAGTCTTACATGTTGAATATTTCCAACAAAGGTGGTGCTTCCGGAGGAACGTATTCTTCACCTGGTCGAGATGGGAAAGTAGAAAAATTGAATCAAGCAGTAGCATGGTAATCTCATAACATGTATTGATTCAAAAAGGGCGGTTTCTAAAGAACTGCCCTTTTTTGTTTCGAATTATCTGTGGTCCTCTTTTCTCTCATAGCATGAAACTGCAGATTTATTCCCTCCTCTTCCACTCCATCCACTCTTTCATAACATAAACAGGAAGCTGCGACGGTTTTTCATTTTCTCCTTCATGCGATAAATGTTTCATCCAACCTAACGGATAATGGTACTCCATCCGCTGTTGTTGCCAGCCAAACGACGCGTAAGCATAAAACGTTTGAATGCTGTCTATTACGTATTCGTGATCTCCGCGGCTAGTTTCACAAATAGCGATGGTATAGTCCAAGCGTAAATCGGGTGAAAAATGATATACAGTTTTAGTCTTGGTATGTCTATCCTCCAAAGACGTTGGTTCAATAATCGAGGTGAGGGATTTGGTGAAAAGTTCTTTCTTCAAGGTGTCGAGGAAATAACCTGTTGACAGTTGTTTGAACTCGGATTCCGTGTACACCAAACGACCACCGCGATCAATTTCTCCTTCATAAAAAATGGTGTAGTGTTTGCCTGAATGTTGAATAATATCGCTGATACATTCCACCTGATAGAATCGCTGAATCGGTTGTAAAACAGCATCATTCGGTTTGCAAGGCTGCTTCCAATCGGTTTCACGATCGATCAACTTTTCATTTGCACCTAGTGTAACTTCGGACTTTAGAACAACTGTATTTGTCCCCGTGTGAATCATGACGCTTTTCATATCGTTTGCATACACCAACGAATCGGTTTGAATCAAGCGCTCCATGGACCAGCTTTCATTGTACGCATACATCTGAAACGTTTTCAAACGATTGCCGTCGTAACGATAGACATTGTGTGCAAAGTATTTGGTTCCTTGATAGGTAACATAGTGGGGAGACCATAGTTTGTATTCCACCAAATTGTTGAGTGAATCGTATTGAAACGTGTATATCAGTGAATCGCCACCGTAAGGTTGTTTTAAAGTATAAAACGTTGGTCGTCCATCCGAGCGAAACTGCGCAAATTTGGTGCGTT
The DNA here is from genome assembly GCA_964383785.1 of uncultured Fluviicola sp. GTDB lineage: Bacteria > Bacteroidota > Bacteroidia > Flavobacteriales_D > Crocinitomicaceae > Fluviicola. The sequence continues at coordinate 42,578 of CAYLJB010000015.1, forward strand.
TGGTAAGCGTGTCGTGTTGCCATTGATCGGTTCGCCATTCAGAAACTTCATCCATTTGCTGTTCACGCACCACCGACGGTTCATACGGATAAAGGGATTTAAAATAGCGCACATACAACTGGCGTTCGATGGACTGCCCAAAAACAGAACTACTAACCAGTAAAAAAAGAATGAAGAAGCATTTCATGGTGAGGATTACAACTTGATGCCAAATTGGTTGAATTTGTTCTTGTCATTTAATCACATTAATTGCCAAAACCCCCGTCCTTTTAGCGCATTTTGTACCTTTGATATAGATAATAGCAACAATGGGTAGAAAAAAACCGTTCAAACAGAAATTCAAGGGCGACAAAAAATTAAAAACAGGTCTGTTCCACATCATTCGCAAGGCATTCGAACAACATCCGGATGCACTGTTGAATTACAAGCAGGTTTGTAGCCTTTTGAATATTCACGACAGCGAAACCCGCAAACTGGTCGTTCAGATCCTTAATGAGCTGCATCGGGAAGGCTTTCTGCGTCAGAATGGTTATGCTACTTATCAATATCAAGGAAATCAAGACACCGTAGAAGGTGAATTGCAATTGACTCAACGCGGAACCGGGTACATTTTACTCGGAAAGAACGATCCGGATATTTTCATTCCACAGCACGGAATCGGACAGGCTATTCACGGTGATACCGTTCGCGTGGCACTTACAAAACGTGGTAATAGACCCGAAGGACGAATTGTGGAGGTCGTTTCTCGCGAACGCACCCAATTTGTTGGGGTGATTCAAATGCACGATAAATTTGCTTATCTCTTACCTGACAATGCACGCACGGGGGTTCAGATCTACATTCCGAAGGAAAAGTTGAACGGTGCCAAACATGCCGATCGCGCGTTGGTTAAGATTACCGTTTGGCCTAAATCAGCGGATTATCCATTCGGCGAGGTTATCCAAACCTTGGGAGGAAATTCGTTGCACGACAATGAAATGATCAGTATTCTTGTTAGCCAAGGTATTCCTATCGAATTCGATGCGGATGTGATGTCGGAAGCTGAACAAGTGAGTATCGAACTAGATCCACAAGAAGTTGCGAAGCGACGCGATTTTAGAGATATTCTTACCTTCACTATTGACCCTGTTGACGCGAAGGATTTCGACGATGCGCTGTCAATTCGAAAACTGGAAAACGGTCATTACGAAGTCGGTGTACACATTGCGGATGTAAGTCATTACGTGCGTCCAAACAGCGCGATGGACAAGGAGGCGTTGAAGCGTGGAAACTCAGTTTATTTAGTAGATCGCGTGATTCCAATGTTGCCGGAACAGCTTTCAAATATGGTTTGTTCCCTGCGTCCGCGAGAAGATAAATTTACCTTTTCAGCGGTATTCGAATTGGATGAATCCGGTAAGATCTACAACGAGTGGTTTGGCAAAACGGTCATTCATTCGGATCACCGATTTACTTACGAAGAGGCACAAGAGATACTGGAAGGAGCAAGCGGTCCATATGAACAAGAGCTCCGTCTTTTAGATAAAATCGCAAAAATTTACCGAAATAAGCGATTCAAACACGGGGCCTTGATGATCAACTCGGAAGAAGTACGTTTTCAACTAGATGCTAAAGGAGAACCTGTAGGTGTAACCGTTAAGATTTCAAAAGATGCACATCAATTGATCGAAGAGTTCATGTTGTTGGCAAACAAGCGTGTTGCATCTTTTGTTGGTGAACCGAAAAAAGGGAAGGATTTCGTGCCGTTCATTTATCGAGTTCACGATAAACCGGATCCCGAAAAAATTGGTTTATTCAATCTATTCATCGATAAGTTTGGGTACTCCTTGGAGTTCTCTCACCCGGATAAAATTGCACAAAGTATTAATAAATTGTTGACGGATATTCGCCTCACGAATGAACACAGTATCATTCAACAAATGGCGATTCGAAGCATGGCCAAAGCAACTTACGATACAGAAAATATTGGTCACTATGGTTTAGCCTTCCAATACTA
>CAYLJB010000016.1:0-26667 GCA_964383785.1 uncultured Fluviicola sp.
TACCCACCAATTGATCTTCCATCTGGACATCGGCGGAAACTTTTTTCACCTTGAAACCAATGCCATTGGGATTGTCCACTTGTACGTCAAATGAACATTCAATGTGCGAACCTTCCAGCTTTTGCAACTGAAAATTTCCTACCTCTCCAAAATCCGGCTCCTCAAAATTACAGGCGGTTAAAACCAAAACTGGCAAGCAAACCGCTACGATCCATTTTTTCATTGTGCTCCTTTCGCAAAATAATGGAAGAAGTGTGGAATGGTTTCAATTCCTTTGTAATAATTGAATAATCCGTAGTGTTCGTTTGGTGAGTGGATCGCATCTGAATCCAGCCCGAAGCCCATCATGACAGTCTTCAACCCTAACACTTTTTCAAACAAGGCAATGATCGGAATAGATCCTCCACTGCGCACCGGAATTGGCGTTTTACCAAATGTTTGCTCGTAAGCGTAAGCCGCACTTTTGTATCCGTGTGAATCGATTGGTGTAACAACCGGTTCGCCACCGTGATGCGGTTTCACTTCTACGGTTACTCCGGCAGGCGCAATGCTCTCAAAATGTTTCTTGAACAAATCGGTAATGCTATCCGGCATTTGATGTGGAACCAAACGCATGGAGATTTTAGCAAATGCTTTGGATGGGATCACGGTTTTTGCACCTTCTCCGGTATAACCTCCCCAAATTCCATTTACATCCAACGTTGGACGGATCGAACCACGCTCCGGTGTAGAATATCCGGCTTCACCGTGAACAGCATTGATGTTCAGTGCTGCTTTGTATTTGTTCTCATCGTATGGAGCTTTCGCCATTTCTGCGCGTTCTGCGTCCGTCAATTCTTGAACAGCATCATAGAATCCGGGAACAGTGATATGGTTGTTCTCGTCGTGCAAACTAGCGATCATTTTAGTTAGAATGTTGATCGGGTTAGCTACGCAACCTCCGTAAAGTCCGGAGTGTAAGTCGCGGTTTGGACCCGTCACTTCCACTTCCACATAGCTCAGTCCACGTAATCCTGTAGTGATGGACGGCGTGTCGTTTCCTAGCATACCTGTATCTGAAACCAGGATGATATCTGCTTTCAATTTATCTTTGAATTCGGTGATGAACCAACCGAGATTTACGGATCCTACTTCTTCTTCACCTTCGATCATGAATTTCACGTTGCAAGGCAATTCACCAGATTTTACCATGGCTTCAACGGCTTTCACATGCATAAAGAATTGACCTTTATCGTCACAGGCACCACGTGCAAAAATTGCTCCTTCCGGATGAATGTCCGTTTTCTTGATCACCGGTTCGAATGGAGGAGAGGTCCACAATTCGATGGGATCAGCCGGTTGCACATCGTAGTGACCGTAGATCAAGACTGTCGGCAATCCAGCATCGATAATTTTCTCACCGTAAACAATGGGATGTCCTTTGGTTTCAACAACTTCCACGGCGTCCATTCCAGCTTGCGTCAGGAATTCGGATACTTTATTAGCGCCTTTTAAAACGTCTGCGGAATAGGCACTATCTGCTGAAATTGTCGGGATTTTCAATAACTCGATCAACTCATTTAGGAAGCGATCTTTGTTGGTATCGATGAAAGAAAAAGTCTTGTTCATAATCACATTTTGGACAAAATTGGTGAATTATTCAAGAAGGTCTATTAAAAATCACATGCATGACGCAACTTTTTTGTAAGTTGTGGCGTCTTTTACTGCATAACTAGTGATTATGAAAATAAAATCAGGACTTCTCTTAGCAATTCTATTTCTTTCAATTCAGCCAATTTTTGCGCAGTTAACGGTGACGGCGGGTACGCTTACACCTCAGCAAATGGTTCAAAACGTGTTGATCGGAAACGGGGTTTCTGCATTTAATATCACGTTTTCCGGAAATGTAAACCAAATAGGAACGTTTAACGCTGCCGGTTCGAATATTGCTTTGCCGAATGGGATTGTGATGTCATCAGGTAACGTGACTACTTTGATTCCTGGCGGAAATCCATCTACGGATTATGCTGGTCCGGGAGATGCGAATATTTTGGCAACTGCCCAGTCTGTAACTACCAATCCTTCGGCTGGTTCAATCAACACAACACGTGACGCTGCGATCTTGGAGTTTGACTTTATTCCGCAAGGAGATTCAGTAAAGTTCAATTTCGTATTTGGTTCTGAGGAATATACAGCTTGGATCAACACGCAGTACAACGATGCTTTTGGATTCTATTTAACAGGTCCAAACCCTGCTGGAGGGAATTATGCAAGTACAAACTTGGCACTAGTTCCAAACACAACTTTGCCGATTACTATTTCTACGATCCACCCGGGATTGAATAGTCAATACTATATTGGAACGCCGGTTGGACATTCATTTAACGGAATTACTACACCACTAGAGATCGCTTTTGCGGTAAACTGTGGAGCAATCTATCACTTCAAATTTGCGGTAGCTGATTGTGTGGACGGAATTTTGGATACGGGAGTATTCTTGGAAGGAGCGTCGTTTACATCGGATGCAGTTGACGTTACTGTTGCTACGGTTTCTGGTGATACTACAATTGTAGAAGGATGTACCGATGCGAATTTCATTTTCACGCGCCCGCTTTCTCAATTATCAGACACATTGACCGTGAATTACACAATCACGGGTGCAGCAATCGAGGGTACGGATTTTAACAATTTGATCAACCCGATCACGTTCTTGCCAGGTGAAGATACAGTGATCATCAACTTGACTCCATTTCAAGATGGTTTGACAGAAGGATTTGAATCTGTAACAATTACTGTAGAATTGATAAATGCCTGCGGAGATACCATATTCTCATCGGGAACCATCTATATTGGTGACGGACCAATATTGAATATCAATGAATCGAATCCTACGGTCTATTGTGCCACCGATTCCGTGCTGGTCACGGCCACGGCGAGTGGTGGATATGCCCCTTACACGTATAGTTGGAGTTATGCTGGACAAACGGGAGACACCGCCTACGTCCCCATACTCCAAAACGGAACAGTTGATGTTTATGTCACCGCCACCGACCAGTGCGGATTTACCGGAACAGATACGGTAACTGTAACAATGAACCAAACCTTAGCAATCGATACGATGGGAACTCAAAACACGAGCTATTGTCAGAATACCGGAGTGGTTTGGGGCTTGGCTGAAGGGTTAACAGGTCAACCGCAATATAACTGGAACGGTCCGACTCCAGGTGGAGGATTCAATATCGATGCCTCTGTATTGCAAAACATTCCGGCTGGAACCTACGTGTTTACAGTAACGGATGACGTGTGTACCGTAGTTGACTCGATCGTGGTAAATGCAAATCCGGGTCCGGTTGCAAACTTCTCTCAGTCGTCTCTAAATGGATGTTCACCGCTTACAGTGACCTTCACGAATACCAGCCAAAACTCCAACAATTACATTTGGAGTATGGGCAACGGAAACAACTTTACATCCGCAAGCACGGCTCCTTTCAATCAGACCTATACAACTGATGCAGTGATCACGTTGGTCGCTACTGATGGTGTTTGTTTTGATACTATTACAAGCTTTGTAGATATTTCTATCTGTGGTTGTATGAACCCAATAGCGTTGAACTACAATCCATTGGCGGTAATTGATGATGGAAGCTGTATTTTCCCTACACCAACTGTTGAGGTGCCAAATATCTTTACGCCGAATGGTGACCAGATCAATGATGTATTTGAGTTGACAACTACGAATGCCGAATTGGTAGAATTTACGATCACTAATCGATGGGGTAGCACTGTATACACAGGAAGTGGCCCTGGAGAAGTTACCGCTACAGCAATACCGCCGGTTTGGGATGGTAAAATTAATGGACAAATGGCTTCTGAAGGAGTTTACTTCGTACAATACCGCGTAGTTGGTGTTGCTGGAGATGAATTAGTTGGTCAAGGCTTTGTTCAACTATCGAAATAAGAAAAAAGAATCTATGAAAAAGGGGCTCGTTAAAGCCCCTTTTTCTTTTTGTATCAATTGGTTTGTATCAGCGATTTGCCATCCATTTCCAGAGGTGCAGCAATGCGCATGCGTGATAAAATAGTTGGAGCAACATCTGCTAAAATGCCATTTGACAAGCTAAGGTGTTTGTCTTCTGTCATCAAGACCACCGGTACCGGATTTAAAGAGTGCGCCGTATTCGGAGATCCATCCTCATTGAATGCAACGTCAGCATTTCCATGATCCGCGATGATCAATAATTCATAGCCCAAATCTTTAGCGGTAGCAACAATATCTCCCAAACAAGCATCTACTGTTTCAACGGCTTTCACAATGGCATCATAAACACCGGTATGTCCAACCATGTCCGGATTGGCAAAATTTAAACAGAAGAAATCCGGTAATTGTAGATTCATTGCTTCCATGATGCGATCTCTCACTTCCGGAGCGCTCATTTCGGGTTGCAAGTCGTAAGTCGCTACTTTTGGAGATTTTACCAAAATGCGCGTTTCTCCGTCAAACTCCTTTTCACGTCCTCCAGAAAAGAAGAAGGTAACATGCGGATATTTTTCTGTTTCAGCAATGCGGATCTGTTTTCTACCCATTTTGGAAAGCACTTCGCCCAAGGTATTCTGTAGATTGTCCTTTTCGAAAAGCACATGGATCTTCTTGAATTTGACATCGTAATTGGTCATGGTGTAGAAATTCAAAACCAATGGAGTCATATCGAATTCAGGAAATGCGCGTTGCGTTAAAGCATCGGTTATCTCACGCGGTCGGTCGGTGCGGAAATTGAAGCAAATAACAGTGTCTCCAGTTTCGATCACCCCCTCTTTATTTGCTCTTACCCAAGGATTGATGAATTCATCGGTAATATCTTGAGCATAACTGCTCTCCATGGCTTGAACCGCATCCGTAAATGGTTCACCGGTTCCATGAACCATGGCGTCGTAGGCAACTTTAACGCGTTCCCAGCGATTATCGCGATCCATAGCGTAGTAGCGACCAACGATCGAGGCGATCTTTCCGGTGGTGTTGGCACAATGATCTTGCAAATTTTGAATGAAGGCTTTGCCACTTTTTGGGTCGCAATCACGGCCATCCGTGAAAGCATGGATCCACACATTGGTCAATTCATATTCCTTGGCCATATCCAACAAAGCATGCAAGTGTTCTTGCGAACTGTGCACTCCACCTTCAGAAACCAAACCGATCAAATGTACTTTTTTACCATTCGAGCGTGCGTTTTCAAATGCTGCCTTCAATTTCGGAATCTCAAAAAATGCTCCTTCGCGAATGGCTTTATTGATGCGTGTCAGCTCTTGGTACACCACACGACCGGCACCGATGTTCAGGTGACCAACTTCGGAATTACCCATTTGTCCGTCAGGCAAACCTACATGCTCTCCGCATGCCAATAGTTGTGCGTTCGGGTAGGAAGCCAATAAAGAATCCATCACCGGCGTTTGCGCATTTTTAATCGCGTCCGCTTTTGTTCCATCTCCTATTCCCCATCCGTCCAGGATGATCAACCCCACTTTTTGATTACTCATTTGGTATTTGTATTTCAAATTCAGCTCCGGCTTCTCCCGGATTGATTAACTTGACTATGCCACCGATGGCTTTAGAACTTTGAAAAGCTATGTATAGGCCCAAACCGGTTCCTTTGGTTGTACGCGTTTCTTCATTTCCCAGACGAGAAAACTTCCGGAATAACAAGCGTTGATCTTCTACAGAAATTCCTTTTCCAAAATCTTTGATCCGAATAGATATATACAATTCATGCACAGAGATTTTCACAGAAACCCCTTTGGCTGAATCGGTAAATTTAATGGCGTTCTCCAGCAGATTATTGATCGCTGTCTGCAACAGGAATCGATCCGTATGTACGTTGATTTCTTGCGCTGCTTGAAACGCTATTTGAATGTTTTGGCGGTTCTGTTGGATCTGGATCAGTTCGGAAACCGCTTCGTTCAGTTCAAACTTGGTCCTATTCAAATCGATGCTTTGTTGTTCTAGTCGGGAAGCCGTTAGGATCTGTTCAACGAGTCCTTCCAATCGGTTAGATTCTTCAATGGCCTTATTCAGCACCTCTTGTTTTTTCTCCTCCGGTAATTGCTGATGCCTAAGCAGTGTTTGCAAGTACAACTTCGTGGCAGCCAGAGGTGTTTTCAATTCATGGGTAACCGATAGCATGAAGTTGTTTTGCTGTCGTGCAATATTGATCTCCTTTCGGATGGAGGACTTGATGCGCCACAAGCCAAAAAGTAATAACAAGAGAAATACAGATCCTTCTCCAACGATCATCAATACACGACCGGAGACCGCATCCGGATCTTTTGCAGAGGCGCGTGTCAGGTCGATCAAATGATAACCCCACCAAACAAACTGTACCAATACATAGGCACCGAGTACATATACAAAGGCTGTTGTTGGTTTGCGCTGCATCATGTTTATCCTTTATCCTAAAGTTAATGATTTGAAGCAGTTATTCAAACCGCTCTTAGTATGCGCGTTCGTTCTTTCCTTCAACGTAGTTGATAAAAGCGCGGTTTACAACTTTGTTCCCTCCGGGTGTCGGGTAATCACCGGTGAAATACCAGTCTCCCGTATTCCCCGGACAAGCTCTGTGCAGATCATCCACCGTTTGGTAAACGATCTTCACCTCTGCCTGGATGTTTTCAGGAGTCAACATTTGTGCGATCTTATCCGAAATTTGTTGATCTGTGAACGGTTCGTAAATTTCCTTCACGTAGTTCACGATTTGTTCTTTCGGCAAATTCGCCTGTGCTAGTGATTTTTGGTAAACCTCTTGAATGAGTGCTTCGCGTCCCGTTTCTTTCAACAAGGCAATGGCTGCGTCAAAAGCAATGAAATCGCCCATTTTTGCCATGTCGATCCCGTAGCAATCCGGGTAACGGATCTGAGGAGCTGAGGAAACAACCACGATGCGTTTCGGACCAAGACGATCCAAAATTCGTAGAATGGATTGCTTCAAAGTAGTTCCACGAACGATACTGTCGTCGATCACTACCAAATTATCTTTTCCGCGTACAACGGAACCGTAAGTAATATCGTATACCTGAGCAACCATGTCGTCACGCGCATCATCTTGGGTGATGAATGTACGCGCTTTCGCATCTTTGATCGCAATCTTTTCAATGCGGGCACGCTGGTAAAGGATCTCTTTCAATTCATCCTCGGTAGCCATGCGTCCCAATTCCAGGATCGATTTGTATTTGCGGTCGTTCAAATGATCTTCAAGACCTTTGATCATGCCGTAGAATGAACTTTCGGCGGTGTTCGGGATAAAGGAGAACACAGAATTATCCAGATCAAAATCGATCATCTTCAACACATTCGGAACCACATAACGACCCAAATTCTTGCGCTCCTCGTAAATATCGTAATCGTTTCCACGTGAGAAATAAATGCGCTCGAAAGAACATTTCTTAGGAACCTGAGGTTTATTGATCTCTACTTCCGATACAAGTCCGTTCTTTTTGATGATCAAGGCATGTCCCGGAGTTAACTCGTTCACTTCCTCCAACTTCAAGTTGAATGCTGTTTGGATAACCGGTCTTTCTGATGCAACCACACATACTTCCTCGTCTTCATACCAAAACGCCGGACGAATACCGTGTGGATCACGCAACACGAACGCATCTCCATGACCGAAAAGTCCGCACATGGCGTAACCACCATCCCAGAATTCAGAGGAATGTTTTAAGATTTGTTCAATGTTCAATTTTTCAGCGATCTCTGCGTAGATTTCCTGGTTGCTCATTCCGCTATTCTGCAGTTTTGCATACCACTCTTCGTTCTCAACATCCAAGTAGTGACCAATCTTTTCGAGTACTGTAACGGTATCTGATTTTTCTTTCGGATGCTGACCGATTTCGATCAAGACATCGAACAATTCATCTACATTCGTTAGGTTGAAGTTTCCAGCAACCACCAAATTTCGGGTGATCCAGTTATTTTGACGCAAGAAAGGGTGACAGCTTTCGATGGAATTTCTTCCGAAAGTTCCGTAGCGCAAGTGTCCTAAGAATAATTCACCGGTAAATCCTGCATTTTTCTTCAAATAGTTCACATCCTTCAGCAAAGCTGGATTTTCCTCACCGATTTGATAGAATCGTTTGTTGATGTGATCGAAAATATCTTGAATCGGTTTTGGATCTATGCTGCGGTAACGCGAAATGTATCGCTCTCCCGGCTCCATGTCTAATTTGATGTTTGCTACACCCGCACCGTCCTGTCCGCGGTTATGCTGCTTTTCCATCAAAAGATGCAATTTATTGATCCCGTAAAAAGCAGTCCCGTATTTATCAACGTAGTATTGAAGCGGTTTTTTTAATCGGATGAGTGCAATTCCGCACTCGTGTTTAATAGCATCACTCATGTCGCCTGAAATGTTGCCGCAAAATTACAGATTCTAAATCGATTCAGCCCTTGTTAAAAGCGATAATCTTTTGTTAAAACAGGCAACTTTCTTAAAAAATAACAGTTTAGTTTCTGAAAAGCCTACTTTGCTAAAAATCTGCAAGATTCTACCGAAAAGTAGCCGTGTTTTCGTAATTTCGGAATATGAAGTACCTGTTGGTTCTAATGAGCTTATTTTCAGTAAATTGCTTGCTAGCGCAAAGTGAACAGGTCTGGCTACGTCCAAATTTGGGTCAGTGGGACGAACCTATTGAATACCAAGTTCAAATGGATCAAGGTGTAATGATGCTTGATCAAGCAGGTTTCACGTACTTGTTTTATGAAAAACCTGCGCACGACCATACTGCCGAATCCAGTGAACACGATCACAACAAAGTACATGCGCAAGTACTCAAAATGCATTTCTTGAACAATGCTTGGGAAGGTGTTAAAGTGGAGGAAGGCAAAAGTGCTCATTACAGCAATTACTACATCGGTAATAATCCCAATCGTTGGAAATCCGGAATATTTGATGTGAGTAAAACTACCTACAAGGAATTTTATCCCGGAATTGATTTGGAGATCCTGGGGGTGGAGCAACATGTGAAATACAGTTTTATTGTGCAACCGGGAACAAATCCAGAATCGATTAAAGCTCAGATCTCCGGTTCACAAAACGTCTTTCTGGAAGATGGTACCTTGCACATTGTAACAGACTTTGGCGAATTGATGGAATCGGCACCGAAAGCATGGACCGTTAAAGACGGCAAGCGTCAGGAAGTGGATGTTCGGTTTCGTTTGAAAGGAAATATTGTTCAGTTTGAGCTTGGTAAATACGATCAAACACAGGTGTTGGTGATCGATCCGAACATCGTTTTTAGTTCGTTTACAGGCTCCACGATGGACAACTGGGGGATGTCTGCAACCCCCGATGATCAAGGGAATTTGTATGCAGGAGGAATTGTCTTCGGATCGAGTGGTGGTAGTTATCCTACTTTGGTGGGGTCTTTTGATCTGACTTACAACGGAGGACAGAGTTACACAGCAAGTTTGCCCAATGGCGCAACATTCTCCATGACCGGTTTCGATGCAAGTATTTCAAAATTCAACGCAACAGGAACAGCACTGATGTTTTCAACCTATTTGGGAGGAAATGACAACGAAACGATCCATAGTTTGGTTACGGACCAGAACAGCAATTTGTATGTTATGGGGGTCACCGGTAGTAGTAATTTCCCGACAACAAATGGCGCATTTGATCAAACGCACAATGGTGGACCTACTGTTGATGCGAACGAACTTGGATTTGTCGGCGGAGCGGATATATATATTACACGCTTCAATGCCAACGGTTCAGCGCTGGTTGGTTCTACTTTCGTTGGAGGTACCGGAACAGACGGAGTCAATAAATCTTCCTTGTTTTACAATTACGGAGACCCTTTCCGTGGTGAGATAATCCATTCAAATGGATTCATATATGTGGCCAGCTCATCGCAATCAGTGAATTTTCCTACAGTCAGTGCTTCTCAAGGATTTTTATCAGGTCAACAAGATGCGGTAGTCTTCAAGATGACTGATAATTTGACTACCATGTCTTGGTCAACCTACTATGGTGGTTCGGGTGAAGATTCGGGAAATGGTTTGCAACTATCCTCCAATGGAGATGTGTATTTGACCGGAGGAACAACTTCGGCAAATTTGAGTTTGTTATCCGGACATGATCTTTCTTACAATGGCGGCATAGCCGATGGCTTTTTGACGCGCTTTTCAAATGCAACCGGAACTGTTCTTTCTGGAACTTACATTGGAACGAATGAATATGATCAGTCATTCTTTGTGCAACTAGATAATGATGATGCAGTTTACATTTATGGACAGTCTGAAGGGACCATTGCAATCACACCCGGATGTTATGGAACACCAAATTCAGGGCAGATCATTGCTAAGTATTCTACCAATTTAGGTACTCAAAACTGGGTAACAACAGTGGGTGCTGGTAGCGGTCATGTGGAAATTTCACCGACTGCATTCTTGGTTTCAAATTGCAAGGATATTTACATTTCCGGATGGGGTGGGCAGATCAACCAAACGTATGCTCCGGGTGCTACCTTGAGTTCTACCATTGGTTTTCCAGTTACAACAGACGCATTTCAATCAGTGACATCAGGAAGTAATTTTTGGATTGCTGTACTGAATCAAGATGCTTCTGCTTTGGAATATGCGACGTTTATTGGGGGAACTAGTTCGTCTGCCAACCATGTGGATGGAGGTACGAGTCGCTTTGATAAAAATGGAAATATATACCATGCAGTATGTGCGGCTTGTGGAGGAAATGATTTCGGGTTTTCAACCACTCCCGGTGTTTGGTCACCTAGCAACCCAAGCCCGAATTGTAATTTGGCTGCTTTTAAATTTGAGCTGAGCAATATTGAAGCAATTGTAAATGATCCGGATCCTTTGATCTGTCTTCCAGATCCAGTTGTTTTTCAGAACAACTCTGCCAACGGAAACGATTTCTTCTGGGATTTTGGAGATGGCAGCACTTCAACAGAGGTGAATCCATCACACAATTATGCCGGTCCAGGGATCTATACCGTGACTCTGATCGTTTCAGATACGAATAATTGTTTTGCGCCGGATTCCATTGAATTTTTAGTGAACATTGGAGATTTCCAGGGTGGAGTTGTAGATCCGGACATATTGGTTTGTCCCGGAGAAGCAGCACAACTGGAAGCATTTGGCGGAGCGAATTACGCTTGGACCCCAGCACAATTTTTGAATAACCCGTCGATAGCAAATCCTTTGGCGAATGTGACTCAGAATACCATTTTCACATGTGTCATCAGCGATAGTTGTGGAACAGATACTGTTCAAGTTTCTGTGACAGTTGCCCAAATTGCTGGTAATATTAGTGAAGATACTACGATCTGTATTGGTAATTCTGTTCCACTTTTTATCAATGGTGTGGTCAATGCCACCTGGTCCCCACCAACGTTTTTAGATAACCCAAGTAGTTTTACCCCGGTTTCCACCCCAACTAACACCATTACTTATCAAGTGAATGGGGAAACTGTGGATGGGTGTGTGATCTCGCAAGACGTAACCATCACGGTCTTTACAGAACCACCTGTACCAGACTTACCGGATACGTTGAAATATTGCGCAGGAGGTTCAATTCCCGTTACAGTTACAGGGGCACAAACTTTCAATTGGTCTCCGGCTGGGATTGTAAGTCCTGCCACTGGACCGAATGTGGTGATCAATGCGAACAGCGAACAGTATGTATATTGCGATTTCACTAATGCGTGTGCAACCCTTCGAGATTCTGCATGGATCGACTTGGTCGTAGCTCAGGTGGATGGATTTGGGGATACAACAATCTGCCCCGGGGAAGTGGTTTTTATGTCTGCAACGGGAGCTCAAAGTTATGTGTGGAATCCGCAAAATGTTACTCCGGCTACAAGCAATTTCAGTGAGGTTTCCAGTACGGTTTCAATTACTACCACATTTATAGTAACAGGAACTGATGCTTATGGGTGTTCAGACACAGCATCTGTATTAATCCAAACGTATCCGCTGCCTTTCGTACAAACCAATGCGGATGTGTTTGCCATTTTAGGAGAAGTGGTTCAACTGGATGCTATTGCTTCAGGACCTGGAACTTTTGTTTGGTCGCCTGCGGAATATTTGTCTTGCGTAGTTTGTCAGGACCCGCTTGCACAACCCGATCAGAACTTTTTGTATACTGTTACATTCACTGACACAAATGGCTGCACAGCATCTGACGTAGTACGTGTGAAATACGACCCGTTGATCTATGTTCCAAACGCCTTTACGCCAGATGGAAACAGTATCAATGCTGAGTTCTTTGCCTTAGGTGTGAATATCGACGATTTCAAAATGGAGGTATACAACCGCTGGGGTGAATTGATCTATACAGGTGATGCCCAATCGAAGTCCTGGGACGGGACGTATAAAAACTTACCATGTCCAGATGGAGTTTACGTTTGGAAGATCTATTACTCGGATCTATTTACAGAAGATTCCTATACGATTGTGGGACACGTCTCGTTGCTGCGCTAATCACAACAAGTTACACTTCACGATGCCGTCGCGGTCAATTTCTACAAGTTGTACTTGTCGGATTTGGTTGATCAGATCTTTGTCAAAAGGAACTTTAACTTTGACGTAATTTTCTGTAAAACCGTACATGACCCCGTTCTCTTCTTCCGCTTCGAAAAGAACCGTTTTTTGTTTCCCTAGTTGACTTTCGTAAAAGGCACGTTTCTTTTTTTCAGATAGAATGTGTAGTTGCTTGCTGCGTTGTTTGCGCACTTCTTGTGGAACCGGATCACCAAGTTTAACCGCGGTGGTATTCGCGCGTTCAGAATACGTGAAAACATGGAGATAAGAAACGTTGAGGTCTTTCAAGAAATTCATAGAATCCAGGAACTCTTCGTCTGTTTCTCCCGGGAAACCAACAATAACGTCCACACCTATACAGCAATCTTGATCAATGCTTTTGATCGTAGCCACTCGGTCTGCATACAGTTCGCGTTCGTATTTTCTGCGCATGGCTTTCAACAAACGGTTATTACCCGCTTGCAAGGGCACGTGAAAATGTGGAACAAAACGCTTGGAATCATTCAACGTAAATTGGATGATCTCGTTACTCAATAGATTTGGTTCAATGGATGAAATTCGAAAGCGATCAATACCTTCCACCTGATCCAGCGCTTTAACTAGTTCAAAGAAGTTTTCAGATTCCCCTTGCCCAAAATCACCAATGTTTACTCCCGTTAGTACAACCTCTTTAATATCTGTTTGAGCAATTTTTTCCGCTTCCAGAACAGTTTCTGCTATCGTCGCATTTCTGCTTTTTCCACGCGCCAAAGGAATCGTACAAAAGGTACAGAAGTAATCACAACCGTCTTGAACCTTTAAAAAGGAGCGTGTGCGATCTCCCATGGAATGGGAAGGGATGAATTCTTTGGTTTGTTTGATGTTCTCAAACTTCACCGTTGCAGCACCTTCTGCCTGTTTTTCATCGAGGTGTTCAATGATATTGAATTTTTCATTGGCACCCAAAACCAAAGAAACACCAGGAATTTCTGAAATCTCTTCCGGCTTCAATTGTGCGTAACAACCAATCACGGCTACGTAAACATCCGGATTGATCTTACGTGCTTTTCTTACCAATTGCTGACACTTCTTGTCGGCATTCTCAGTAACGGAACAGGTATTGATCACCAAAATATCCGGAGAATCATCAAAATCTACTTTCGCAAAGCCGGCATTTTCAAAAAGTCGGGAAATAGTAGATGTCTCTGAAAAATTCAGTTTGCATCCCAAGGTATAGAACGACACTTTTTTGAACTGCTGCATCTGCTAAAAAATGGAGCGACAAAGATAGTACATTCTACACAAATGAAAGGCGAACCAAATGCTTCCCTTTCCGTATATTTGTTTGTTCGAGTGAAATTTCATGAAACATACCCATACCATTACATACGAAATTTTTACTGATTGGAGGAAATTAAACCCTGCTGACCAGGAATTGATCGCATTAGCCAATGAAGCCATGGAACAGGCTTACGCACCTTATTCGGAGTTTCATGTGGGGGCGGCACTTCGTTTGTTGGATGGTACTCTGGTAAAAGGAAATAATCAAGAAAACATCGCTTATCCGAGCGGACTATGTGCTGAACGAGTGGCCCTGTTCTATGCTGGAGCGAATTATCCGGACACACCGATTACGACTTTGGCAATTGTGGCTAAAGGAGCATTGTTGGACGTTGACGCCTGTTTGTCTCCTTGCGGATCCTGTCGTCAGGTAATGGCGCAAAGTGAATTTCGACAAGAAGGTGATTTACGTGTTTTGTTGGTTTCACAAAGTGGTAAGACCTATATTTTCGACCGCGCAACTGATCTTTTGGTTTTCCCTTTTGGTATGCATTGAAGATGGATGATCAACATAAATCGGATTGGCTGAAAAAGCGACGTGAAATGCGTGATCTGCGCAAGGCTGAGCCTTTGTTTGATGGAATTCGCGCCAAGAGCAGAGCACATTTGAGTGCAGCTATAACCTTGTTAGAAAGTACCTTGGAAGCGGATATGCAAGAAGCCCAGAAGTTAATAGGTATGTGTTTGCCGTTTTCAGGGAATTCATTGCGTATTGGAATCACAGGAGTCCCTGGAGTTGGTAAGAGCTCATTCATCGAGGTGTTTGGTCAAATAGTTATTGGAAAAGGCAAGCGATTAGCAGTATTGGCTATTGATCCGAGTTCGGAAAGAAGTGGGGGAAGTATTTTGGGAGATAAAACCCGCATGGAGCACTTGTCGCAACTAGATGAGGTTTTCATTCGACCTTCCGCAGCTGGAAACACATTAGGAGGTGTTGCTCGTAAAACGCGAGAAACGATAATTCTATGTGAAGCAGCTGGTTTTGAGGTGTTGTTCATAGAGACAGTTGGCGTGGGGCAATCTGAGATCATGGTTCATTCTATGGTCGATTTCTTCTTGCTTTTGTTATTGGCTGGAGCCGGCGATGAATTGCAGGGAATCAAACGAGGAATCATGGAAATGGCCGATGGTCTTGCTGTTACAAAAGCCGATGGTGATAATGTAAAACGTGCTCAATTAGCGGCTCGCGAGATCAAGAATGCGATCCATTTGTTTCCTCCAACAGAGAATGGCTGGATTCCCGAAGTGAAAAGTGTGAGTGCTTTGGAACGAAGTGGAATCGGGGAAATCTGGGAAATGATTGACCGTTTTGATCGACTTACCAAAACAAACGGGAGCTTTACATACAAAAGACAAACACAGGACCTGTATTGGATGGAGGAGACCTTGAAAGAAAAATTGATCTATGGTTTGCATCATGATCCGGATGTAAAAGCTTATAAAAAGGTAATCGAATCACAGTTGTTGGCCGGGGAGATCTCGGCTTTTGACGCGGCTGATCGCTTATATCATTTATACAAGAAAGATAAGTAAGAATGGAACAAATACAATTTGCGATAGAAGGGGATTATATCGAACTGATCGGTCTATTAAAAGCAACCGGGATTGCGCAAACAGGCGGTCATGCCAAACAGATCGTGGATGAGGGCTTGATCCTTCGAAATGGAGAGGTGGAGATGCGTAAACGCGCCAAGTTAATTCCGAGTGATGTTATTGTAGTTGATGGAGAGATTGAAATTCAGTTAACATAAAAAAACCGCCTCGAAAGGCGGTTTTCTTTTAGAATAAATCCTGCAGTTCTTTTCGAAGGTAATCAACCGTAATTTCTGTTGGTAGTTGACCGATCTCGGCTACCACTTCAAATATTTTAGCAGCGAGGTCTGTTCCTGTAGATGTAGCAGACATTTGACCACCAGCGATATTGATAATTTTTATTGTTTCTTCTTTTGAATTGCGCACCATTTCCCATGCTTGTGGTGAAACGAATAGCTGCTGCGAAACATTGTGATCGTACTCTTCGCGAATAGATTTTAACAATTCTGCTTGCATCATTTTAGCTGGTAAAGCTGGATTGTGCAGACGCATTACGAGGCTGTTTGGATGAATACGTTCCATTAATAAGACAGCACGTTGGTACGCTTCTACACGCATTGGAAGGAAGTGCTTTTGCCGATCGCGTTTCAATTCAATTTGCAAATGGCGGATCTCACGTTCACCATTTTTCTTTAGAAAGAAGTAGGCCATTGTTAAAGTACCTCCGGTTGCGATCAATGCGACCAATACAAGAATGATTAGTTCCATAGTTGTTCCAGTTTAACTCAAAATGTAATTGCTTGTAAAAGTAACAACATCTTAGATAAAACGCTCATCTGCTTCCATCACATGACCGCAGTTTTTGCAGGTTCTTAGATCAATGGAAGTATAAAATTCTTTGAATCGAGGTAAAAAGTCCTTTTCAATATTGTCCAATTTGAAGCGGTAACTTTTTAGTTCGTGATTGCATTTTTCGCAAAACCAAAATAAGCCATCCGTTAGGTCAGTACCTTTACGAACACGCTCGATAACGAGACCAACGGTATTTGCGCCTCGCATTGGAGAATGAGGAGTGTTTGCGGGAAGCAAGAACATTTCACCTTCTTTGATGACAATATCTTTTGGCTTACCTTCATATTGAATGCGTACTGTGATGTCGCCTTCTACCTGGTAGAACCATTCTTCACTTTCGTTGTAATGATAATCTTTGCGCGCGTTTGGTCCACCCACGATCATCACAATAAAGTCACCCGCTTCTTTATACAAATTCTTGTTTCCAACCGGGGGTTTCAACAGATCTCTGTTCTCTTCGATCCATTGGTGTAAATTGAATGGCATTAACATAGGAACTTATTTTTCTCAAATGTACCAAATGCCGCCTAATGAATAAGCAAGATGTTAAGAAAATAACCAATTGTTTGAAACTAAAAAGCCCCGGACCAATTGGTACCGGGGCTTCTCTTAAGCGATTGATTCTTATTGAATCACGATTCTGTAAACTTTGTCAGCAGAAGCATTACTTAGTTTCACGAAGTAAATACCTCTTTCTACACCAGTCAAATCGATCGTTGAAGTAGCAGCAGCCTTGATACCGTTGTTAGCTTGAGCTACAACGCGACCGTTAGCGTCTGTTACTGAGTAATCAAATGCACCAGTGCTGATTGTAGTTTCCACGAAGATCACACCTGTAGATGGATTCGGGTAAACCTGAACATCTGCAAACACTGCCTCTTCGATTCCGAAGTAGTCACAAGAAGCAGATACTGTAACCACTACGTTAGCAGTATCATCCGGACACACCCCGTTTCCAGTGATGTAATCGTAGTTGAATGATCCAGGGAACGCAGA
This sequence comes from uncultured Fluviicola sp., assembly GCA_964383785.1. Classification (GTDB taxonomy): domain Bacteria; phylum Bacteroidota; class Bacteroidia; order Flavobacteriales_D; family Crocinitomicaceae; genus Fluviicola. The sequence continues at coordinate 17,228 of CAYLJB010000016.1, forward strand.
AGCATGATCGATCATTGAAGATGGCAAAGCGTTATTGCTTGGATCGTACCAAGTACCACCAAGGTCAACGTTACCACCCAATCCAGACAACAAGTCGAATGGTTCGTTCTTACAAACTGTCAATGCACCGTCTGTACCAGCAGAAGATGGAGCGAAGATTTGCACTTGAGAAGTGATAGAATCGTAAGCACATCCGTCAGTTACACGGTATTGGAAAACAAATGTTTGATAAGCCAAACCTGTTGAATTAAAGATGGAGTCTGTGATACTTGCGTTTGCAGCAGCAACAGGAGCAGACCATGCACCTCCAGCTTCATAACCGTTGATGGTAGTGAACAAGTTTAATGTTTCACCATAACAGATTTGAGACAATGCATTCGCGTTACCAGCTTCCAAAACGATCTCAGTTAAGATGATCGAGTGGTTACCTGCAGTAGCATCGAATCCATCGTGCATGATGTAGTATTCGTTACCTGGAGTCAAACCACACACTGTGAAGTTTGGAGCCAAGCTAGAACCACCGATCTCGTTGTCATTCGCTGCCAATAGATCGAAGTTAGTCAGGAAGTCAGCACAGTTAGCCACATCGTACACCGCGATCTGACCATTGTAAGCAATACCTGTTGCATTCACACGTACAGATCCAGAAGCAGGAGCAACGAATTTGTACCAAGTAGTGCGGTTCAATGTAGAGTTAATCCAACCGTCAGTTGTTTGTGCACCTGTTGCAGGCGGAGCGATAGTGGCTTCACCCGGAGATACAGTACCACCGGTGTTGTTGAATGTGTACTGAGTACCATCCACTTGTAGTAATTCCGCACCACACACGGTATCCGTAGTCAATGGCATCACCACTGTAAATGGACCGATGAATGCAGAAGTATCTGTACCACCATTCAATAGGTCAGTACAAACAGCTTGCACGTATACTTGGTAAACACCACCACCCATCAAAGTAGCATCAACAATTGTATCGGCGTTGTTTGTTCCAACAGCAACGATCTCAGTTCCTGTATACAATGGGAAACCAGACATACCGTATTGGATATTGAATGATTCAACCGGGTAATCCGGAGAAGATTCAATCCAGTTCCAAGCCATGTTGATAGTGTCTACATCTGTGTTACCAGACAAAGTAGCTGGATTAGAACAGAAAGGAAGTGTAGTGAAATTGAAGAAGAATCCAGGAGATGTTAAGTTATCAGCAGCACACTCAGAATAGATGTACACATCGTACTCAGTCAATTGTGTAAGCGTAACTCCAACTCCAGAGAATGAGAAGTCAGAAGTACCCAAGTTGTAAGTACCCAATTCCTGACCAGGAACAGCAGGATCGAAACCAGGCGTACCGTATACCAATGTCCAAGCAGTTTCACCATAAGGACCAGCGTTCCAATCAAGGATTGCATCTTCTTGGAAGATCAAAGAAGTGAATGCAGTTACGTTAGGACACAATGCATTGTAGAAATGAGCACAAGAGTTTGCTGTTAAGTAAGCAGTGCTGTTGTTTGAAACAGTTGTTGTACCAAACGGTGCAGGCGAAACCACAGAGATAACAGCGAAGTTACCACCGTTGTCATTTGCTGCTTGTGTACCACCAACGATCTTGTCCAAATACAAGTAGTAGAACTCATTTGTAGTTTGGTTGAAAGCCAATTGGAAAGTAACGTTTTGTCCAATAACTCCTGAGAAACGCGGACGTTGGTACCATTCAACGATGAAGTAGTTATCACCACCAATCGTAGTTTCTTGCCAGTATACGTTTCCTTCTTCGTCATCCCAGTCATTGTTCCATACATTCAAGGTAACACCGCCAAACTGAATGAATCCGTTGTTGCTTACAGTAATAGCTGTAGAAGTAACACCGTTTACAGAAAGAGGGTTAGTGATATTCACAACAACAGATTGATCATCAGTTAAGTTCAATGCAGTACCTGTGGTGTTGATAGAAGTGTATCCAGGACCACATGAATTGTCATAAGTAAAGAATCCCGGGTCCGTAGAGAATGCGAACGGACCAGCAACAGCTGAACCTGCAGCACATCCTGCAGCTACATAAAACTCATAATCTGTGTTTGCAGATAACCCTGTGATATTCAGTGGGTTTGTGGATGTGTTAACAATCGTTCCAGTACCTGGAGTGAAACCTGCAGGACCGTATTCAACTACCCAAGAAGTTTCAGAACCCATAGCAGTCCAACCCAATGTTGCATTGAAGTAAGTTACGTTTGTTGCAGTCAATGCCGTTGGAGCAGATGGTTCACCAATAGTTACTAAAATTGGTCCAGACACTGACAATGAAGCGTCACGAACAATAATTGTATATGTTCCCGCCAACAAGTTCGTAGGAATAGCTGGTGAGAATGTTACTCCGTTATCCAAAGAATATTCGAATGGAGCTGTTCCACATTGAACAGTTCCTAAGGAGAAAGATCCGTCATTCAATCCGTTACAAGAAGCGTCAATTGGATTTAGTGCAACATTAACAGGTGCAACTGAAACCAAAACTGAATCTCGTGTAGTACTGAAACAGCCACCTAGTGTTGAAGCAACATAAAAAGTATAGTTTCCTGCGGTTGCTGGGTTACCGATAAGTGAAGAACCTACAGTTTCAAAAGGAGATCCTGTACCTACCACGTTACCTCCAGTCGCTGCGTCAAACCATGTTGCAGTTGCGTTTACTGGTTTAGTATAATTGATTGTTCCGTTAAATACACGACCGGCATTTACACCTCCAAATGCAGAACACAAACCAGCACCAACTGTTAACGTTAAGTCGGCATTACTGAAATTTGTTCCAGCAGGAGAATTCGTGTATTGTGCAGGATAGTTAACGAAAATTCCATAAGTCGTAGAGGCAGGAATCAAAAGATCTGCAATATCAACATTGACTGGTGTACCTGTAGTTGCAGTAATTGGATATGTTCCAATTAAAGTCCAAGAACCTGCTGTTGTTTCAGAACCTAGATATGTACCATTTTTATAATATACAGATACCGTTTGAGCTCCAGAAACGTTAGGAGTTACATCAAGACTAGTTACGTTAATTGCTGAAGCACCAGTTGTAAGGTTGAACATGTTTCCTCCGCCACATCCGTTACCACCTGCTTGTGTTGTTGCAAGTGAACCAGGTGTATTTGAAGTTGTAGTTGCCATGATCATACCTGTTGTAGCTCCAGAACATAAGTTAAGCACTGGTGTAGATACTGAAGGTGAATTTGGGATTTGTGAATCTACAGTTACTAAAAGTCCTGAAGTATTTGACCAACATTGAGTGGTGTTGTCGTAAGCCGATACTTGATAAGTTCCTGTTGAAGTAACTGTAAATGGAGTAGATGCAGGTGATGCAGTAGACGAACCATTTACTGTTGTGCCTTGCCAATAGTAAGTTACTCCTGCCGGTGCAGCCGGTACTGAAATCGTTGTACCAGGTGTACAAGCCGGGTTTGAAGCAGCTGTTGGTACTGGTGGTGGAGTTGCAGTAGGGAAGTTCGATACTGTATAAGAAGATGCGGTTGACCACAATGATGTTGATGAATTAAACGTACGAATGTAGTATGTTCCATTCGCAAAAACAGTGTATGGTCCAGAATATGCATTAGTTGTACTTGTGCCTGAAGCACTTGTTTGCCAATACCAAGTTTCATTTGCTCCCGGAGTTCCGGATACGGTTAACGAAGTTCCACCTGTACATGTTGGTATTCCAGCACTTTGTGTAGGTACTGGTGGAGCTGGCGGCGGAGCAGGGCCGTTATTTACTGTTACGATATCACGACAGTTTTGATCTGTAGCACATCCAGAATTTAAATTGATATGAATGTAGTAAGTACCAGATACAGTCGCTGTCCATACCAATGGTTGTGTTCCAAAAGCAACAACAGGACCCGTAGACGAACCTGATCGAACTGTAATAAAATCTGTAGCAACGGTACTTGTAGTGGTGTATTGATTATTTGCTACAATACCATTCCATGTTCCGTATTCCTCAGCGTAATTACAAAAAATTGTTGCCGTACTTCCTGTTGTACCAGTTAAGTTTCCGGTACCATAAGAAGAGACATTTGTACATTGCGCCATCGCTTGATTAGGGGTCATGAGAATTGGGATCATGACAAATGCTATAAACATTGTCAGATACCACCCCACTTTGTGTAAAGGATGTTTCATATTAATTAATTAAAAGATTTAAGTAAAGTTAAGAAAATCACACTCATATAGGCAAAAATTACATGGTACTATTACGTGATTTTATTAACACTATAACTAAAAAGCCCCGGACCAATTGGTACCGGGGCTTCTCTTAAGTGATGTGATTTTTATTGAATCACGATTCTGTATACTTTGTCGGCAGAAGCATTACTTAGTTTCACGAAGTAAATACCTCTTTCTACACCAGTCAAATCGATCGTTGAAGTAGCAGCAGCCTTGATACCGTTGTTAGCTTGAGCTACAACGCGACCGTTAGCGTCTGTTACTGAGTAATCAAATGCACCAGTGCTGATTGTAGTTTCCACGAAGATCACACCTGTAGATGGATTCGGGTAAACCTGAACATCTGCAAACACTGCCTCTTCGATTCCGAAGTAGTCACAAGAAGCAGATACTGTAACCACTACGTTAGCAGTATCATCCGGACACACCCCGTTTCCAGTGATGTAATCGTAGTTGAATGATCCAGGGAACGCAGAAGCATGATCGATCATTGAAGATGGCAAAGCGTTATTGCTTGGATCGTACCAAGTACCACCAAGGTCAACGTTACCACCCAATCCAGACAACAAGTCGAATGGTTCGTTCTTACAAACTGTCAATGCACCGTCTGTACCAGCAGAAGATGGAGCGAAGATTTGCACTTGAGAAGTGATAGAATCGTAAGCACATCCGTCAGTTACACGGTATTGGAAAACAAATGTTTGATAAGCCAAACCTGTTGAATTAAAGATGGAGTCTGTGATACTTGCGTTTGCAGCAGCAACAGGAGCAGACCATGCACCTCCAGCTTCATAACCGTTGATGGTAGTGAACAAGTTTAATGTTTCACCATAACAGATTTGAGACAATGCATTCGCGTTACCAGCTTCCAAAACGATCTCAGTTAAGATGATCGAGTGGTTACCTGCAGTAGCATCGAATCCATCGTGCATGATGTAGTATTCGTTACCTGGAGTCAAACCACACACTGTGAAGTTTGGAGCCAAGCTAGAACCACCGATCTCGTTGTCATTCGCTGCCAATAGATCGAAGTTAGTCAGGAAGTCAGCACAGTTAGCCACATCGTACACCGCGATCTGACCATTGTAAGCAATACCTGTTGCATTCACACGTACAGATCCAGAAGCAGGAGCAACGAATTTGTACCAAGTAGTGCGGTTCAATGTAGAGTTAATCCAACCGTCAGTTGTTTGTGCACCTGTTGCAGGCGGAGCGATAGTGGCTTCACCCGGAGATACAGTACCACCGGTGTTGTTGAATGTGTACTGAGTACCATCCACTTGTAGTAATTCCGCACCACACACGGTATCCGTAGTCAATGGCATCACCACTGTAAATGGACCGATGAATGCAGAAGTATCTGTACCACCATTCAATAGGTCAGTACAAACAGCTTGCACGTATACTTGGTAAACACCACCACCCATCAAAGTAGCATCAACAATTGTATCGGCGTTGTTTGTTCCAACAGCAACGATCTCAGTTCCTGTATACAATGGGAAACCAGACATACCGTATTGGATATTGAATGATTCAACCGGGTAATCCGGAGAAGATTCAATCCAGTTCCAAGCCATGTTGATAGTGTCTACATCTGTGTTACCAGACAAAGTAGCTGGATTAGAACAGAAAGGAAGTGTAGTGAAATTGAAGAAGAATCCAGGAGATGTTAAGTTATCAGCAGCACACTCAGAATAGATGTACACATCGTACTCAGTCAATTGTGTAAGCGTAACTCCAACTCCAGAGAATGAGAAGTCAGAAGTACCCAAGTTGTAAGTACCCAATTCCTGACCAGGAACAGCAGGATCGAAACCAGGCGTACCGTATACCAATGTCCAAGCAGTTTCACCATAAGGACCAGCGTTCCAATCAAGGATTGCATCTTCTTGGAAGATCAAAGAAGTGAATGCAGTTACGTTAGGACACAATGCATTGTAGAAATGGAAACAAGAGTTGTTTTGAATGTTTGTTGTACCAGTAGTTTGAACAACAGCGTTACCATTCGTTGTGTAAATACCGATATCAATACCGCTCATTAAGTTGTATGCAGGCATTGTTGCTGCATCATTTTCATAAATGTAGTATACTTCCATTGTCGCTTCATCAACAATGATTTGGAATGAAGCGCTTGGGCTGCCAGGACCTGGGGCCGGCCAATCTTGCATATCTACCCATTGAATGATGAATTGACGGTTTGGAGCAGTACCGATAGATTGGTAGTATGCACCGTTTGCATCAATACTTTGTAAGTCAGCACCACAAATGTACAAACCGTTTCCTGGAGGGCCGTAAGTAACAAAAGCACCAGCTCCGAAAGCAACATGCCCGTTAGTTCCGATACCAATAGTTGTAACGTTTTGACCATTGATATTCCATGCCCAAGGCAATACTACATCAACTACGTCATCATCCAAACTTGTAAATCCAGCAGGAGTACCTGTTGCAGAGATATCAATCCATCCTGGACCACAAGCGTTGTCAACTGTGAAGAATCCTGGATCTGTAGAGAATGCGAAAGGACCAGCTACAGCTGAACCAGGAGCACAACCTGCTGCTACATAGAATTCGTAATCCGTAGCTTCAGTCAAACCGGTAATGTTCAACGGGTTTGAAGAAGTTGTAACAACTGTTCCAGTACCTGGAGTGAAACCAGCAGGACCGTATTCAACTACCCAAGAAGTTTCAGAACCCATTGCGGTCCAACCCAAAGTAGCGTTGAAGTAAGTTACGTTTGTTGCATTCAAAGCAGTTGGAGCAGTAGGTTGTCCAATGATTACTTGAATTGGAGCAGAAGTTGCCAAAGTTGCATCACGCACAATTACAAAGTAAGTACCAGCAGTTAAGTTGGTTGGAATAGCCGGTGAGAAAGTTACACCATTATCCAAAGAGTACTCGAAAGGTCCAGTACCACAAGCTGCTGCAGTTTGAATGAAAGAACCATCATCCAACCCGTTACATGTTGCATCGATTGGTGCTAACGTTACAGAAACTGGAGTTACGATTGCTTGGATAGTATCACGCGTAGATGAAGGACATGAAGTGAAGTCTTCTTGCACGTAATAAGAAGTAGTTGAAGTCAAAGAAGGAGTTGTAAATGAGTTTCCAGAACCAACTTGAGTTCCACCTACAGCAGCATCCCACCAAGAGATAGTTGCACCTGTGAAGGAAGGAGTTCCTGTGAATGTTGCAGATGAGTTGCTACAAATTCCTTGATCAACTGCACCAGTTCCAGTAAGGTTTGGACACAAAACATTGATGGTGTAGTCCTCTGTTTCCCCCCAAGTGTAAGTACCACAAGGGTTAGTAAGTGCAGTTTCGTTTTGAACTACACGCAAACGAGTAATTCCAGGAAGTGCAGTTGCAGGAATCGTAATGTTGAACGACGCATGCGGACCAACACCAGGGTTTGTAGCAGGACCTACCGCTGTTGTGGCTTCTCCCGGATCGTTAAAGTCACCATCGTGGTTGTAATCGATATAAACACCGAAGTCACATTGGTAATAAGTAGCTGAAGAGTTAATCTGTGTTATAGTAACAGGATAAGTTGTGTTGTAAAACACATCTATTGTATCAACTAATGTGTTGTTTGTATACATGTTAGCTGATGCAGGATTACTTGTCAACGGAGTTGGAGCAGTTGCCGGAAAAGCATACGTTCCGAATGTAAACTGACCGATATCATCATCCGCAGTGGACGTTGCACTCGACGTACAATAACAGTTCAAGAAGTTGTTGGTTGTAACAAAAACTGCAGCCGTAGTATCGGACAAACCAGAACAAGTTAAATAACAACGATAATAAGTATCTACTGTTTGTGATGCAGCATAGGCAGCATTTGTTGCTCCTGCAATGTTTGTAAATGAACCAACAGCACCTGAAGTTGAACTTTGCCATTGATAAGTTTGGCCAGCTCCATAAGAGTTTCCGGATAAACTTAAATTGAAGTTAACCCCTGGACAGACATTAGATACAGATGATACAACAGAACCAGGCGTTGGCGGTGCAACACATGGAGCTCCCGGAGTGTAACCAATTTGAATTTGGGGACGACCAGTTTGGAGAGTCATAGTAATTGTAGAAGTACTGTTACTTCCTCCAAAAACTTGGTTAGTCAATGGATCACGTTTCCATGAAAAAGCACCAGTTGTAGGGCTCCCCACAAATAAGCTACAATCCCAATAGGAGCCAATCTCTAAAGACCCACCTGTGTAGACAAAAGGAGTGGAAAAAGTCAGTGTAATAAAACCGGTCGTTGTTGGAATAACCTGAGCCGGGTTGTCGTAAACCAATGTTGCTCCTGCAGCTTGTGTAAGGAAGTTACCACTAGACCATGTAGCCGATGGTGTAGCTGCAGAGTTTTTCATGTAGATTCGCCAAATCGAAACGTTGTTTGTGGCTGCCGTTCCGAACGCATTATCCTTGAAAAACGCAACAGAATTAATAAAGTCGCCGGGATTTATTCCAGCTGCAGCCAATTCTGCTTGGGTATACAAGTAGAACTGTTGACTAAAATCAAAGGCACTGGCTGCCGATGACCTGTAAATTGGACCAATATTAGACGAGGTACCTGTTGCAGCACCAGCACCAATAATAGTCGTTTGCGCTTTCACTAAAGTTGAGCTAAATAAAGCCAGAATAGTGGAAAACAAAAACAAAAGGTATTGATTTCTCATGTTAATAGAATTTTAATTAAACCACATTAAAATTAAATAATTGATTTGAACTACTCATGACATTTTTAACATTGAACCATACTCAATGAATATTTAACGATTTCCTCATTTTATATTCTAAATTTTTCGTTTTTGGGATTTGCTTACTTTTGCCTATATGAAAGATCTTATTGGAAAAGTTGCCTTGGTATGCGGAAGTTCTCAAGGAATCGGAAAATCAGTTGCAAAACTTTTAGCGGAACGTGGTGCATCTCTTGTATTATTGGCAAGAGACCCGGAAAAACTGAAGAATGTTTGTTTAGAGCTTGATGCATCTTCTGGACAGAATCACACTTTTATTTCAGCGGATTTTTCCAGTTATAAGAATGTTCAAAAAGCCATTAGTACATATTTAGAAAACGGCGGTGTTGCCGACATCTTGGTAAATAATACTGGAGGACCCAAAGGAGGGCCAATTATCGATGCTTCCATAGACGAGTTCGTAAATACCTTTGAACAGCATTTATTGTGTAATCATGTATTAGTACAAGCAGTAATTCCACATATGAAGTC
>CAYLJB010000016.1:26677-41864 GCA_964383785.1 uncultured Fluviicola sp.
GTAATCATGTTCTAGTTCAATCATTCGTGCCAATCATGAAAAAAAGAGGGGGAGGTCGTATCATCAATATCATTTCAACCTCTGTGAAACAACCGTTACCGGGACTAGGTGTTTCGAATACAATTCGTGGGGCTGTTGCTAGTTGGAGTAAGACTTTAGCAAATGAATTAGGTCAGTTCAATATCACCGTTAATAATGTATTGCCAGGTGCAACGAACACCATTCGCCTACAATCAATTGCCGAAGCTAAATCTGAAAAAACAGGTATGGCAACAGCAGATATTTTCGAAGAAATGGCTGGTGAATCACCAATGGGTAGAATTGCTGAACCGGAGGAAATAGCGAATGCTGTAGTATTCTTAGCTTCTCCAGCTGCAAGTTATATCAATGGAATTAATATTCCGGTTGATGGGGGTCGAACAAAATCTTTGTAAATTATTTTAGGACGTTGATGTGACCAACAATGGTTTCTTCTATACCGGAGTTGGTCAGGTATCGAATTTTGTAGGTGTAGGTTCCATCAGGAACTAAGAAACCCTCATAGGTTCCATCCCATACAAAATGCACGTCATTTGACTTGAAGACATTTTCACCCCAGCGGTTATAGATCCAAATGGTTAATTCTTTGATCTTTATTGTGCTGGCGAAAAAGGTATTGTTGAATTCATTTCCGTCAGGAGTGAAGGTGTTTGGTACGTATACCCAATACTCTTCCTGAATTGTAATGAACTTTGAAACCGTATCCTTACATCCTAAATAATTGGTTGCAATCAGTGTCACTTCATATTGTCCGGGCAAATCATACGTATTTGACGGATGTGTTAGGTTTGATCGTTGACCATCACCGAAGTCCCACTCGTAAGTTACAGCCCCGGTACTTAAATTTTGAAAGGTCACAGGAAGATCTTCAAATGTTAGACCGCTGATCATTTCAAAATTGGCTGTTGGTTCAATCACAGTTACCGTTACCTCACCCTCTACAAAGAATGTTTGACATTCGTCATATACTCGAACAGTATATGTTGTGGTAGTATTTGGTGAAACGGTAACGCTCGAAGTAGTTTCACCAGAATGCTCCCAAAAATAAAAGTATGCTCCATATCCACCCGTTGCTGAAACGGAAAGAACAGTTGGTTGCCACGGACAAATTTCAACGTCAGGTGAAACCGTTATCACCAACGGAGGACTTGTAATGGTGTACTGTATCGTGCCCGTTAAAGTGTTTCCACAAAGATCTGTAACGATCACGGTATACTGGGTGCTTGAGGCAGGTGCAACTGCAATCAATGAATCAGTACCGATAACAGCACCTGAAGCATCCATCCACTGATAGGTATAAGCGCCAGCTCCACCAGCGGGTGTTGCAACTAGATCACGAGAAATATAAGGGCAGATCTCCACAATGTTTGGAGACGTCGCTAATGTAAATGGCTGAAAAACCGGAACTGTAACGGTTATTGAACCCGTCGCCGTTTCACCTAAACAATCATCAGTAACTGAAACGCTATAAGTCTGTGTAGTTGCTGGACTAACAAAAATAGAGGAGGTGGTTTCACCCGTATTCCAAATAAAGGTATAAGGACCAACCCCACCGCTAGGTGTGGCGATTACTTCAATAGGCTGGCCAGGACAAATGACATCATCTGTTGCCAAATCTACAGCTACTGGTTGTATATCATTGATCTTTAAATTCAGTTCAATTGGGTTGATGTTTCCACAAGGATCGGGAATTTGAAAGATCAGATTTACAGTTTCTACGCCTTCAGTTAATCCGTCCGCTAAAGCATTGAATGAAAAAGTAGCTGTAGTTTGACCAGGATTGAAGGTAACTGATGTTGGTATGGCGGTGTAATCAGTCCCGGAGGTTGCTGTACCGGTTACACTGATAGGAATAGTCAGTGAACTTCCTGAATTATTTGAACCTCGTGTGAGTGTTACGGTAGTGCTAACACATCCTTCAGCCATTGTTTCGCCGTCATTGAAGGCATCAAAACTCATGGCGTAATCCACTTCTACCGGCACTTTTGAGGACAAGGAATTCGCTTCCAAGAAAATCCCGGAATCATAAATACCATCAACCGCATCGGCAATTGCGATCACTAGGTGATAGGTTTGTCCACACTGCACTCGAGACACTGCTTCCAATACTTTCGTAAATCCGTCGTATTGAATGTAAAAACTTGAGCTGTTATTTGGAGAGGTACTACCGTCACCGTTATTGATGTAGTTGGCACAATTCGTACAAGGGCCAGAGTTTGTTGACCCATTGTTTACATTGTTAATGGCTACAGCTTGACCTCCCGGAAGTCGTGCCATGTTTTGAACACCACCAGCAATGCCGGGACCGGAAATGAAAAAGGCAAAAACGTCGTTGAATTCAGAACCTACGAATTCCGGGTATTCTTCTGAACCAAAAACATATCGAAAGCGAACTGTGTCTGAGTAGGGTACAAAGTCAAATTCTAAAATGGCAGCATTTTTTGTAGGTGACCCTCCAATCAACGCACTTAGCGCACTGTATCCGGGAGATCCGTTGTCAACCCCGGCATTAAAGGAATTATTTGGACCATGCGGGCCGGAACCACCTTGTGCTACTGTACCTGTGGTGATCACAATTCCTTCATCTAAACCAAGATTGGTATTTTGACCGTTGAAATACCCAATAGCACTGCTTGTTCCCGAAAAGTTGATGTTTGAAACGGTTACACCTGGTCCTAACAATGTGTTTTGAACAAGAGAACCCGGGGATTGGACATTAGTTACCAATTGCGCCTGTAACGCAAGGGGTATAAACATCAATATCCAAATCAGTTTTCGCATAACAACTTAATAACGTCTCACTACTTAAAGAGTTGTCTCTATTTAACAATTATTAAGCCAATTACGACTTTCATTGAGTAATCGGTCAAAATAACTGTATTCCCTAACCTAAATAAATGTAATGAACTCTTTTGAATTTCATGTCATTTATTGATGAATTCCTTGTAAAGAACACAGATTAAAATAGGTTCCTTTTTCTGCCATTAAAGATTTATGATCTCCGCGTTCAATGATTTCTCCTTTTGAAAGTACCAAAATCTCATCTGCCTGTACGATGGTACTAAGTCGGTGTGCAATTACAAGCGAAGTTCGGTCTTTCATCAGATCAACCAATGCTTCCTGAACCAGGCGTTCACTTTCCGTATCCAATGCGGATGTAGCTTCATCCAAAATCAAAATGGCTGGATCCTTTAAAACAGCCCGGGCAATGCTTAATCGTTGACGCTGACCACCTGAAAGTTTGTTTCCGCGCTCACCAATAACCGTGTCATAACCGTTTTCCAATTCCATGATGAATTGATGGGCATGTGCAATTTTGGCAGCTTCGATGATCTTCTCTATAGAGATATCTTCACGACCAAACGCAATGTTACTGCGAACGGTATCGTTAAAAAGAACAGACTCTTGAGACACAATACCAATATTCCGGTGAAGGTCTTCGAGTCGATATTGTCGCACATCAATGCCATCTATTTCGATACCACCTTGCTGCACATCATAGAAACGCGGTAAAAGGTCTGCAATTGTTGATTTTCCGCTCCCCGATTCTCCTACTAAGGCAATTGTTTTGCCTTTCGGAAGTTCAAACGAGATATTTTTCAGTACCGGTTCGTCTTTGTAACTGAAAGTAATGTTATTAACAGCGACTTTATCTTGGAAGCTTTCTAATGGTTTCGCATTTGGTGCATCTAGGATCACCTCGTCCATGTTCAGGATCTCTTGAATGCGCTCCAAGGATGGTTGTGCTTTATTCAAGTTACCAACACAGGTTGCTATTCCTTGAATTGGGCGCAATAATTGGGAAAATACAATGACGAATGTTACGAATTTTTCTCCGTTCATGCTGCCACTTGCGTCCAGGATCATTGAACCCCCAAACCAAACCAAACACAACATCACCGCCGCTCCAAGAACTTCGTTCAAAGGCGGGGATAAGTCGCGTTTGCGAAAAGCTTTTGTGATCAATTGTTGGTGACGCAAATTGTATTGACGAAATCGTTCACGAACAAAATCAATCGCATTAAAGGCTTTCACCACTTTAACTCCTCCAAGCGATTCATCCATGGCCGAATACACAACGCCATTTTGCTCTTGACCCGCCTTTGCAGTGCGCTTAAGACTTTTCCCAATACGAGAGATTACAAATGCTGAAATGGGAAGGAGAATAAATGAGATCAACGTTAGTGTTGGACTAATGTAGATCAATGCCCCGATTGTAGAAAAAATGGCAAATGGTTCTCTGAAGATCAATTCTAGTGTAGAAACAACCGCAATCTCGATCTCAAGCGTATCGCTATTCATGCGCGACATCAGATCACCTTTTTTCTCGTTGGTGTAAAAGGCCATTGGCAAGCGCATCGCTTTCGAGAACAATTGGTCTTTTAGATCGCGCACGACGGCCATTCGCAATTGGGATTGGTGCCAAATCGCTCCGTAACGTGCTAGATTTTTCAGAAAGAATGCAATAAAAACCGAGATACAAACAAATAGAAGCGCTGACTTGGGATCAGTTTTTACCATTTGTTGCATGGTATAATTGTATTGTTCCGAGCAGTAAGAGAAAAACTCTATAAACCCACCTTTCCAATGTGGTTTAGGTAGTTCTTTGATTGTGTCTGTCGTCTTGAAAATGAGCTGTAAAAACGGGATGAACAGCAACATTGACAGCAAATTAAAAATGACGAATAACAAATTGAAAACAATTGTTAGGATTGCCGCACTCTTGTATTGAAAGACGTATTTAATAAACTGTCTGATCGATTTCATGTGCTGCAAAGATATGTTTTTGGAGCGCTAAGTGCTTATGCCCGTTTACATTTCTTAACTTTGTAGCATGAGTTCAATCAGACAAAGTCGCGTAGAAGGTGTCATTCAGGAAGAATTGTCCACCTATTTTCAACGCAATGCGCGTGAGATCTGTTTAGGGGCAATGGTCTCTGTAACGGTAGTTCGTGTAACTCCTGATCTTTCATTGGCGAGAATTTACTTGAGTGTTTTCGCTGGTCCGGATAAACAAGAGGTGTTGGAAAACATCCGTGAAAACGGTCGCAAGATTCGCGGAGAGGTAGGAAAACGTTTACGCAACATGCACAAAATTCCTGAACTGTCTTTTTTCATTGATGATTCATTGGATTACGCAGAGACGATCAATAAACTGTTGAAAGATTAAACTGTCCTTCTTCATAGCGCGTCGTTACCTGCGTTACACCCGTAAGCAACGCAATTTGGTACATTGGATCACGAATGTATCTGTTATTGGTATTGCTGCGATCACTACGGCATTGATCATTTTGGTCGGAGCCTTCAACGGCATAGAAAGCATGGTGGAGCGGCTGTATTCAGATTTCGATCCGGATATCATCGTGCGGTCAGAAAAGGGAAAGACTTTTTCGGAAGAGTTGATCAAAATGGACGCGCTGTTAACTGTTCCGGGTGTATTTCGAGTACACAGAGCGGTAGAAGAAACCGTGTATTTGAAACATCAAAAGAAAGGAACAAATGCACGAATGCTGGGTGTGGATAGTTTGTTCCTGAGCGACTGCAACATGTCCAAGCACTTGGTAGAAGGATCAGCCGCTTTCTCAATCAACGGCAGACCGGCAGCCATTGCGGGAGCTGGAGTTTTGAATGCAGTAGATGGCTACATTTCTACCCTGGATGGAACTGAAGAGATCCAATTGTATTCTCCACTGCGCGATGCATCGATCTCCAGAAGAAAAAGTCCCTTCAAAGTACTTCCATTGGCAGTTGTTGGCAGCATGAATTTCAATCGCGAGGTGAATAATGAATATATATTAATGCCTTTAGAACTTGCTCGGGAACAGTTGAATTACGACAAAGACCTTACGGCTCTTTTCATTTCCTTGAAACCTGGATTTAACCCGCAGCAAGTACAGCAAGCGATTAAAGACAAACTGGGAAATGGATTTTCGGTGAAAACGGCTGCTGAAAAGAATGAGTTGATCTTTAAAACGAGCCAGTCGGAAAAGAAAATAGTGATTGTGATCCTAGTTTTTGTATTCATTTTGGCGGCATTTAACCTGATCGCTTCCCTGACGATGCTTTATATTGAAAAATCAGACAATATCGAAACCTTCCATCGCATTGGAGCAAAACGATCATTCGTATTTTCCATTTTCTTCACAGAGGGAATGTTGATTGCCATCAAAGGGATCGCATATGGAGTGATCCTGGGAGTTGGGGTTTGTTTGGTTCAATGGCAATGGGCAGTATTGGAAATGCCAAATTCAGGAGGAGAAGCATTCCCAATTGCGTTTACCTGGAATGATGGATTTTTAATTGCAGGATTGGTAATGGGATTGAGTGCCATCATGTCGTTTGCTCCAGTATACTACATGGTCTACAAACGCGGCAAATAAATTAGATCCGAACACCGATGATGGTGATATCATCGTTTTGTGTATGTCCCTCTGACCAATTTCTCAAGGTGTTTTCCAAATGTTTCTTTTGCAAAGGCATGCTGTCCTTTTCTATTGATTCTAAAAATTCAGTGAATCGATCGATCCCAAATTCTTTGCCCGTTAAACCACCTTGTTGCACGTACATACCATCCGTGAATAAATACATCAGGTCGCCGTTGTTTGCCTCAAATTCAAAAGTTTTGATTGCTTTTTTGTCCGAAGATAAGATCAAATTCCTTTTTTCTGAAACCACCATGCAGCCTACCCCTGATGAAGCCAATTGAATGTGTTGTCCATCTTTCACGACCACTAATAATTCTAAATTGTCGCTGCTGGTTTCATCGGTTTGTCTGAGCAAGGTTGCCAGCTCAGTTTGGAAAGCCTTTACAATTTGAGGCGCATCAAGTAATTTGCGTTCACAAATGATCTGATTCAACAATTGAATCCCGAGGATTGTCATAAATGCCCCCGGGATACCATGACCACTCGCATCAGCCACTGCCATGATCCATTTTCCATTGATCTCCCCAAACCAGTAAAAATCACCGCTCACGACATCTTTAGGTCTAAACAATAAGAATGACTCCTGAAAATAATTTTCTAGTCTGGATGGATTTGGAAGCAAGTTGAATTGAATGCGTTTTGCCGAATTGATACTGTCATTGATGTCCTTGTTTTGCTGATCTATCAACAACTCATTGGCTCTTTTTTCGGTGATATCACGGGCGAGTGCAACGAAACCGGAAATGTGTTTTTTATTACCGGGTTCGTATTGGAGTGTAACGTTCTGGCTGATCCACATCAACTTTCCGTCTCGCGTTCGTATAGGAAATTCGAGGTAGGTATAGTGCATCCTGTTTTTGAATTGATCGCGATAGAAAGCTTCGACAGACTCTCTGTATTCCGGCATTATTTGATAAAAGGAACTTTTCCCCAATACGGTTTCTTGTCGGTAACCAAACACCTGGATTGCGCGTTCATTGGCAAAGGTGAAATTGCCTTCAATGTCAGTAGTGTAAATGATCTCTTGGGCGTTTTCTACCAAAGCTTGATAATTGTTAGCCATGGTGAGTTTGTCGGTTACGTCCTGACCCATTATTACCTGAACGTTTGAACTCAAGTACTTACACGACCATTCTATGTAGATCACTCTATCATCTTTGCTGATCATCGGAACCAAAAAGGTTTTCCCATCTATGAATGAATCGTTGATGCTGACTTGACGCATTTCATTTGAAGCAACGATGTCATTTAACAGAGACAAGGGCTTATTCAAAAGTTGCTCAGCGCTCATTGAGAAGTAATTCGAAATATTACTGGAACAATAATGGACATTATTGTTTTGATCAAAAGTGATCATGATCACATTTCCTTTATTAACCAATGCGTTCACAAAGATCAATTTTTGAAGTGAGTCACTGCGCAGCACAGCAACAACCACGGCCAAGGCTGCCGCAATGGTAATTGATGCAATAAACAGTAAGACATTAAATTGAGGATTTTCAATTAATAATGTGGTAGTGATCGCCAACAGGATCAAAGAAATGCTTGACAGCATGACCCACCGGATATTTTTGAATATGTAAGGTGAAACACCTGCAGAAATAATGATCCCAAAGATTCCGGACGGATGAAGATCGGTCAGAAATAAAAGTAAATAGCATCCTAGAATGACAACAATGTAGGTCATGATCAATTGTGTCTGAAGAATAGATGCCTCGAACTGTTTTCGTTTTGCAAGTACGGCTAAAAAGAACAATACCAATAAAACGCCAGATTGAATAAACATCAATGGCTCAATGGAGTAGACATCATGAAATGTAAAGGACAACAATGATTGAATGATCAGATTAAACAAAAATGCCAATCCGATTAAACGAGGTATGATGGAACTCGAGATTCCAAAGTCTTGCGCGTTCGTCACATGGGTTGCAACCAAGGATTTATTCCATTGCACAAACAATATGTTCAAGACACCTATCAAAACGATCAAAGTGATGATAAACCATTTATTAGTCCATAAGGGATTCTGAATCGTAAAGTTTACACTCGTTATTTCCGAAGAATTAATCCCGTCGTATGATGCCCTTACCTGGATCATATGCATTCCATTATTCAACTCGGGTATAATGACTTCAGTGGTTCGTGTATAATTAGACCAGTTGTCAACTATTCCTGGAAAACGATAAGAGAAAAGGACCCCCGAAGTCTTACTCATAACACTTTTAATAGTGAAATAATGATCTTCAGTATTTGACTGAATACTACCATCTAGCATTTCACGCCCTTTGATAATTAGTGGTCGAGGAGGAATTGGATATGATTCTAAAATGTTTGAATTAATCTGGTACAATCCTTCAATTGTTCCAACAAAAGCGTTATTGCCATTTTGATAAACGGCACGCATATTTGTTTCATAACCTCCAAAGCCTTCGTTAATGGAATAATTCCTTTGCCTAAGTACATGACCTTCGTGATCTACACGAATTACATTTATGCCCTTGTTTGTACCAACGAGCAGGTTGCCATAATTGTCCGCACTTAACGTGTAGAATAAGGTTGAAGGCAATTTTTCTACATCGTCGATGATAACCGTTTCGCCATTTTTCGTAATGCCCACCAATGCTTTGTCCAAGGAAAACCACAAGGTGCCGAATTTGTCTTTTGTCGAATTCCCGCAATAGGATCCGTATTTATTCAGTTTCTTCAACTGAGAAAAAGACTGTGTGCGTTTGTTCCAAGAAAAAATTCCATTGTTGGTCCCAAAATAGATCAAAGTCTGGTCGAAATTGTTTTGAGCCGTATAAAAGAAACTGGGAAATTCGTTTGTAAGGTGTTTATATTCAGTGGTCGATTTACTCTCCGGGTTGTAACAGTTGAGGCCATTGCCTTTCTCACTGTACCAAAGTAATCGACCATCCCAATGGATGAAATTGATCTCCTTACCTGCATTTTTGGGCCCTTTAAACGCTTTTAGTGTCCCATTTTGAATAGAAAACAATCCTTTTTCCGTGGCAATGAGGGTGCCTAGCGGACATTCGATAATTTGATATCCACGTATTTTGAAATTTATCGGGGGATTTCCTGCGTAAATACTGCCGATATAGAGATCGCCTTTGGCATTCCCCAAGATCATTTCATTCTGTTTTGTTTTGTAGACCAACATGATCGTAGGATCGTCGTAGATCTTTAACAGATTGATCTTAGTAAAAGGCTCAATGGATATTTTTATAATTCCTTCATTGGCATTCACCCAAAGATCTTCATTGAAATCTACCGAAAGCCCATGGATCTGATCGATTGGATTGAGCAAGTTGTTGATCACATAAGTGAGTTTTCCGGAATTTAAACGAAAGATCTCGTCATTCGAAGTGATAAAGAATGTGGTGTTTCCTTGACTATCACATATGAATACATCGGCATTTCTCAAACCGTATCCTGCGATTTTTTTTACTTGTTTTCTCAATTCTTTTCCTGAACTAGAATAGCTGATTTCATGGATCTTACTGGCGTCCAGATCGATAAGTTGAAGTTTATTCTTAGTAAAACTGGCTGCAGAAATATGCGCATTCAGTTGGTTCTTTTTCAACCAGACAGAAAGCGGAATAATTCGGTCTTTTGAGATTACGAAGTTGCCGGAACTACTAAAAACCAACGAAAAATAAGGGGTTTTTAAAATTTGGTGATAGGTGGTTAGGGCGTTTTTGAGTTGTTTTGAACGCAATAATTTCCCTGAATGATCAATGATCTCAATCGTGTGATCAGTAAAAACGATTATCCTTTCTGAATTGACAATGATCTTCCTGCAATCACCCTTGACCCGATCCGGCTTGTAGATCAACTTGTACTTCCCGTTCTTGTATTTGAAAGCACCATCGTACAAAGTGGTGAGATAGGTATAACCGTCATCGCCATGCTGTATGTCCGAAACGTGAAATGGTTGTTGTTGTTTGATGTGTTTTATTTCTAGAAATCGCTTTCCATCAAAGCGCATCATCCCGCCACCGTCAGTTCCGATCCACAAATAACCATCCCGATCCTGACGAGAACAGAGAGTAGATTCTGTGATCAATCCATCACGGTGATTGAAACGCTTGAAAGTGAAAAGCTGGGACCATCCAGAAAATTGGATGAAGCAGACCACAGTAAGAACGAGAACACGTAGCAAGGCTTTCAAACGGTGTTAGTTTTGAACCAAAATACAAAAAATGGGTTTTATTCAGGCCTTTATTTTCAATGTAGCCGCAACTTTTCTTCCTACGGTTTTGCAATTTTCAAGGTCTGGACCATAGATAGTCACATGGCCCATTTTTCGGAATCCCTTTGTTTTTTGCTTTCCATATAGATGAACAGCAACTCCTGGCCAGGACATTACCTCTTCGATGCCTTCGTACTTGGCGTCGCCTTCAAAGTTCTCTTCTCCTAGTAAATTGATCATGACACCCGGAACAATGAGATCAGTTGAACCAAGCGGAGCATTTACAACACTGCGCAAATGTTGCTCGAATTGAGAGGTATAGCAGCATTCTATGGTGTGATGACCACTGTTGTGCGGTCGTGGAGCGATCTCATTTACCAAAATGTCACCAGATTCAGTGAGGAATAACTCAACAGCCAGAATACCCACCATCTGCAATTGATCGATTACTTGAAGTGCGATCTCTTCAGCTTTCCGCTCAATATCTTGTGGAATTTCAGCTGGTGAAAACAGGAATTCAACCAGATTTGCAACCGGATTAAATTCACATTCCACAGTTGGGTAAACCGCCGTCTGTCCCGCTTCATTTCGCGCAACGATTACGGATAATTCTTTGCTGAACGGGATCATTTCCTCAATCACACAAGGTGCATCGAAAGCAGTTTGCAAATCTTCTTCGGAACGAATGATCTGAACCCCTTTTCCATCGTATCCTCCAGTCCTAAGTTTTAATACAAATGGAAATTCAGGGCAATTGGCCATTAACTCCTCCTTGTTTTGAACCAATTTAAAGGGTGCGGTTGGAATTTGATGTTGATCATAAAATGCTTTTTGCGTACCCTTATCTTTGATCGTAGCTAGTACTCGAGGTTGCGGAAACACCTTCTTTCCACGCTTTTCTAACTCAATGAGTGCCTCGATACTCACATTCTCTATCTCTACAGTAATAACGTCTTTGTCAGCACCGAATGCAAGAACGGCATCAAAGTCATTTAAACTACCCACGGTAAATGAGCTTGCAATCAGTGAACAAGGGGCAACAGGATCCGGATCGATGCAATGCACATGAACATCGTAATTAAGTGCCTCTTGGATAAACATTCTGCCAAGCTGTCCACCACCAAGCATCCCCAATTTATATTGGTTTCCGTTCCACTGTTTTTTCATACGGCAAAGATACACTGCGCATTTGAAACGAGAAAATGCATTTAGTTATCCCCAAAAATGAGATGTTGAGTATGTGATTTATTGCTGTCATTTGCCTTGAAAGTCAAAAAGATTCCCCGAAAAATCTTAATTTTGCGCAAATTATTTCTCAGAGGTGTTACAGATCCACGATAAAACATTTGAAGTGTTCCTCACGAACGAGGAGATCCAGAACGAAATCCGTTCTCTTGCCGATCGTATCAACAAAGATTATGCAGGTAAAGAGGTGGTTTTCGTAGCTGTTTTGAACGGAGCATTTATGTTTACTGCCGATCTGATGAAACACGTAGTTCTTCCTGCCGAGATTGCTTTTGTGAAAGTAAGCAGCTATCAAGGCATGAATTCAACTGGTAGGGTTGACGAGGTCATCGGAATAACTCAACCATTGAAGAATAAACACGTTCTCATACTGGAAGATATCGTTGATACCGGTATTACGATGGAGAAATTATTTACCCTACTTTCTGTAGAACATCCTGCAAGTATTCAGATTGCAGCCCTGTTATACAAGCCTGAGGCATTCAGAGGAAAGCACGAACCAAAGTACGTAGGATTTTCTATACCCAATAAATTTGTGGTTGGGTATGGATTGGACTACAACGAATTGGGTCGAAACACCGCTGATATTTATCAATTAAAGGGTTCATCCCATTAACGAAACGCTATGTTAAACATTGTTTTATTTGGCCCTCCGGGAGCTGGAAAAGGTACACAATCGGAAAGATTGATCGAGAAGTATGGCCTGGTACATTTGTCAACAGGTGATATTTTCCGTGCGAACATCAAAGGAGAGACGGAATTGGGGCTTTTGGCAAAAAGCTACATGGACAAAGGGAATTTAGTGCCTGATGAGGTAACGATCAATATGTTAAAGAGTGAAGTCATGAAACATGCAGACCCCAAAGGTTTCATTTTTGATGGTTTCCCTCGCACAACAGCACAAGCTGAAGCATTGGATGCTTTCCTTCAATCGATCAATACGTCGATATCGATGATGGTTGGATTGGAAGTGGCCGAAGTAGAGTTGCGTGAACGTTTGAAAAAACGCGCAGAGATCAGCGGAAGACCGGATGATGCAAATCCGGATGTAATCCAGAATCGCATCAACGTTTATAAGAATGAAACAGCTCCGGTAAAGGATTTTTATGAAGCACAAGGAAAATACAAAGCTGTGAACGGCATCGGAAGTATCGACGAGATCACCCAGCGTTTGTTTACAGCAATCGAAGGATAAACAAACATTAACCGAAACTTCAATCAGTTGCGGATAGCACGCTGATTGAAGTTTTTTTATTCCATACAAATGGCATCAGATAATTTCGTTGATTATGTAAAAATTCACTGTACTTCCGGCAATGGAGGAGGTGGATCTACGCATTTCCGTCGCGAGAAATACATACCAATGGGAGGGCCAGATGGCGGTGATGGTGGTCGCGGTGGTCATATCATTGTTCGTGGAAATAAACAAATGTGGACCTTGCTCCATTTGAAATACCACAAGCACATCAAGGCGGGACATGGCGAACATGGTTCAGGCCAGTTGCAAAAAGGTGCTCAAGGAGAAGATAAATTCATAGAAGTTCCGTTAGGAACGATTGCAAAGGACGCCGAAACAGGAGAGGTTTTGTTTGAGATCACCGAGGATGGTGAAGAACAGATCTTGGTACCTGGCGGTAGAGGGGGAATGGGAAATGACCATTTCAAATCAGCTACAAATCAAACTCCACGTTTTGCCCAGCCAGGAGAACCGGGACGTGAAGGTTGGATGATCCTGGAGATGAAAGTGCTTGCGGATGTAGGTCTTGTTGGTTTTCCAAACGCAGGTAAATCCACTTTGCTTTCGGTGCTTTCTGCTGCGAAACCTGAGATTGGAGATTATCCTTTTACCACTTTACGTCCCAATTTAGGAATAGTGAAGTACCGCGATTATCGCTCATTTGTTATGGCTGATATTCCGGGAATCATCGAAGGTGCTCATACCGGAAAAGGTTTAGGCTTACGTTTCTTGCGCCATATTGAGCGCAATTCTTGTTTGCTTTTCATGATTCCGGCAGATGCTGATGATATTCATCAAGAATACAAGATCTTGTTGAATGAGCTGAAGCAGTACAATCCGGAATTGTTGCACAAAGAACGCATTTTAGCGATCACAAAGTCGGATATGCTGGATGACGAATTGAAGGAAGCAATTGCGCAAGATCTTCCGAAGATCCCTTACGTCTTCATTTCGGCTGTGGCTGAACAGGGTTTAACTGAGTTGAAGGACCTGATCTGGTCTCGATTGACACATGCTTGAGACACTTGAACATATCGATCAAGAGATCTTACTTGCTGTTAACGGCGCACATAATCCCTTTTTTGATGCTTTTTTTTGGATCATCAGCGGTCGTTTTGTCTGGCTTCCCTTGTATATTTTGCTGGCCTATTTGATTCAACGCGAATTTGGCTGGAAAAAACTGGGATTGTTTTTACTCGCTGTGGCTCTCACAATTGCTGTTGTTGACATCAGTTCCGTGTACTTGTTCAAAGAGCTATTTGAACGCTATCGTCCTTCACACCATGCCATAGTTGGACCACAATTGCACCTTCATGTATTTGAGGATGGGTCGGTATACAAAGGCGGTATGTACGGTTTCATCAGTTCGCATGCATCGAATTTCTTTGCCATTACCGGACTTGTTGGACTTACCTTGCGCAAGCGATATCCACAGTTGATCTACATCATGATTTTGTGTAGTTTGTTAGTTTGTTACTCCAGAATGTACTTGGGTGTACACTATTTAAGCGATGTATTTGTAGGCGCTCTCTGGGGCTTCATGATTGCTTGGGCAAGTTATACGTATTTGGTCAAACGAGTTATTCTGAAAAACTGAGTCTATGACAGCACTATACGTTTTTTTGGGAGGAGGTTTGGGCGCTCTAACACGATTTGGGATCAGCTGGATCTTTCAGCGATTTGAATGGAGTAATTTTCCCTGGGCTACTTTCATTGCTAATTTATTCGCTTCATTGATCGTAGGATTAACGGTGGCAATATTGCGCACGAAGACCGCTCAATCAGAGCAACTTTACGCATTGATAATTATTGGTTTTTGTGGCGGCCTAAGTACTTTTTCGAGCTTCGCTAAAGAGAACCTAGACTTGTTTGAAAAAGGAAATTACCTTATCGGCATACTCAATATTGCGTTGTCCATTGCGGTTTGCATCTTTGCCGTGTGGTTTGGAAAAAGAATTGTTTAAGCTACAGGAACCAAAGTTTGAATCTTTTCTACCAGTTGCTTGCGCTTTTCTACAAATTTGCTCAGATCAGCTTGTTGCATCA
>CAYLJB010000017.1:0-38502 GCA_964383785.1 uncultured Fluviicola sp.
ATGCCAAGTTTAAAGGAAATACGCAATCGAATCACTTCTGTAGGTTCTACCATGCAGATCACTTCAGCAATGAAGATGGTTTCTGCTGCAAAATTGAAGCGTGCGCAAGATGCTATTACACAAATGCGCCCGTATGCTGAGAAATTGCAGGAGATCTTGGGGAACTTAAGTGCTTCATTGGATATCTCGGAAAATGCTCTTGCTGCGCAGCGTCCAGTAGAGAAAGTGTTGGTGATCGCTATTACATCTAATCGTGGATTGTGTGGTGGTTTCAACAACAACGTGATCAAGCGTACGAATCAATTGATCATAGAAGACTTCGCTGGTTCAAACGTTCAGTTGTTGTGTTTGGGTAAAAAAGCAAAAGATGCATTCAAGCGTTCTGACTTTTATTTGAATACTTCGGGAACTGCAATTGTTGAGGATATTTTCGCTGATTTGTCTTTTGACAATGTTGCTGCTGTAGCGCAATATGCAATGGACAACTTCTTGAATAAGTCTTACGACAAAGTGGTAGTTGTTTACAACAGTTTTGTAAACGCGGCTACGCAACAAGTTAAGGCAGAGCAGTTATTGCCTATCGAGGCTACTGTGAATGAATCAGCATCTGTTGGAGATTATATTTTCGAACCTTCGAAAGAAGAGATCGTTGTGGATTTGATCCCGAAATCGTTGAAAGTACAAATGTACAAGGCGGTTTTAGATTCTCATGCAGCGGAACACGGAGCGCGTATGACTGCCATGCATAAAGCGACCGATAACGCTTCTGAGTTACAACGTAACTTGAAATTAACTTACAACAAAGCGCGTCAAGCTGCGATTACAAACGAGATCTTAGAGATCGTTGGTGGAGCAGAGGCTTTGAAAGGATAAGAAAGGTTTTAAACCAATATTAAGAACTCCGGACGTTTGTTCGGAGTTTTTTTTTGACCTCTGACTGACCTCAAATTTGTAAAAAGGCAATTTTACCGGTTACGTTCCGTGCCAAAAAAATCAATCACAATTTCCCACCCATCCACCAGATGAAAATCTATGGCTGTAGATTGAAGAAAGCTTGAACAAGCTTATCCTGCCTTTAGCATGCGGTGTACACGCCCCATCAATAACATCGCAATGATCATGGTACCGGTCACCACCATTCCCAAGATAGGGTAGTTTTGGATGCTTCCGTCAGCTGATTTGTAAACGATCATTCCCGCAATGGTGGATGCAATCCCTCCTGAAAGTTGTTGAACCGCAGAATTGACACTCATGAATGCTCCACGATCGGCTGGAGCTGGGATTTGCGTCATCATGGCCTGCGCAGGTACAATGCGGAATGTAATACCAACAAATAAGATCACGTTCAATACGATGATCGGCCACAAGGAACTTTCTCCCAATCGGGTATAGATAAGTACGATGATAATGGAAATGATCGTTCCGCTAACGAAAAGTGAATACCTGCCGAATTTATCAGATAAAACACCCGCTAAAGGTCCGGTAACAAATGTGAATATACCGGTTGCCATGTACATAAATGGTAATTGCTCAGCGCTAAGCTTCAAATTCTGTACAGCAAAATCACTTCCAAAGGGCATCAACATGTATCCGCCGGTTGTTAGTAAAGCTGTAGCTAAAAAACCGTTTAAATAGCGCTTCGTTTTAAAGATATGTAAGAAATGATCCAATGCCCTGTAATTGGGATCTCGATTGGTTAAATGATCCTTTACGGGTTTCATAAAGAGTACGATACCACCAAGTAAAACAATAGCAAAACTTACAATTGCATAAAATGGCAGGTGCCAATCTGCAAGTGATGTTAAATACAACCCCAGTGGAATTCCAACAATTTGACTGACACCAAAGGCCATCTGTACAAAACCCATTACCCGACCGCGTTGGTTTACCGCGAATAAGTCTGTGATGATGGCATAGCTGATCGAACTCATTACACCTCCAAATAGACCTGTTATGATGCGTGCAAGTAGCAATGTGATATATGAATTCGATAAAGCACAAAAGAGTGTTCCCAAAATAAATCCGGAAAAGAAGAAGATCAACATGCGCTTGCGGTCAAAACGATCAGCAAAACCGGCCGTTGCAATGGCAGATATAAATGCACTAAAGGCATAGCCGGATACAACTAACGAAAATTGGCTGGGTTGAAGTGCCATATCTTTCATGACAAAAGTTCCCAATGGAGAGAGTACCATGAAATCAACTACAACGGAGAATTGGATAAGCGCAATAATTATAACGAGTCCGATTTGGTATCGGGAGAACGGTTCTGAATTTTTCATCTGTAAATGTCTTTTGTAGAATAATATTTATTCTAATACGTAGGTTCGGGCCATGCGCATGGATAAACCTGTCATGACTTCATAAGGGATGGTTTCGAGCCAGCTCGCAAATTGCTCCATTGGAATATGAGTTCCGATTAGCTCTACGGCGTCACCGGCTTGCACGAATTCAGGAACTTCGACCATGATCATATCCATACAAACCCGCCCAACGATCGGACAAAAGGAGTTCTTAATCCAAACACCACCAACTCCGTTACTGAGTTTACGGCGGTATCCGTCAGCATAACCTACAGGGATGATAGCGATATGTAGTGATCTCTCGGCAACAAAACTGCATCCGTAACCAATGGTTTCGCCGGCAGGGATCATCTTGGTTTGAGAAACGGTTGAATGCCAGGAGATCGCGCTGCGCAAATTGCGTTTAAGCGCTACATTGTCAGTAAATCCATACATGGAGATTCCAAGTCGAACCATGTCAAAAGAATTCGTTTTAAAGCGCAGCGCGCCTTCCGAATTCAATAAATGCGCCGTGAAATCTTCACTTTGATGTTTATTGAAGAATGCAATCACCTCTTTGAATCGACTGATCTGCATTTCAGTGAATGTTTGATGATCGGCGTTGTCAGCATCAGCCAAATGCGAATAAATGCCTACCACTTTCAATTCTGGTTGTGCTTGAATGATGCTCCACACTGCCGCTGCATCTTCAGGTGCAAACCCCAGGCGATGCATACCGGTGTCGAATTTTAAATGGACGGGCAATCCCGTGATGCCACGATCGATCATTGCGCGAATAAGCTGATCCATTTGTTCGAAGGAATAAACTGCCGGCTGTAAATCGTGGTCGATCAACAGATCAATATGCTCCGGATCCGGATTCATGATCACGATTGGCAGACGGATCCCGTTCTTACGCAATTCCGCTCCTTCATCTGCGAAGGCTACTCCGAATGCATCCACACCACATTCTTCCAAAAAGGACGCTACACGAACTGCACCGGCACCGTATGCATCCGCTTTTACCATGCAAAGTATCTTTACACCGGGTGCTAAGTGGTGCTTGAAGAAACGAATGTTGTGTTCGATCGCACTCAGGTTTACTTCTACGTGTGTTTGATGTCGAATGGATTTTCCTTGCTTGATCTGCAGCTCCAACTGACAATCGCGGTGAGCTTTAACAAGAACCACCGCATTATGGAATTCTCCCCACGGAATCGGTTGCTGCGGTTCCAAGAATAATAACTGATCGGGTGAGAATTCATCAACTGATCGCTTTAATCCTTCTTTTTCAGCCATTTTGTTGGGAGAAATGCCTAAAATGACAATGCGCTTACGGCTGTTTCCCGCAAGTGATTTTTGTAGATGCAACGCCTCCAATAAGGCCTCTGAATCCAGATTGTATGTATCGTTTATGATCAGATTCCCATTGATTCCTTCAAACGTTTCCATGCGCATTGCAAGTACAGGCAAACGCTGCATGCTCGATTGTATGATAGACTCTTCCAGTTGCAAATAGTGCAAAAATGCGATCAATAATTCGCGTAAGTGTGACAAACGATCTCCGGTTCCTTTAGGTACTACTTGAAAATTGGATGGCAAATACGTTTTATCAGGAAATGTTGCCTCAGAAACAAAACAGCGTTGACAATGAACGAAAGCTTTTAGTTTTTCTTGTAAATGCTCCTCCGCGTCACTGAAAAACTCCCGGTGCGCCAATCCGAAATGGGTGAAAACACCTACTGTAGGAGCGATGATCTCTTCCAGACGTGCCATTTCTCCAGGCTTGGAAATACCGGCTTCGATCAATGCAATTTGCGCATCTGCGTGCATTTCCAAAAGGGAAAGTGCAACACCCAATTGAGAATTGAAACTTTTCGGACTGCGAACTACATTTTTGGTAGCCGACAAGCAATGGAAAGCCCATTCCTTAAAGGTCGTTTTACCCAAGCTGCCAGTGATGATCACCACTGGATAGTGAAAACGCTGACGATGAATTTTAGCAAGTTCTTGTAAGGCAATTAAAGTGTCATCCACACGCCAGATCGTAACATCTGGAAAGTCAAACTGCGGATCGTCTTTGTGGAGCACAAAAAGTCGGACTCCGGAAGCATAAGCTTTGTCAATATACGATACGCCACTTCTGTTAGGCGAACGCAAGGCAAAGAAAAGGGTGTTTTTACCAACGTTGATCTTGCGGGTGTCAGTACTTACTCGGATAATTTCATCTGCGCACAAGCCTATTTCCGGCTGACCGAAAATCGCGGAACATTGTTCTACAGTGTAATCAAGCTTCAATGCGCAACTTTGTTATAGCACGCTCTACAGAGAGGTTGATAAGTTTCAACAGCACCTACCAAGACCTGACCATCTGTTTTGATCGTGCGGTGTGAGTATTGTGCTAAGTTACCACAAGAAACGCAAATGGCATGCACTTTCGTTACATATTCTGCGGCACACAACAATTCAGGCATTGGTCCAAATGGTTTGCCCAGGTAATCCATGTCCAAACCAGCCAAGATAACACGTACTCCTTTCTTGGCAAGTTCGTTACAAACACTAACCAAATTATCATCAAAGAACTGTGCCTCATCAATGGCAACGATTCGTTCGTCTTTCCATTGATCCAGGATTGCTTGTGCGTTTTCAACCGGTTGTGCCACAAAGGAAGATCCCTTATGACTCACCACATGTTCATCGTGGTAGCGGTTGTCGATGGCCGGCTTGAACAACAGCAGTTTTTGTTGCGCAAATTCAACGCGTTTCAATCGTCTGATCAATTCTTCCGTTTTACCTGAAAACATGGAACCACAGATCACTTCGATCCATCCGTTTTGTCTTCCTTCGCCTGGAAATTGTTCTAAAAACATGCCGTTCAAGGTTATCAACAATGCGCGTTAAACAACTATTTTACTAGCGGCTTTCACCCACTGCGTGTTTCGTTAATTTTATACCTGTTTAGGTCAATTTGGGTTTAGCAAAGGTGTCGAATTTAGGCGATTTGACACGGATGTTAGTTTACAATTTGGCGCAATTGTTGAAAAATAAACCAAGAAATACTGAGCATATGGATATGCAATCATTGATCGACGAAATGGTCGCTTTGTTACAAAAGATCAAAGCAGGAAACGCCACTTTGGGGGAATTGGAAACCTTCGCTGCAGCTGCGGCTCAACTAAATGAGCGCGCCATTATTTTGAAGTACAAGGCTTACGAAGCAAAAGTGTACGAAAAGCCTTTTGAAATGGCTGAAGCGAATACTCCTGCTGCTGCTGCTGTTCAAACAAATGCAGTTTCTGAAAGTTTCACTGCTCAAGTAACGGAAACTGCTGAACCTGAATCTTTGAATGAAGCAGAAGACATGAGTTTTGATCTATTTTCGATTGATGATCAAGAAGCAGAGATCGAGATTGAAACCGAAGAATTGGTTACTCCAGATGAACCAATTGAAACATTTGAGGAGAATACCGCTTTCGGTTTTTCAGATAGTGCACCGGATCAAGATGTGGAACCGATGTTCGAACAAGCATCAGTGGCTCCGATCCATGCCACGCCTATGGAAGCTCCGGCCACTGAAGATGCGCTTTCCAATTCTCATGGAGAACATCCGATATACAACAAATTGGTAGTTGACGATAATTCTTTGGCAGCGCGTCTTCTGAATGTTCCTTTGGCGACGTTAAATGGCGCATTTGGTTTCAATGAGCGTTTGCAGATCATTCAGGAATTGTTTGATGGGAACGCAGATGCTTACAACGATGCCATTCAGGCATTGGACCAACAGCCAAACAAAGCGCATGCACGTGCGGTTGCAAGTGGATTTGCCTATCAGTTTGGTTGGGATGAGAATAGTCATACAGCCTTAGATTTTATTCAAAAAGTTGAACGTCGCTATGCGTAATCTGATCCTCCTTCTTTTTGTATTCCCCTTTCTCTCCTGGGCTCAGGTAGAACAAGCTCGTGTGCACGTTGAAAAGCTGTGCTCGCCGGACTTTCACGGAAGAGGCTATGTGAAAAATGGAGATAAGATCGCTGCTGAATATATTGCAGGACAGTTCGCTGCAATTGGCTGTCAGAATTTCGAGAGTGGTCCATTTCAAATGTTTCAATTCCAAGTAAATGCTTTTCCAGGGCGCATGTCCTTCTCGATCAATGATAAAAAATTGGTTCCGGGAACTGAATTTGTGGTAGACCCTGGAAGTAAAGGCGGAGAAGTCACCAATTTACAATTAGTTGATTTGACACCTGAAGAGGTCTTCGATGCGAAAAAATTGAAGAACCGAATCGCACAGATCAACATGGAAAAGGGCGGAAGGTCAAAACAGCAATTGGCCCTGATGTTCTCTACTTGGAATCTGAAAGGTGATTCCTTGAAACAAGTAAAAAAATTGATGCGCGAAATGGTCACTACCTTTCCAATAGTGGAGGTTGTAGACGATAAATTCACGTGGTCAGTGGAACAAGAGCAGTTCAACAACCCCTTCATTCAGGTACAGTTGTCTGCCTTGAAGTTGCAAGTTTCCAATACCATCACCTACGATATTGAAGCTATCGTTAAAGATCATACGGCCCGAAACGTCATTGCTTATGTTCCGGCAAAGAAGAAATCGAAGAAATACATTGTCTTCACTGCGCATTATGATCACCTTGGAAGAATGGGGAATGAAGCGTATTTCCCGGGTGGGAACGACAATGCTTCCGGTGTGGCCATGTTGATTGAATTGGCGCGTTATTACAAAGCAAATCCGCTGGATGTAAACGTAGTTTTCATCGCTTTTGCAGGCGAAGAGGTAGGTTTACTTGGTTCCAAGTATTTCACAGAAAATCCTGTTTTCCCGCTTGAGAACATCCAATTCTTGTTCAACACGGATATCATGGGAAGCGGTGAGGATGGTGTTACGATCGTAAACGCAACGCTTTTCCCGAAGCATTTCGAATTGTTGCAACAGATCAATACCGCAAATAATTATGTGGTAAAAGTTGGATCGCGTGGTCCGGCGGCAAACTCCGATCATTATTTCTTCACCGAGAAAGGAGTTCCGGCGTTTTTCATGTATACCATGGGACCAAACAAACATTACCACGATGTAGGTGATACTTATGAAAACCTGTCGTTTGCAGAATTCAATGATCTCTTCGGTTTATTGACAAAATTCGGTACGCAAGTTTCCGGAAAGGCTTACAAGCGTAGCAAGAAAAAATAAGCTGTCGAGTCGACCGATTTCACTATCTTCGGGTTGATTTCTAGTTTCGTATGCAAAAAAGTTACCTCCTGTTCGCATTCCTTTTGATTTCATTGGGAAGTTTGGCTCAACCTTATCAGGGTAAAGAAAAGCCTGTGATCAAAGCGCAACCGAAAGGAGCGAATTGTGCACCGCCGAACAAAACCACGTACATGGAGTACAACAACGTGCGTGCAATGATCCATACTGCTGGAAATTTGTGGCAACGTCCGGGTCAGAATTTGTCCCAATACGAAGTTCCTAAGAATTCAGGGATCATGGCGCTCTTTACTTCCGCACTTTGGTTAGGAGGAACGGATATCAATGGTCAGTTGAAATTGGCTGCGTTGCGCTACCGCGAAGGTCAGGATTATTGGACTGGTCCCTTAGCGCAAGGAACAGCGGATATTGATGCGAGTGAATGTTTGAAATACGATAATCACTACACCACTACTCGCGACAAAGTAAGTGAATTCAATGCGTGGTACCAGGCCGGTTTGAATGATTTGGCGAACGGAACAAATACACAAGCTACCAATTTTCCGAACTATAAGATCCCGGATTTCATTAAATCTTGGCCTGCTCACGGAGATGTTACCAAAGGTCAGGATTTCTATTTAGCACCGTTTTATGACCGCAATGACGACGGACAATACCGTTGGGAAGATGGCGATTATCCGTGGTACGATCTAAACAACGAAAAAGAATGTAAAGTGGATCGTCGTGTTTCATTATACGGTGATTTCAATTTGTGGTGGGTCATGAATGACAAAGGGAATATCCATACCGAAACTGGAGGTGACCCGATTGGAATGGAAATTCGTGCGCAGGCGTTTGCCTTCGCTACCAATGATGACGTCAACAACATGACCTTCTACAATTACGAATTGATCAACCGCGGGACGCAAACCCTGTTCAACACCTATTTCGGGATCTTTATTGACGGTGCATTGGGTGATCCATTCGATGATTTTACAGGCTGTGATGTGAATCGCGGTTTGGGATATTTGTACAACGGTGATGCAATGGATGCCGATAACGTTGGTTTCAAAGGTTACGGAACAAGTCCGCCAGCCGTGGGGGTCGACTTTTTTGAAGGACCTTACCAGGACAATGATTCCATTGACAATGCCTTTGGGATTGGCGATGGAGAAGCGTTGAACGGAATTGGTTACGGAGATGGGATCATCGATAACGAACGCTACGGAATGCGCCGTTTCTTGTATTACATCAATACAGGTGGAGGTGCGCATCCGGCACAGACCGACCCGATCTCCGCAGCGGATTATTACAACTTCTTGCGCGGACGCTGGAAAGATGGAACCAATTTCTACTACGGTGGAAATGCGCATATTTCTGATCCGGATGCCAACATTGCTGTGCCATGTGATTTCATGTTCCCGGGAGATACTGATCCACTGGGATGGGGAACCGATGGGAATCCGCAACCTTTTTGGACCGAGGAAACTGCCAACAATCAACCCTACGATCGACGCTTTTTGCAATCTGCCGGACCATTCATTTTGAAACCGGGTGCAGTGAATAACATTACTGTTGGAGTTGTTTGGGCAAGAGCTTTGGGCGCCGAACCTTTCGAATCGGTAAAAGCCTTGCAACGCGCAGACGATAAAGCTCAGGCTTTATTCGAAAACTGTTTCCGTGTTCTAGAAGGACCACATGCACCTGAAATGAGTGCGCAGGAATTGGATCGCGAGGTCATTCTTTCCTTATCGAATCAAAGTCCATCGAATAACCTGAACGAAAGTTATCAGGAATTCGATCCGTTCATCGTAGCAGATCCGGGAGCGGATAAATACTACCGTTTTCAAGGATACATGATCTATCAATTGCGGAATAAGGACGTGAGTGTTTCCGATATTATGGACCCAACTAAGGCTCGTCTGGTTGCACAATGCGATAAGAAAGATGACGTATCCAGAATCGTCAATTTTGAATTTGATCAGGACCTGCAAGCAACTTTTCCGGTTGAACGCGTAGACGGAGAAAATAAAGGAATCCGCAAATCCTTCCGCGTTACAGAAGATCTTTTTGCGACTGGTGATCGCCGCTTGGTGAACTTCAAACGCTATTATTATATCGCTATTTCGTACGCTTACAATAACTATAAAACCTATAATCCAACAGACCCGCTATCCTTAGACGGACAAAAGATCCCGTTCTTGGGTTCCAGAAAAGCTGCTATTGGTGAAGTGAAAGTTTTGGAAGTAATACCGCATAACCCGAAACCGGAGGCAGAAGGAACACAACATTATTCTTCTTACGGATTCCAGCCACCAATCACACGTCTCGATGGCCGTGGGAATGGCATGAACGACCTCCGTTTATCAGAGGAAAGCGAAGAACAGATCTTAACGTTTGGTAAACAAGACAATCCGACCTACCAACCAAATGCTGGTCCGATCCGCGTAAAAGTGGTGGATCCATTGAACGTTGCTGACGGTTATTTTACATGTAAATTCACCAAAGATGCAGCCGACCCGATCGATTCATCGGCTTGGGTGATTTACCGCTATACAGCTCCAGGTGGCGATCTCCTGGATTCCGTGAATTCAGATGTGACGATTGCGCAAGACAATGAACAATTGATCCCACGCTGGGGAGTTTCTGTTCAGATCTACAACGATCCGTATTACGTAGTGGGTGCAACCGGACCGGAATACAAACTGTACGCAGAACCGATTACGGCAGATATAAGCTTTGCAGATTCCTCTAAACAATGGTTGTCCTTTATAGAAGACGACAATTCCTTTACGCCACTGAATTGGATCCGTTCAGGAACTTACAATCCACAACCGGATGAAGATGATCCAACTTTGGGTTATAACAACCCAACATGTTATCCGGATTATGTTTCTCTGGATCCAGAACAAAAATACGCACGACTTTTAGGTGGAGGAATTACACATTTCTCCCTTGTGGGACGTCAATGTGATTTCATGCCGTACCGTATTCCTTCATTCTTTAATGCTGCAGGTGCCATGTTTGCGCAAGCTACGATTGCTCGAGCTCAAGGAGTGGATATCGTTTTAACGAATGACCGTTCCAAATGGACGCGTTGTGCGGTGATCGAATTGTGTGGGGATCAAAACCTTGCTGTTGGAAATGCAGAAGCTGGAACTTTGAGAAATCAGCAAAGTGTGGATCAATTCGGAGATCCGGATGCCAGTGGAACAAATGGAATGGGCTGGTTCCCGGGTTATGCTATTGATGTGGAATCAGGTTATCGATTGCATATGGCCTTTGGAGAAAATTCTTTCTTGGGTGGTGAAAATGGCAGCGATATGATCTGGAATCCGACGAGTACCGTGATCGATAATAATGGAACACCGGTTCTGGGTGGACAACAACCGATCTATGTATTCGGCGTGAACATCAACAATACAGGTTGTCCGTATTACGATGGCGTGAATAATTGGGTTTATGATCAGTTGGTAACTCAGTCGAATACTGCGTTCCGAAATGCATTTACAAACTGCATGTGGGTCGTAAACCCATTATTGGCAGCAGATCACGATGTCCTGGAAACAGATGTGCGTATTCGCGTACGTATCAATAAAGAATATGAAGTATTTACCGCAACGAATGTGAACAGTGGTGTTCCAATGTACGGATGGAGCATGGATGCCTATGCTACGGATAAAGTGAATACCGCGGCATTAACGGATGCTTTGAGTATGATCAATGTGGTACCGAATCCGTATTACGCTTATTCTGGTTACGAGCGCAATAAGGTGGATAATCGTATCAAGTTTATCAACTTGCCGGAGCGTTGTACTGTTAGCATCTACAATGTGGGCGGAAAACTGATCAATCAGTTCAAAAAGGACAATGCGCTGACATTTATGGATTGGACACTCACGAATAGAACGGGCATTCCGGTTTCTTCAGGGGTGTACATCATTCACTTCGAAGTGCCGGGTGTGGGCGAAACCATCCGCAAGTCCTTTGTTGCAATGCGTCAGATCGACATTGAAGGGTTCTAAGCTTTTTCTTCCAGGAAGATCAACAAGAAAATGATGCCCAGGAGTACCAGGAGCAAGAAAAGCTTCGGGTCCTTGTAAAGCGGCTTTTTAGGTCGCTTAGCAATGCGTTCATACTTGTGTGAGATGGACGCAAAATCCTTGTATCGAGCGATCTGTTCTTTCGTTGGTTCGTTCGATTTAGCTTGCTTGTTATATTTAAATGTCCGTCTCATAGTTCCTTTTTCCATTTCAATTTAAGCTTTTCCAGAAGACGGTACACACGCATTTTAGCATTTGCTTCCGAAATTTCTAAAATATCCGCAATTTCTTTGAAGCTCATTTCCTGAAAGAAACGCATTTCGATCAGTTCCACCTGGTCGTCTTCCAGACTGTTCAGTAAGGCTACCAATTGTTCTTTGTCGGCATCATCCATTTGTGGGACGTCCTCCTCTTCAAAAAGACTTAGCAATTGGCGGTCATTGATCTCCACCGTGTAGCTGTTCTTTTGTTTGCGGAAGTGCATGTTCACCTCATTCAAGGCGATTCGAAACAACCAGGCTGAGAATGGCACACCACGATCTTCGTATTTGTTAATGTTGGCCATCGCTTTCATAAAGGTCAATTGAGCGAGGTCGCCGGCCATGGCTTCATCACCGCCTAATTTTTTGAAGGTGAAGCGGTAGATCTTGTCGAAATGCAACTCGTATAAGGGGGTAAATTGCCGGTGATCCCGCTTGGCATTTTCGATCATTTCTGATTCCGTGAGGCTATGTTTTCTTTTTCCAAACAAGGTTTGTCGTTTTCAGTCAAATGTTGTGGTTTGCAAAAGTAACAGCTTGGAGAAAAATTTTTTACATCGGTAAGCTGATGCGGAAGGTAGTTCCTTTCCCTACTTCAGAATGCAGCACAAAAACTTTGCCTTTGTGGTATTCTTTCACGATGCGTTTCACCAAAGACAAGCCCAAGCCCCATCCACGCTTCTTAGTGGTAAATCCTGGCTGGAAAATTGTTTTGAATTGCTTCACGGGAATTCCCTTTCCGGTATCCGCAATATCGATATGCACCCATTCCGGGGTAGTATGCACCGAAACATGGATCTTACCATTCGATTCCATGGAATCAACGGCGTTCTTGATGATATTTTCCATGACCCATTCCAACAATGGTGGGTTGTGAGGAACGATGATCTCCGCGCTTTCCGTTTTTGTTTGCAGTTCTACCTTTTTCGAAATGCGCGGACGCAGATAATCCATCACGCGATGAACGGTAACTACCAGATCTTGCGGTTTCAATTGGGTCTCTGAACCGATCTTAGAAAAACGCTGCGACACATTGTCCAGGCGTTCGATGTCCTTTTGCATCTCAGATACAATCGAAGCATCTACGTTTTGCGTTTCCAGTAATTGTACCCAAGCCATTAACGAAGATAGCGGAGTCCCCAACTGATGGGCTGTTTCCTTCGCCATTCCGGCCCATACCTGATTTTGCTCGGCCTTGCGGAAGGTGCTGAAAAGCAAATAACCGATTAGAATAAAGAGGCCAATGATCAAGAATTGAATGTAAGGATAGATCTGCAATTGCTTCAATTCCTCGGAATCATCGTAATACAATAAATTCTCGTTGTTCTTCCCGAAAGAAATGCGCAAAGGCTCGTTCATTTTCGAAAAGGCACTCAGCGTTTTGGTCAAAGCCGCACCGGATGTTTTGGATGCGGGTAAATTGGTTGCGATCAAGGAATCCGGATCTTGCTGCATGAGCAAAACGGGAATTAATTGTTTGTCATTGATCAACTCGCGGTTAAAGGACTGAATGAGAGAATCGCGTTCGTTTTCCAGTTGAATGGTGCGTTTCGAATCCGAATAGAAATAGGTCATTACCAAACCTTCAGTAACTTCTATGCGAAAAGGTGGATGGCTTTGTTCCCAGATTTTGGTTAGCGACAAGAGACTGTCATCAAAGTGCTTTAACAATTGTTTTTTTGTGTATTCTGGATGCAATTTTCGGATAACACTTGTATCGAAATCGAGGTTATTGAAACCGGATACGGCATCTTCGTCATCCACCAGGATCACCGGAATGTCCTTGTTGTCATTGATAATAGCCAGGGGAAACGAGTAATCCGGAATGGCATCTCCGAAAATAGGTTTGGAAATTTCTTTCGTTGCATCTAAATAGAGTTGGATCTTATGTCGCTCGTAAGCACGCAACTGATTGAAGGTGCTATTCGTTAATGCCACCAACTCCGCTTTCTTTTTGATCGCTTCAGCCCATTGCTTGGCGCGCAGACGTTCGCGATCGGAAACCTTTTGTACTACGGAATTGGAAACCCACAACGAGGCCGCTACCATCAGGAGGGCTACAATGAGCAGGACAATTTTCCACTTCTGTTTATTGGAGTACAGGTTCATGCGAACGAATGTACGAAAAACGCGGGAAGTGGTGAGAAATTGTGAATCGTTAAAATCTTTGTTTTCTCTGCGGTAATTGCTAAATTTATTGAAACGACTTCTGCTATGCGCTACCCGCTTATTGTACTTATTGGTTTGTTTTGGAGCGGGCTCTTTGGGCAAGACACGATCAATCAAACCGATGCCAGAGGTTTTAAGCAAGGACATTGGATTTATTATGGAAAAGACCGGCCAGAAAGTGGAATTGCCTCGGATGTGAAAGTGGAAGAGGGGAGGTATATTGATGGTATGAAAGAAGGCGTCTGGGTTAAATACCAGCCGGATGGGAAAACACCGAAAATAAAAGCCGAATACCACCTGAATCGTCCAGTTGGCTCCTATTCCAAAGGATCAAATCCTCAAGTGGGTAAATATGTCGATTATGCACAGCATACAACGCCCGACACTTTGACCTATTACGTGATCAAGGGAAGTGATCATCCGAATTCCGGTTTTCCCGCCGATGGAGTAATTGAAGAAGGCTATTATAAAAATGACAAGCGCGAGGGGCAATGTATCAAATACCATAATGATGGGAAAACCCCTAAGATGATTTCCTTTTACGTAAACAACAGACCAAGTGGTAAGTATCAAAAGTACTTTGAATCTGGTCAGTTGAAGGAAACAGGATTTTTCTATAAAAACGTATTCAGAGATTCACTGAAGCGGTTCTATGAAAATGGACAATTGGAGTACGAAGCATTTTTTGATTCGATTGGAAAGGAACAAGGCAGGGTCAATTTTTATTATGAAAGCGGAAAGTTGGAGTATACATACATCGCTGTTGATGGACGTCCAAAAAACACCATTCATTTACGCGAAAACGGAGATACAATTTACAGTGTAGCGGGATATAATGAACCAAGTACGGTACGAAATGCTCAACGGCAAGTCACAGTTTCATCCAATAAAAAACCGCCCCAAGTGCCGGCTACACCAATTACGAAAGGTCAACCATGGTTGCCGAATCAATACAATAAGATCTACACAGAGGATCAAGAAATTTGGCAGGATGGCGTATTTAGAGATGGGCAATTATGGAATGGAAAGGTGTATGTCTATGACCAAGACGGAATTCTATTGCAAGTAGAAATTTACAAGAACGGGGTTTATCATTCAGATGGACAGTTATGAGAAAATTGCACTGCTTTTTACTTCTAATGTTCCCCTTTTGTTTTTACTCACAAATGGAGTTGCCAATCAATCAAAAAGATTCATTAGGGAAACAAGGGCATTGGATCTATTACGGGAAAGACCGGCCGGAAAGTGGAATTCCCCTAGAAGGTAAAGTAGAAGAAGGTCTCTATTTCAATGACCGTAAGGAGGGTACTTGGATAAAGTATCATCTTGACGGGAAGACCATTAAACTAATCGGTAGTTATGTAAATAACCGACCTAGTGGGAAATACAAAACGTATTATGAAAATGGGGTTTTAAAATCACGTGGAACATATTTAAAAAACAATTACGTTGACACTTTGTTTCGTTTTGCTAACACTGGGGATACCACTGAAATCATTGTTTTTGATACGCAAGGAAAAGTACTAGACACACTATGCTATGCTCCGCTCGAGAACGAATCTATCGCCTGCTCATATCCAGCCACAAAAACCATTACGATTACGAAATTCAGACCAAACGGGAAGAATAAAGTCTACAATGAAGACAATAGAGTTTGGCAAGAAGGACAATTTAAAAATGGAAAATTGTGGGATGGAAAGGTGTATGTCTATGACCGAGACGGAATTCTATTACAAATAGAAATTTACAAAGATGGACTCTTCCATACACTTCTTAAAACCAATTAAAAAACCGAAGCTCTTTTCTGAACTTCGGTTGACTCATTTTAAAATTATTGGTTGGTTCAATGAGCATGTTTCGGATGGTGTTGCATTTCTGCTGACGAACAATGCGCCATGTGATGGTGACAATGCTTTTGGTGTCTCAGGTGTCCCAAGGTGGCGAACAAGGTTCCGAAGGTGATACTAGCGGCCGCAACTCCGGTAATTATAGCTACTCTTTTTCGTTTCATAATGGATGTGTTTTTCATATGAGGATTAACAAGTTTGGCAAAATGCATGACACTTTCTGCTGTTCACGCTGGTTTTGAATTGTGCGTATTCTTCGTCGCTCATTGATCGGATCTTATCGGCCCAAGCAATGCGGTATGCCTGAAATTTCCCACTTCGCATTTTTCGGCGAATCACCAATTTAATGATGAATGAAACGATGACCATTGTTAGCATCAACCCGGGTGCAAAGAATAGCAATGCCCCAAACAACGCTCCGAATAGTGCCGATTTTAAAATTGTCTTTGTCATTTTGTTCGTGTTTTAATGTTCTGTTTTTTAAGAAGACGATTGATGAATGGAATTACTTTAAAGAGCTGCATTTTTTCATTAACTTAAATGGAAAACACCGATAAAATGATCACTACTAAATCGCAATTGGAACAACTGACTTATTTGATAGTTGGTGCTGCAATAGCTGTTCACAATCAATTAGGTCCGGGTTTGCTGGAAAGTATTTACCATGAGTGCATGAAAATCGAACTTGAATCAAGAGGACTGAAATTTCAGAGTGAGTTACTAGTTCCAATTCACTACAATAACCGCAAGTTGGAGACAAACTTGAAATGTGACATATTCGTTGAAAGCAAGCTTGTTGTTGAATTGAAATCTGTAAAACAAATTGAATCTATTCATGAAGCTCAATTGCTCACTTACATGAAATTACTTCATGCTCCAAAAGGAATCTTGATCAATTTCAATTGCACAAACATTTTTAAAAAGGGTCAAAGAACATTTGTCAATGAATTTTTTCGTGAACTCAGAGATTAAAACCACATAGTTACATAGTTCACATAGGGATATTTGGTTTGGAGCAAGCTCCTGCTATCAAAATAGTTTTAAATATCCACTCCTAAGCGGAAACAAAATGTTTCCCTAGAAAGTGCTATGTGTCCTCTGTTTCTATGTGGTTCAAAAAACATTTGTCTTTTTTTGTAAACAGAAGGATTAAAACCACATAGTTCACATAGGGATGTTTGGTTTGGAGCAAGCTCCCGCTATCAAAAAAGTTTTAAAATCTACTCAGACTTGGAAACAAAATGTTTCCCTAGAGAGTGCTATGTGTGCTTTGTGTCTATGTGGTTCAAATAGATTTTACTGACAGCGGTTTTTCCATTTTTCTTTGAAAGCAGCGCGTTCTTCGTCGCTCATTTCCATGAATTTTTGTTTCATTTCATGACGTGCAAATGGCGCATTGCCTCCGCGGTGTTTTCCCTTTCCAAATCCGCTGAATAGTATTTTACTCAATACCAATAGTCCCAAAGCTTGCCAATAGTTGATCGGTTTGATCACAGCTACTGCATCCGGTAGTATGGCATTCCACAACCACATTACCACTGCTCCCAATCCGAAGATCATTCCTATGAAAAGAATGCCAAAAGACACCCACTTGATCTTTCCTGTAAATAAGCGTTTCATCATTAATCGTTTAAGTCGTTATACAAATCGTTCAAGCGCTTGCGTAAATACGTCATCGCATAGCGTTTACGGCTAATTATCGTTTTAATACTTTCTCCTGTTTTGTCTGCTATTTCCTGCAAGGTCAGGTCTTCCAGCTCATTCAAAACAAAGACCTCCCGCTGCTTTTCGGGTAATTCATCCAGCGCTTCGAAAAGTTCGTTCCAGAAATGTTCTTTGAATTGTTCCAATTCCGGATCTTGGGAATCGTCCAATAATAACAATTCGCGAAAACCAATTCCTTCTTCGTCGTTGTGATACGAGTAGTTCTCCAAACGCTCGGTTGTCTGCTTGCGGTACTTATCGGTTACTTTGTTACGCGCTACCCGATACAACCAGGCGCTCACGTTTTCCAAATCATCAATCGCAGTAAGATTGCTGAACTGATACCATACTTCTTGTAAGATGTCCTCCGCATCTTCGTTTGATTGCACCCGACCACGGATAAAACCAAAGAGTTTTTTTCCAAATTCTTGTACAGTTGCGCTTATGGAAAATCTCTTTTGTTCAGACATCGGGATTTCAATTACTGATTCCATGTGTAAGAAGACGAACCAGTATTCATTTTACTCTACATAGTTAGCGGTTTTTTTCAATTTTCTGTTTTTTATTGAGAATATCTGGTCTTTTGGGGCTGCAAAACCACTATTTTTGAGTCTCAAAATTTGAACAATGGCTGAGTTTCATTACCAAGATCCGTATCCAATTCTAAAGGATACAACCGAATACCGTAAGATCACTTCTGATTATGTGACCGTAGAGAAAGTGGGTGACCGCGAAGTGTTGCGCATCGATCCGAAAGGATTGGAATTGTTGGCACAAGAGGCCTTGAGCGATGTGTCATTCTACTTGCGTACTTCTCACCTCGAAAAACTGCGTCGTATTTTGGATGATCCCGAGGCTACGGATAACGATCGTTTTGTGGCGTATAACTTGTTGCAAAACGCAACGATTGCGGCTGAAGGACAATTGCCTTCTTGTCAGGATACCGGAACGGCGATCGTCATGGGTAAGAAAGGCGAAGATGTTTACACCGGAGCGAATGATGCGGAGTGGCTTTCCAAAGGAATCTACAATA
This sequence comes from uncultured Fluviicola sp., assembly GCA_964383785.1. Taxonomy (GTDB): domain Bacteria; phylum Bacteroidota; class Bacteroidia; order Flavobacteriales_D; family Crocinitomicaceae; genus Fluviicola. The sequence continues at coordinate 18,540 of CAYLJB010000017.1, forward strand.
CCTACCAAGAAAAGAACTTGCGTTTCTCTCAAGTAGTTCCGCTTTCGATGTTTGAAGAAAAGAACTCAGGAACAAACTTGCCGGCGCAGATAGATATTTACGCAGGACAAGGACCGAAATACGAATTCTTGTTCTTGGCGAAAGGTGGTGGTTCTGCCAACAAATCGTTCTTGTACCAAAAGACCAAATCGTTGTTGAACGACAAAAGTCTGGAGGAATTTGTTCGCGAAAAGATCAAGGATCTGGGAACCGCGGCATGTCCGCCATACCACTTAGCTTTGGTGATCGGTGGAACGTCTGCTGAAGCCAACTTGGCAGCAGTGAAAAAAGCATCTGCCGGTTATTTCGATCATTTACCAACTGAAGGAAATATGGGTGGACAAGCCTTCCGCGATTTGGAGTGGGAAGAGCGCGTTAACCGCATCTGTCAGGAAAGTACGATCGGCGCGCAGTTCGGTGGGAAATACTTCACGCATGATGTGCGTGTGATCCGTTTGCCGCGTCACGCTGCTTCTTGTCCGGTTGGTTTAGGAGTTTCTTGTTCTGCCGACCGCAATATCAAAGGAAAGATCACCAAGGATGGAATTTTTGTAGAACAATTGGAGAAAGACCCACGCCGTTTGTTGCCGGAGTTGCCACCACAATTGGAGCCGCCGGTAGTGATCGACTTGGATCGACCAATGAAAGAAGTATTGGCTGAATTGTCGAAATACCCGATCAAAACACGTTTGAAACTGAACGGAACCTTGATCGTTGCACGCGATATGGCCCATGCGAAGATCAAAGAATTGATCGATAGCGGCAAACCAATGCCGGAATACTTCAAGAACCACCCGATCTATTACGCGGGTCCTGCAAAAACACCGGAAGGAATGCCATCCGGAAGTTTCGGTCCTACAACAGCAGGTCGCATGGATAGCTACGTTGATCAATTCCAATCTATGGGAGGAAGTATGATCATGTTGGCGAAAGGAAATCGCTCTGCTGATGTAAAAAATGCCTGTCAGAAATACGGCGGATTCTATTTGGGATCTATCGGTGGTCCGGCTGCGATCTTGGCAAAAGAGAACATCTTGTCTGTGGAAGTGGTAGATTTTGAGGAAATGGGCATGGAGGCCGTTCGCAAGATCACCATCAAGGATTTCCCTGCTTTCATCATTACCGACGACAAAGGGAACGATTTCTTCGAGAATATTTAAGGATATAGACACCAATAAAAAGGCGCTTTCCAATTAGGTTAGCGCCTTTTTTTTTGTCTGGTTGGACTGGGTTGATTGATGGTATATTAACTTATAAATTGGTCATCACAATGCGGAAGCCAATTGCAGGACAAGCTTTTATTTTTCCTGCGTAGGGATCTGCCGCATGGAGCTCAAGAAATGCAGCTGCTTTTTCAAAACTACCACCCACCGTCCGCATTACATCTAAGCCAACGGAACCAATGGCTATCGGTTTTTCATGAACCATTTCAGCGACATTTCCGGCTAAGTTGTAGATTCCAAATTCATTGGGCCAATAGGATTTCACGGGTGCAGTAATAAAATAGTTCGATGATTCCGCTGCCGAAACTGTTGGAAGATCCGTGCGCACAAAATTGGCTTGAACCAACCCGTCTTCATTTTTCAGGGTTTCACCTGGCCAAGGGTATTTCGTGTATTGACCACCACAACTTGCGGCCATCATCCATTCCGCATAGAGCGGTAAACGAACGGGAGTCATTAGATTGGCCGTTTTCGGATACATTTTTTGATATTCCTCATTGATCCATTGACAAAACAATGCTGCTCCTTCCGGACTCACATTTACTACAGGATAGTCTGCGTAAGCCGGGTGGGAGAAGTAATACGAGACATACGGTTCCATGCTCCCTTTGAAATAAGTGTTCCACAGATTTTGATCCGGCTTAGCTTTGTAAAATGCCTCTTTATTGTTTTGCAGGATCAGATCGTAGATGAAAGCCAGGTATTGCGCATTCGTTACCTCATACTTGAGCATCGAAAATGATTGCACGGAGACCATGGAATCACCCATCTTAAATGCTCCTGCAGGCACAAAAGCCCATTCCTTTTTGTCTCGTTTGTTCATAGCTTTCAACAACTGTTTTTTCGTCTTCTCAGCAAATTCGATTTCTTTTTCGGTCAATTTTGGCCAAGGATCCTCTGCAACCAATCGGGGATCGGGGTCGACAAAGGTGTTGTTTTGAATGTTTTCAAGAGCGTCAGATGCGTAGGTTGCATGCTGGTCTGGAATTGGTTCAGAAAGTGCCGTAAAATCAGCAGGAACTTGATCTTTCTTATTGAACTTCATCCCATGTCCCGTAGCTTCCGGTCGCTCTGCTGGTTGCACATTTGGTGAATGTGGTTGTTGCTCCTTTTGTTGCGATATTGCTTCATGTTGGCGCTTATTTTCTTGTTTTTCGTTCTTGCCGGAGAAGATCCAAATGCATGCAACGAATAGGGTGGTGATGGCGGTAAAAGTCATGATCCATTTTTTTAGTGAAACATTGTTTTTAGGAACATGTCCGGTCTGATTGCTACTAGCGGCAATAAAACTGGATTTTACAGCATCAAAAGAATATACCGACTCTTGCTCACGTGCTGAACGAAACAGATCATCTATGTTTTTCATCTTATCCATGCCCAAGTTCTCTTGTAGTTAGTTGTGCTTCAAAGGTCAAGATCTCAGTCAGTTTTTCCCGACTGCGTTTCAGTCGTTGTTTCACAGCCGATTCGCTTGAATCCTGAATTTCCATGATCTCCTTGATGCTAAAACCTGCTATTTCGAACAGGATGATGCATTCGCGTTGTTCTTCCGGCAATTGTGCCAAAGCGCGGTGCAAAAAATGTACATCAGCGGACTCGTTGGGCGCACTTTGCGCATCCGTAATTTCCAGCATTGATTCAGCGGACTGATACCTTGTCGTTCTTTTCTTTTGATGGTGATTTCCTATCAATCGAATGCTAATGCCACACAAAAACGAAAAGAATGCTTGTTGCGAACGCAGCGTTTCAAATTTTTCAAATGCAATCAGCAAACTATCGTTCATCAAATCCCGGAAATCCATATCTCCGTAAACACGTGCTCTGCAGAAGCGCTCGAACCGATCGTGGACGGGCTCGTAAAGTTTAAGGAAAGCTTGTTGTTTCTCCGACATGCAATGGGGGCGTTTAACCTTCTTAAACAGTTAGTTTGATGAACGGGGAAAAAGTTACATAGTGCATGAAAAAAGTTCCTTTAAACTAATTACTCGCTGTATTCAGATCAACTTCGATAAAGATCAAATCGCTATCCACTTCAGCTTTTAGTTCAAGTGTTGTTGCATCGTATGCCAACAAGTCTCCAGTTTCGAGGAGTTGATCTTGAAAGCGCAACTGTCCAGCTGCGATATACACAAAAGTGCGTTCCGCGTTAGAAGGGTGTTGGATTTGAGCATGGGCTTGTAGGTGTTGATGGTTCAGCGATCCGGTAGCTCCATGTTTCAACATCAAATTGAAATCCGTCACTTTTCCTACACTGCTTGTGGGCCATTCACCTGAAAAAGTGTCTTGATCGTAAGGTTTCATTTCCTTGGTGTAGCGACCTTCGTGGGTGAGGATCAAATTTCCTTTCAAGATCATTAAATGGCGCGTGATGCCTTCGAAAAATGTAAAGGTCGAAGATTCTGCTTCAACAGTAGCGGTGCTGATGCGAAAGGTGAAATTACGACTTACAAAATCGCCGTCACTGGGAAAAATGAAGATCTCAGTACTCGTCCCACTTGCCCAAGTAATTGTTTGCCGATCGACCGCTTTATGAATGGTGTAGTTCATGTTGTTTCTGTTTCGCTTTTCGAAAGTAAGCATTTGACGCAAAAAAGGCATCCCTATTGGAATACCTCTTCTGGAAGTATATTGGGTAGATGGAAACGTTAACTGGTGCGTTGCAAAATGATCTTGCCGCTGTACCATTTGGTATCGATCGGGTAACGGATGAGGTAAATACCTGTTGCATAATCGGATAGATCTACCTGTTGACGGCGACCTTTCTCCAAGTTGCGAACGACCTGAAGCACTTTTCCGGATAGATCTGTAATGTATAATTCAGAAATATCGGTGTCGGCAACCAAGGTCACAATTCCGTCTGTTGGATTCGGGTAGTAACTCCAGGTGATCTTAGCCTGACTGTTATAAGGAGCCGGTTTGATCGAATCCAAGCTGTCAGTTGGCGCTGTGGTAACAATGCTGTCCGGGTAGTTCAAGCCCAAATCCGGGATCTGTTGTTCGCAATCAGGCATGTAAGTGTAGCTTTTCAAGATGCGAACCATCAGATTGGTCATCGTTTCAACGTCGTATTTATCGGTACTTGGTTCGATATGCGGATTTCCGATCCCGCTGTGATTTGTCAAGAAAGTGTAAGTTCCGTTTGTCCCCAAAGCCAAGGTGCGCATCAAGTATTCGGTGCTTTTGTTGATTCCGCTAGCTCCAACAGGAACAATGCGAATTCCTTTAGCAGCCGCTTGTTCGATCAACTGTTGCAATTTCTCCTGATTGGCAACCGTATTATGTGGAGGTGCATCTAAAACCAAGAAAAGGATTCGGGTGCGAGCTTCTTCACTCCACGACAATTTATTGATGGCGGAATCCAAGGCAATTTCTACAGCTTCTTCGTAATCACCGCCACCGCCGGCATTTTGTGCTGCAATGTAATCAGAAGCAACAGTCAATACGCGGTTAAAGTCCATAACGCGTGTGGTGTACATTTCAGAAGCGCCTTTGTCGCGGTAGAATACGTTGGCAAAACGGAAATTCAAGCTGTTGCTGATCTGCTTCGATTGGAAAATGATCTCCTTCATTTCTGCTTTCAGGTAATCAATCTCGTCGCCCATAGAACCGGTTGCATCTACCACGAAAGCGACATCAACGTTCTGCGGAGCTTCGCAACTTACATCCAGCGTTAAATGGTTGAATCCGTCTTCAAAAACTTTAACACGATCCAACTTTTTAGTAGCGCCTTTGTAGGTAATGATCAGCTGCAATTTTCCTTTAACTACCGGCTTTTCGTTTTTGATAGTCAACCAACATTCTGCTTTTCCGGTGTTATCGGTGCGCGTTTTAAACAACACCTTATCGTTCTCTTTCAAGATCACTTCCGCATCTGCCAACGGTAAGCCAACAGCATTTTGTAACATCACCGTATAACGTCCGTTAGGCGCAATATTCCAATTGGTTTGATACATCTGTAGTTCGTTCGAACTGATATCTTGCCACAGCTTCCATTTCGAAAAATCGTTGATCTCACCGGCTGTAAGCGCACCACTGCGACCAGTGCCTCCTTCCGGAGCGGGAGATGAAAAGATGGCATCGTAATCTATGAACTCTCCGCTAGAGCGTACATATCCGGAAGTTGAGATTGATTTACTTTCTATCACAACTGGAGCTGGGGCTATGGTAGATTCGCGTTTTCCTTTGTATTCTTTGTCTTCGGAAACCGAAAAGTCCACTTTCTCATCTTTTTTAACCGTGATTTTTTTTGTGAGCGATTCGTATCCTGCGTATTGGATCACACAGGTGTATTCTCCGGTGTCTAACGCAACATTAAAATTCCCGCTGCGATCGGTTAGAACGGTGGCAACAAGTTTATTGCCTTTGTAGATATCCACGTTTCCATAGCTCAATGCGCTATTGGTTTCTGCGGCATTCAATTTACCATTAATCGATTGCGCGTGAGTGCTTGAAGCAGCGAGTAGGAAAAGAAAGATAACGGACCATTTCATAAACCAGATTTTTAAGATGATGCGTTTTGGTACAGCATTCCATAAATTAGGTTCAATGAGAGTGGAAAAAAATCAATCAACGATGAACTCTACTTCCTTGTCCTTGTCGTTCTCTTGCTTCAGTTTTTCACTGAATTTGCTCAGTTTTCCTTGCTTTTTCTGTTTCTCTTTTTTGATCTCTTCCGGTGTGAGGACTTCATCCTTTCCAAACTCGATCAACAATTCTTCGCGCTGAACCTGTTTTTGTTGATAGGCTTTGATGGTCGTGTCTTTTTTGAAGAGACCGAATTCCGATTTCAGAATGGAAAGCGCTTCTTGTTTTGCTTCTTGTCTGTTCTCACGAGCCTGATCTTTACGAGCCGTTTGATCCCATTCAATGGTCGGATTATCCAAATCGCCGTACATTCTTACGTAAATGCGCAGTCCGGTTTCGTCGTCAATCACTTCGCCAAATTCGGATTCATCCTTCTTCAATTTCAGATCGCGCAAACGGAAAGCGAAGCGGTAATCGACTTTGTTGTTAAAGCCATGTGTTCCTTCGGTGGTAATATCCAAAGCAGAAGATTTGATCTCCATTTTTGGAATGATCAATTTGCTGTCTGAAATGAAGATCGTATTCTCCAATGTTTCAAATCGGATGTTATCCAGTTTCCCTTGAAGGGCGTCAACTTCACGTGGTTTCAAAACCATCCTTGTCTTTGGTGATTTCAAATCGGCAGTTAATTGTTTGAAGCTGGAAACGTTGCGCAAGTTCCCATTGCTGACCTTCAATTGAATTTGGGCAATGATCTTTTCTTTGATGATCCCATCACCCCACTTGAAAGGCGCTTTCATATCCAGGATCACTTCGGCTTTACCGGAAATGTTATCTGCAGTGATAACTTGTTGGTCAAAGTTGTTCCATTCTTTGAATAGCGGTTTGAACTGAATATTTTTCGAAACCAACGAAGTTGCCAAATCGAAATACTGTGGTGCTGATTCTTTGATCTGCAAAGCGCCGCTAACTGCCGCCTCGGCATTCACACCGCGTAACTGATTGATAACAATGGTGCGGTCGCCGACTTCCATGTCGCCGTGAATTTCCGTAAATCGGTGTTGATCCAATAAAATGGTTCCAACATCCAGGCTTACATTCCCATCAATTTGGGTAGGGAGCAACCAGTCGACCAATTCGTCATTTGCCGCAGGTGCTTGTTCTTCAGTCACAAATTTATTCGTGAAATCGTTCAGGTCAATCTTTTTACTTTCAGCGCTCACGTCCACTTGAAGGCGACTTTTGTTCTGTAAAAACCCGTCGATCTGTTCAAAGATCCCATTGAGTTGAATGTCTGAATTACCCAAGCGAACAGCTAAGTTTTCCAAGGCTGCCTGGTGCCTGTTTAAAACCAAATGTCCGCTGATCCCTGAAAATTGACGCGAATCTTGTTCAAGTTGAAAATTAACCTGCTTTAGATCAGCTTGTCCGCCACCGTCGTTCATCACTACTTGATGACCAAATTCACTGGTTTCGGTGATCAATTGAAAGTTGGCCTGAATGCCTAGAATTCCACCAATGGACTGAATTTTTGGAAGCTTGAAAAGCGCATCCAGAACTGCTAGATCGATGGATCCATTTGCGTTTCCGGTGTAGACGGGCATGTTGAAATGATGGATCTTCAAATTCCCTGAGAATGGTCCACCGGCACTGTTGAATCGGATCTTGGACAATTCCAGTGTTTCATTACCCTGACCTTTTTCTGTAGAATAGGTTCCGTCAACTTGTATGTTTTTCAATTTCAATTTTCTACTTGGCTCGGTGATCGCGCCTTGCTTTATGTTGAATTGGCAGTTGATGAGCGGATAGGTATTTCCTTTTTGAGGACTGCGCATTTTCAAGTGGAATGAAGCTGTGCCGCTACCTTCATATTTCCCGATCTCCTCTACCTCCTTCACAGCCAGCTTATTGGCAATATCCACTAACGATAGGTCTTTTGCGTCTAATTTTAAATGAAGGTTGTTCGAGTCCAGCAAAAAATTGAGATGAAATGGCAATCCTGCTAGGTTGATAGTACCATCCGGCAATGAAATGGTGTTCTTGTTCTTGTCCACAATTACCTCCACTTCCGACTGAGCGGGTTGATTGATGACAAAAGGTACGAGTCCATTCTGAATGCGTTTTACTAGAAAATCTGCTTCTGTTCCAACAGTGAATTTATCGGCAGAGAAATCTCCCTTCAAAGTCGCTTCGTTAATGAGAGCAGCGTAGGTCTGTCCGTTCTTTTTATTGGCGTAGGTGAAATCCATTCCTTCCACGCTGATCTTCTGAAGTTGCAGATTAAATGCGTCGTCTGATTTTCCTTCTTTGGGTTTCAGAATATCGAAGTTTTGCAAGCCTTGTTCGTTGACCACCAAGTGCAGTGTTCCTGGTTTGATGGAAATCTGCTTAACCTTGTATTCTTCGTTCCAGATATCGATTGGGTTGAATTTCAATCGCACCAGTTCGGAAAATAGCAGGGTGTCGCTTTCTCGATCCTCCGGCAAGGCGCCTTGTACAAATACGTGTTCAAAGTCAATTGACAAGTTGGGGAATGTTTTCCAAAACGTAAGGTCAACTCGGGCTACATCTACGCGTACTTTCAAGTATTGGTTGATCTCACCGATGGCATAGTTGATAATGTCATCTTTGAAAACAGTCAAGATCACGGTGATTGTAATAGCCAGCGTAAGGATGGTGGCCACAAGCCATTTCAAAATTCGTTTTCCCCATTTCCACACGTGCTGCATGTTACAAATTTAAACCGACAATTAGGCGATAATTCAACATCACTGAGAAGTAATTAACGTTGTGTTTTTAATAGGTCACAAAAAAGGGAAGCATAAGTGTGCTTCCCTTTTGTCATTGGTTGGTATGCTCCATTATGGACGGCCTATTTTAGGGGTGCCCGATGGTTTTGGAGTGGGTGAACTCGGCTTTGGAGTTGATGTCGGTTGTTTTGGTGCTGGAGTAGGTGCCGGAGCGCTCGGTCTGGATACAGGTCTACTGTTTCCGGAACCTCCTGAATTCCCTCCATTGGATGGGCTTGGTGAGCTTGCTGGTTTACTCTGCGGCAATGAAATAATCGGCTTGCGTGGCTTGTCCTCTTCTACAGGTGGTGGACCGTAAACTGGTTTTGTTGTTTCATTCACTGCAGGCTCTTTTGTTTGAGGTTGAGAAACTGGATTTACACCAGGATTTTTCACGTCCGGATTAGAAGCAGGTTTTTCAGTTCCAGAGGTTCCTGGATTTTCAGGGCTTCGGGTATCCACATCCGGATTATTCGTTCCTGGTTGCTTGATCATTGGATCAGCTGTTCCAGGGATTTGTTCTACAGGTTTTTCCATTGGTGCACGATCGCGAACAACACGTCCGCCAGGATTTACGTTTGGAGTTGGTGTTGTAGGACGGATCACTGTACCAGTTGTTGGGTCATTGATCACTGGTTTTGGTGTTGGAGGAATGCGTAAAAATCCACCATCAAAGATACATGCATTCAATTCTGCTCCTGTCAAACCTTGGCGCTCGCAATCTCTGCGTGCACGGTCGCGATCACGATCGTTCAAATCTCCCAAAGTGCGATGATTACGCGGGAATGTAAGGTCAGTAAAAGTTTGCGTGCTTTGTCCCCAACCATAGTCGAAAAGTGATTCGGGTTGCGTGATACGCCATGTTTGAGCAAAATCGCGTGCCAAGAAATTCAAATATTCACGTTCAACGGTTTGAGCTGCTGGATCATTTGAACCGAAAACTCCTACGTTGATATCAGCATTTCTGCCATTCGGTCCTGTTTGGAAGTCGTCATTTGAGCGACCATTTGCATTTCCAAGAACTCCGAAGTACGAATCTGTACATGGGAATATCTCAACAGCAATGTTCATGAAACCAGATGTATTCCATCCGCGCATGTCGACTTTCACACGTTCTCCCGTAGGCCAAGTGATGATATAATCCTCTTTTTCTCTGCGAATCACACCGCCGTGGTCTAGGAAAAATGGTCTGTCTTCAACATAAATCGCTTGCCCTTCGATACGCAGTGGAGTTGTCGTGTTTCCATCTGGGCGGTCATTTGCATACAAACAAACACGATCTCCTGCTACCCACATCGCTACTGCTGAATTCAAAGAAAAGTCTTGTCCTTCTGCCCGCTGTCGAACCTGAACATTCATGTGTCCGGATTGAGATTTTACCAACGTAAATTCTCCAACTGTTTGGAATGAATAAGCGGCACCATCGAATGATTGCAAGTGCGGATCACCGTAAGAACGGCCCATGATCGGGTTACAGCCCGGACGTGAAGCGAAGCGATTCACCTCGTTCCAACGATTAGCTGTTGTTGAATCGGCGTTGCGTTGGTTCTGCTGAATGGCGTTGCGAACGCGAACACGTGTTTCAGACGGAAGCATCGAATACATTTCGGAAGGGGTGAAATTTTCCGGAAACATGCGGTCTGGAACCGGTTGGTTGTTCGACATAGCAACCATGCTGCTTGCCAACCATTCTCCACGAACGGGATCCCAATTAACTAGGTCTTGGCGGATCGATTCAAATTCACGATTGAATGCGTCTTGTGCGTTGGCAACTCCGGCCAAAAGCAATCCTACCAAACTGAATGAACGTAATAGTGTGCTCATGTTTTTCGATTTAATGTCGTGCCACAATTTGCAAGAAGCGTACCGCAATGCGTCTGTTTGTTAATAAAGTTTTAAATAAAACAAAAAACGATATTGGTGTTAATAAATAAACAAAGAGAGATTCTTGTGGCTTTCTCTGAATCAAAGCATTAAAATGGCTAACTTTGTAGGGAATTTTGACATTAATAGGATGAGTTTATTAACGGTTGGTAGCGTGGCTTTCGATGCCATTGAGACACCATTTGGAAAGACAGATAAAATTGTAGGAGGAGCTGGAACTTTCATTGCCCTTTCAGCTTCGAATTTTGTAAAGGATCAACGCATCGTTTCGGTTGTGGGTGAAGACTTCCCGCAAGAAACGCTTGATATTTTGGCGGCAAAAGGTGTTGCTTTGGAAGGTTTGCAGATCAAAAAAGGTGAAAAGACCTTTTTCTGGTCAGGACGTTACCACAACGATATGAACTCGCGTGATACGTTGGTGACAGAGTTGAATGTATTGGAGAACTTTGATCCGATCATTCCTGAAAGTTATCAAGGAGCTGAATACTTGATGTTGGGGAATTTGGCTCCGGCTGTTCAGCGCATGGTGATCGAGCGATTGACACAACGTCCGAAATTGATCGCTATGGATACCATGAATTTCTGGATGGACATCGCTATGGACGATTTAAAACAAACATTGCGTTTGGTTGATGTGTTAATTATCAATGACGAGGAAGCACGACAATTATCGGGCGAGTATTCATTGTTGCGTGCATCAAAAGTGATCCGTGCAATGGGACCAAAGACTTTGATCATTAAAAAAGGAGAACACGGTGCTTTGTTGTTCCAGGATGAAAAGGTATTCTTCGCCCCGGCATTGCCATTAGAAGAAGTATTTGATCCAACGGGAGCAGGAGATACGTTTGCTGGAGGATTCATCGGATTCCTTGCAGCAACAGATGATATAACTTTTGAGAACATGAAACGTGCGATCATCGCAGGATCTGCTTTAGCTTCGTTCTGTGTGGAGAAATTCGGTACGCAACGTTTGTTGGAGATCTCTCGTGCAGATATCGACCGTCGTGTAGAGGAATTTGTGAAGTTGACCAATTTTGAGATGTCAACTGTTGTTGGCTAAGAATAATAAAAATGACTGATATGGATAAGGCTGGATTGTTAGAAGCGTTGAAAGCTTTGGTTTCGCAAGAAGATGCATTAGCTGTTGCCCGCGATGTAAATGATCTTCGTGGACAGTTTGAGGATTTGATCCTTGAGGAAGATCGTCAATTCCAGGTGTCGCAATTAGAAGCCCAGGAAAAAGGTGAAGAAGTTCCTGAAAAACAAGCAGACCCTATCCGTCAGGAATTCTATGAATTAGTTACTGCTTATCGCGAACGCAGAAACGAGCAACAACGCTTGAAAAAAGAAAGTGAAGAAGCCAATCTGCGCAAGAAGAAATCTTTGTTGGAACAGTTGAAAGAACTTGTTTCAGGTGAAGAGAATATTGCAGCTGCTATGGCCGCATACAAAGAGATACATGAAGCTTGGAAAGCAGTTGGTGATATTCCGCGTGAAAAACGTCAGGATATGCAGTCGGAGTATTCCAAGTTATTGGAAACCTTCTTTTATCACATCAAGATCTACCGCGAATTGCGCGACCATGATTTCAAGCGCAACCAGCAACTGAAAGAAGCGGTTATCCAAAAAGTTCAGGAACTGAGCAATCTGGAGCAGATCAAGGATGTTGAACAAGCTTTGAAACTGTTGCAAAATGAGTGGGAGGAGATCGGACCGGTATTGAATGAAGACTGGGAAGATCTGAAAAACCGCTATTGGGATGCCGTACGTGCTGCATACACGCGCATTCAAGCTTTCTATGAAGATCGCCGCAAGGAATTGACAGAGAACTTGGAGTTGAAAAAAGAATTGGTGCTAAAGGCTGCCAGTATGGTGAAAGATTTGGCCATCAATACTCCGAAGGACTGGGATGTTGCTACGCAGCAATTGTTGGCACTTCAAGAACAATGGAAAGCAATTGGTTTTGGTCCGCGCAAAGAAAATGAAGAAGTTTGGAAAGAATTCCGCGCCAATTGTGATGCTTTCTTTGAAGCGAAAAAAGCCTTCTTCGATGATATCAGAAAACAATACGATGATGTGGCTCAAGCCAAGCAAGCTTTGGTTGAAAAAGTGCATGATCTGAAAGGTTCTACAGATTGGAAGGATACAACGATGCGCATTCTAGCAATCCAAAAAGAATGGAAGAGCCTTGGGAATGCAGGGCATCGTTTTGAGCAGAAATTGTGGAAAGATTTCCGCTCTGCTTGCGACCATTTCTTTGAAGCGAAACAAGCATTTTATGCTGAACAAGACGCAGCCCTTGAAGGAAATCTAGAAGCGAAAAAAGCGTTAATCGAGCGTATAAAATCTACGGAACTTCCGGCTGAAAAGCGGGATGCGTTGACCATGTTACGTGGTTTTTCTGCTGAGTTTACAGAGATCGGTAAAGTTCCTATGAAGGAAAAGGATGCGATCTATCAAGCATATCGCGAAGCATTGGATGCACATTATCAAAAATTGAAATTGGAAGGGGATGAGCAGGAGCGTATGATGTTCCAAGCGAAATTGGATAGCCTGCGTTCTAGTGCAAACCCCGATAAAGCGATGGCGCGTGAACGTGCTGAACTTCATGAGAAGATTAGTCAATTGCGTAGCGATATCTTGCAATATGAAAACAACCTTGGTTTCTTCGCTAAATCAAAAGGTGCTGATTCGTTGCGAAAAGAAGTGGAATCTAAAATCATGGCTGCAAAACGCCGTATTGATGAGCTGCAGCAAAAACTTAAATTGTTGACAGCTTAATATGAATCGCTCGATCAATATTTTATTACTGGTAGTTTCTTTCCCTGCGATGGCATTAAGCATTTTCGTAGGGTTTGATCTTCCCATTGAATTCTTGCATACAACGGCAAGTCAACTGCCTTACAAAGCTGAGATCTTTTATGTGATTGCAGGATTACTGTTGTTACTCATCGCGCGTCGCTCAGTACAGCGATGGGTTGGGGTTGGCATGACGCGCAAACCGGAGCGTTTTATTTGGTGTGCTCCCATCGGAGCTGAAAGACAAAAGCAAGTGCGCATGTACTTGATCCTGGAAGCCGCAGTTGCTTTAGCGTTTGTATTCGGATGCTGGCAGTTAACCATTGAATCATGGCCTTTGATGGTCGTTTATGGATTGATGTGTCTGGACCAATTACTTTTTCTAGCTATCGCATCGAAGTGGTTTCGTATTGGAATTACGCAAAAAGCATTGGTGGTTGCAGACCGGGAATTGCGCGTATTGTATTTTCAAGGCTTGCGTAGAGTTGAATTGCACCAACAGACTATTTATTTTGAGTACATCGAGGATTTACAATTGCATTTTCCAACCAACTGTGTGCCTGAAGGTAAATTTGCGGAATTCAGAGATACACTGGAGTCACGTGTGAATCGCGATAAAGTTTTCTTCTCGGAAAAATTCAAGAAAAACGTTTAATTCAACTTTCTGCTGATCACGCGTTCCACTTCGGGTAAAACGAGCTGGTGATCAAACTGAGTAACGGTTTCCCGCAATTCGGATGCAGTAAACTTATACGGGTCCTTTAAAAAGGCTATTATCTGATCTGCCAAACTTTCAGCTTGCAAAGGCTCAAACAAATAACCACGCTTTCCGTGATGTAATATTTCAGGTGTGCCTCCAGCATTGGAGCCAATTACCGGACAACCGCTGGCCATCGCTTCAATGGTCACCATTCCAACTGTTTCTGCTTTACTGGCCATCACGAAGGCATCAATTGCTTTATAAAAAACCGCAATGTCCGGTCTGAACGGTCGAATGAAAACGCGATCCTTCAGAGCGTCTGTCATCATCCTTTCCTTCATTTGGTCACTGTAAGTCTGTCCTTCATGCATGGTTGGCTCGCCCAAGAACAACACGCATAGCTTAGGATTATTGATTTTTTCCAATGCCTCTAATAACAACAATTGTCCTTTTTGTGGATCGAATCTTCCTGCAAGACCAAGAATGATCTTGTCCTCCGGAAGTTCCAGGATCTGTCTGGCTTCTACCTTGGATTGATCTGTTGAAAATGGAGCCATATCCAACGCACTCGGAATGTGAAAAATACCCTCCTTCGGCATATGCGTCATAGTCTCCACTTGCTTTTTCAACCAAAGCAGGGGACAGCTCCAGGTATCCAATCCACGAAAACGGAGTGTGTGCAACAAATTCTTCTTGGTAACACCCAATTGCATTTCCATGAAGTAGTGTACACGAAATTGTTTGTTGGCTTTGCGTTTGGCAATTACGGCAACACTCATGTCTCGCACATCCCGAATGATGAGGTGTTCCATTTTTTGCGCTACCAAAATGCGGGAGATGCTTGCTGCCGCTTTGTAATCGTAGTATTTTTTATGACCCTTGTGTGCTTCAAAAGGCAGTTTGTGTTCACGACAAAAAGCCTCTAGTTTTCCGTTGGCCGGACCAATGAGCAACACGTAGTGACCTCTTTCCGACATCCACAATGCATTCTTTGCTTGATTTAACTCAAGTCCACCCCAGCTGTCAGTTCCGATCAAATAAGCAATGCGCATGCTCAAAGATAATCAAATCAAGCGGGTGACCATATGCTTAGTTTGCGTGGTTTTTCGCACTTTTGCATCATGATAAACAAACCGTATTTTGCGCTTGTTGCAGCTTTGTTCGTGGCATTGGCCATGGTCTTGGTCTGTTGGTTCCTCACAGTACCGATCTATGATGGGATTTACACCTACAAGCAGAAGTTGGTAGCTTTCCAGATTGAGCAAAAAGTGGCTTTACCACATTTATTGGGTATCCACATGGAAACGGCAACGAAGCAGGGTATTGTTCCTGAATCTGTTCGTTTGAAGCCCATAGGTTATGTTTTGTTATTTCTCATCCATTTGGGATTGCCGGTATTGGTTTACTTGCGCTATTACTTTGCCCGTTTGAAGCAGCGTTCATGAAAACAGATCTACGTTCTTGGGCACTGCTTGTCATTTTGGCTTGTATTTGGGGAAGTTCCTTTTTATTGATGAAACGTGGAATGGTCGCTCTTGACGGAACGCCATTGTTCTCGGATGTTCAAGTAGGTGCATTGCGCATGGCTATCGCGGGAACGATCATGTTGCCCTTCGGTTTGCGCTTGTTCAAGCAGATCAAAACAGGCAGAGATTGGTTCAGTTTGGCAATCGTTGGTTTTTGTGGAAATTTCTTTCCGGCCTTTTTATTTACGTTCGCAGAAACAAACCTTTCCTCCGGAATGGCCGGCATGCTGAATAGCTTCACCCCATTTTTTACGCTCTTACTCGGATGGATGATTTTCAAACAAGGAATTTTACTTCGACAAGTACTGGGATTGTTTACAGCCTTTCTTGGAATTGTCTTATTGGTTGGGAGCGAATCGTTGATCCAAACGAATTTCTCCTGGTTGCATGCAGGAGCGGTGATTTTGGCAACAGTTTTTTATGCGACCAGTTTGAATACGATCAAACATCGTTTAGGTCATGTGCGTTCATTGGACATTACTGCCTTGGCATTTTCGCTGACAGCAATACCTGCTTGGATCGTTGTTTATATGAGTAAAACTGGAGAAGTGGTTAGCACACATCCGAGCGCATGGGAAGGATTGGGCTTTATTACGATATTGAGTGCTGTTGGAACTTGTCTGGCAGTTTTCTTATTTAACCGCTTGATCGCATTGAAATCTGCGGTTTTTGCAAGTTCTGTGACGTATATTATACCTATCGTAGCGGTGATCTTGGGGATGATCTTCTTGAAAGAATCCTTTCATTGGGTTCAGTTGATCGGGATGTTTGTGATCATCGGGGGTGTGTATGTGGCCAATAACACGGTCAAACGGTCATAGATACTTACTCGCTTCGCGAAGGGCCAATCCTTTCAATTCTTGGTGTTCCAAAATGGCTCGAACAGCTTCAGGCTTGTATTTCGACAATTCCCGTAAGGACCAGCCAATTGCCTTTTGTATGAAAAACTCCTTGTTGGGTTTAAGTGTTTGAATCAGTGCTTCCAAAAGTTGTGCGTCTGTTTCTTTCCGGTATTTCAATTGAAAGATCAAACAACTGCGTTGCAACCAAAATGAATCAGAATCCATCCATTCCGCCACCCAATGTTTGGTTTGCTCCGGAAATAGACGTGCCCATTTTCCAAGTGCGTTACTAGCGATGCTATCCACGGAATCCCACCATGAATGCTGCGTGATCAACCAGCGAAATTCATCAATATCGACGGGAGTAAAGTACTTTTTAGGCCATTTATTCAACCAATCTATGGCTAGGTAATGAAATTCGCGTTCGTCTTTGGCGTAAAGCTCGCGGATGATGTCCCATCTTTTCTCGCGATCCGTAATTTTTAACAAAGCATGCAGATACGGTTGCTGAATGTTGCGACGTACTTGTGTTTCCATGCCAAAAAAATGGAAGCGGTTTTTCATGTACGCTTCCACTTTTACGGCTCGTTCCGGTTGTCTGGCTGCAACCAAACTTGCTTCCAGCTCGGCTAGGATTTTGCGTGATTGCAGTTCAGACATATTATTTATTTTTCAAAAGTTCTTTATGAACCTGGTAAACAGGGCGCATGCCTTCAGAAGAGTTGATGGAGCTGTCCAGATCTTTTAGAACACCATCTTTCAGTGAGTACACCAATCCATGGATCTGCGGAAACTCTCCACTTTGCCATTCTTCCTGTATAAATGAGATCTTGGCCAAATTGCGCACTTGTTCGATCACATTCAATTCAACCAATAGATCACCGCGTTTGTTGATATCATCTATCAGATCCAAGGTGTCCTGGTACTTGCTGTATACGTTTTTAATACTCACCAACCAGTTATCCAAGAAGCCAAAACTTTGCTGACTCATTGCCGCCATAACACCACCACAACCGTAGTGACCAACCACCAAAATGTGTTTCACTTTTAAGTACTTTACAGCGTAGTAAACCACACTTAAGAGGTTCATGTCCGTATTGATTACTTGGTTTGCGATGTTACGCTGTACGAAGATACTTCCCGGTGGTAAGTTTACGATCTCGTTGGCCGGCACACGACTGTCAGAGCAGCCAATCCAAAGGAATTCAGGACTTTGTCCGCTTGAAAGTTGCTTGAAGAATTCAGGATCTTTTTCAGTGATTGATTGGATCCATTCTTTATTACCGTTGAAAATTCTTTCCATGCTACTTGAAATTAGGTATTATTTTTTGATCTCCAATTGAATATTGTTCAATGGAGCTGAGTTTTTGAAATCATGAATGAGCTCATGAATGTCTTTCGACAGGAACTTGGTGCGGCTCAGATTGATAACCACATTGCTGTTCGGAGCCATTTTTTGTAAGATCTTCTGGATCGGAGCTTTACTAAGGAAACTCACTTGTTCTAAAAATTCGATCTCTGTCGCATTTCCGCGTTTGTGAATTTTATAAGCTTTCTTGAAAAATGATTGTCGCTTCGCCTGATTGCTTTCTATATACACTATGATCAGAGCAAGTGCCATCCCAATGATGATACCTTTCAAGAGGTCACTTAAAAGAATGGCAATGATCGTAGTTAAAAAGATCACGAATTCCTTACGACTGGATTTGAGGACATCCTGAAACAATTTCGGTTTAGCCAGTTTGTAGCCAACCATGATCAAAATTGCCGCCAATGATGCATAAGGTACAAAGCCGAAAACTTTAGGGATCGTAAGCGTTGCAGCAGCTATAAAAACACCGTGCACAATAGCTGATAATTTTGAGATTCCTCCTGAATTTACATTCGCTGAAGTGCGTACTACCACTTGGGTTACCGGTAGACCTCCAATCAGACCGGAGGCGATATTTCCAATCCCTTGCGCAAATAATTCTCTGTTCCCGTTCGTCGTGCGTTTTTTCGGATCGAGTTTGTCTGCTGCATCAACACTCAACAAGGTTTCTACACTGGCAACCACGGCCAGGGTTGCAGCAACGAGGTACAATTTGGGGTTACCAATTTGACTAAAATCCGGATAGGTGAATAAGTCTTGGAATTTCTTCCCGTCAATTCCCAGGTCGACCCGATGTTCCAATGCCAAAGCCAGAGATGTTTTCTCAAAGAGCAAAGTACACAGGATTCCAACGAGTACCACAACAAGGGGACCCGGAATGAATTTAAGAAAGGTTTTCTGAATGAATTTTTTCTCCCAGATTATCAATATTAACATGGACAGTGCAAAAATGATAACTGCACTGAGGGTGAGGTAATCCAAACTGTAATACAATTCGGAAAACGTATTGTGGCCATCTGCTTGAAAGAAGTTTTCATCTCCTTCGTAATCCTTGTCATAACCAACGGCGTGCGGGATCTGTTTGAATATGATCAATAATCCAATAGCTGCAAGCATTCCTTTAATGACGGAATTTGGGAAAAAGGCAGAGATAGCACCCAAACGAACGATGCCGAACAAGAGCTGCAAGATTCCAGCTAATACGACGGCAGCAAGAAATAACTCGAAGCTACCTAAGTCTTGAATGGCAGCTGCAACGATCATCGCCAATCCAGCCGCTGGACCGGAAACTCCGATTGCTGATCCTGAAAAAACACCTACGAGAACACCGCCAATGATTCCGGCAATCAGTCCGGAGAAAACCGGAGCCTCTGACGCTAAAGCAATTCCCAAACAAAGTGGAACTGCAACTAAAAATACGACCAAACCGGCAGGAACATCCTGCTTCCAGTTTGAAAATATGGTTTTCATGAAAATTGTGTTAGAAGTTATCGAAATGAAAAGTTGCTTCTAACAGAGTTCAGGTGGGTTTTCTAAGCGTTTGGCATGTTTGGTTTTACAAAAACCGAGACGATCTAATTCAAATCCTAGTGATTTTGAAGCTTGTATATTGCCCTCTTCGAAGGATGGTGTTGGCTGTGACAAATGCATTTCTTCTTCCAGAAAGGTAAAGCCGCGTTTGGAGCCGGGAGAATTTTCTTCTTCTTCGCTAGAATCCTCTTCTGTAAGTTCGATGAGGGTGCTTTGATTTTTCAATACATGTACAAGTGCTGAACAACATAAATTGCTCAGAAGGGCCATTAAACCTGCAAACGCAAATAATTTGACGTGTTTGTACATATCACAAATGTAGAATTTTCTCAGTACCGTTCTTGATTATTTCTTCATTTTTATGAGATTCCACAATGGATTTGTAAGGGTAGCATAATAATTGTGTTATTTTAGATGAAAAATTTAAAGGCATGTTTGGTCCCGAATTTTTACAACAATTGGCACAATTAAAGAATGCCACTGACACTGGAATGTCCAAGTTACCATCCATTGTGGTTGAAGGTACGGCAGGAAATGGTCTGGTTCGTATTAAAATGGACGGTACTTATGCATTGAAATCGCTGGAGATCGCTGCTGACATCAAGTTAATGGAAACAGAAGATCTGGAAGATTTTCTAGCTATTGCTCTGAGACAGGCGATTGACCAGGTTACCACTATTCGCGAAAAAGAACTGTATAACTCGCTCACTGATCTTGTTGCTAATGGAAAAGGCT